>JAZOVT010000077.1:0-2642 GCA_045658845.1 Alistipes sp.
ATTCACAATGCATCTTCGAAAGATGCTTGATTTCAGCGCTTTACTTTCAAAAGTTTTATTTACCTTTGCATTCGTAGTTTTTTGGCTTGATTACGACCTCCATGTAGTCTTCTATGTAGGATTTCGCAATTTTCGTAAAAACTAACACTGAAAATCAATCAGTTAAAATAAAATAACGGTTGCCGATTTTCGACAACCTATTTTTATTTTTTATCTATGCTCTTGCACATATTCGGCTATATTCTGCGCTATACAGCCGATTAATCGGTCGATGGCCTCGGCTGACGACCACGCATTGTGGGGCGAAGCGAGTAAGCGATATTTATCATTTATATTATATAGAGGTGATTCGCGCAAAGGCTCTGACGAAAATACATCCAATGCTGCACCTCGTATTGTGCCTTTATCCAACGCCTCGGCCAATGCCGCTTCATCAACGATGCCACCGCGCGCAACATTAATCAATATGGCCGATGATTTCATCTTTGCCAACTCCTCTTTGCCAATCAATCCTGCGGTGCGCTCGTTGAGCGGGCAGTGTATCGATACTATGTCCGACGTTGTGAGCAATTCCTCAAGCGATAACTCTTTGTATTTCTCTTGTCGTGCGGTGCCTGAAGTGGAGTAATAGACAACCTCGCAACCAAAAGCCTCTGCCAAACGACCTACTTCGCGCCCGATGTTACCCAATCCTATGATACCCCAGCGTTTGCCACGCAGTTGAGCCGTGGGACGGTCAAAATTGAAGATTCTTTCGGATGCGGCATAGTGGCCCGAATGAAAGAAATCGTTGTAATATGTCACTTCGCGCAAGAGCGATAGAGCCGAGCAGAGGGTTGTCTCGGCAACGGCATAGGTTGAATAGCCTACGGCATTGCGCACTTCGATGTTGTGGTCCGCCGCCGCAACTAAATCTATATTGTTCATACCCGTAGCCGCAACGCAGATTAGCCTGAGGTCGGGTAGGGCGGCAATGGTCTTGGCATCGAGTACCACTTTGTTGCTGATAACGACCTCTGCACCTGCGCAATGCTCCAACACCTCGTCGGGCGAAGTTGTTTCGTAACCCGTGTATTCGCCTTGTCGTGTGATGGCTTCAAGGCTACGTCCGCATACGGAATATTCATCTAAAAATACAATTTTCATATAGCGTTTTCTTGTTTCGTTGCTAAAATTCATCTATTAACCCTCTGATAACCACCGATGCACAGCCAATGCCGAATACGGCAGGTATGTAGGATATTGTCCCCATATTCGATTTCTTGTTCTGCTCCTCGCAAAGAATCATCGCCCCCTCTCTTACGGGCTCTGGCGAGAATACGGCTGTAAAGCCTTTGCGAATGCCAATTTTGTGCAGACGCTTGCGTAGCATATGGGCCAGCGGGCAGTGGTGAGTCTTTGCGATGTCGCAAATCTCCATCTTTGCAGGGTCGGTCTTTGCTCCTGCACCCATCGAACTGACGAGTGGTATCTCTCTATCTAATGCGCCTTTTATTAGTGCTAATTTTGGCGATAGTGTATCTATGGCATCTACGACATAGTCGAATTTGTCGCTATCGAGCAAGGCATCGGTCTCGTCATCTTTTATAAAACGGCTTACGATAGTCAACTTTATGTTGGGATTTATGTCGTGCAGACGTTCGGCCATAACCTCGGTTTTGTGACGTCCAACGGTAGAGTGCAAGGCTATAAGTTGGCGGTTGATGTTGCTCTCCGATACTACATCGGCATCGGCTATGGTCATACGGCCAACGCCAGCGCGGGCAATCATCTCGGCAGCGTAGGCTCCTACACCACCCAATCCGACTACCAAAACGTTGGCGTTTTGTAATTTATTCAACTTCTCATCGCCCAATAAAAGCGATGTTCTTTCAAGCCATTTTTCTGCCATATAATCTATTCGAAAACTTTGTTATAATTTTCCAAAATTGCCTGCTCTAAAAGGCCTTGTTTGCAGCCCTTTAGTGTGGCTATTTCGCTATAAATTTCCTCTATGTTTTTTTTGCTCTCGTCGCTCTCTGCGAATATTTTGTCGAGCGGTGTATTGCGCAGAGCCTCAATGGTTTTTGGCGAGCGTGAGGTGTTTGTGCCGAATGATAAAAAATAACCTTTTTTGATTGCTCTTTCGGCTTGTTGCACCGAACCTATAAAGCCGTGAAAAATAACGGCTCGCAGGTCGTATTCTGCAACTATTTTCATCGTCGGCTCAAATGCTCTTACGCAGTGCAAAACAACGGGCTTCTGTAACTCTTCCGCGATGGCGAGTTGCGCCCTGAAAACCTCCTCTTGTTTGTTGCGCTCTACATCACAAACAAAGTCCAAACCAATCTCTCCAATGAGGTCTGCCGTGGCGAACTCTTCTCGCGAGGGGAGTTCGTCGCACAAGACTCTCCAAGGATGAACGCCTACGCCCTGCGGCTCGATGTGTCGGCCCGTAGGAAAGTGGGTGTGTATGTCTATAAAGCGACTCATTGCACTACAAATGTAGGGAAAAATAATAAATTTTACAGTAAAATTAAAATAATAACCTAAATAGTGCCAAAAAGTGCAAAAAAAATCGTACCTTCGTGCGCGTTTTTAACGAAGGTCGCCAATTAGGCAAATTTCGATGAATAAACAGCAAAAGTCGGATCGTAGCCATG
>JAZOVT010000078.1:0-27923 GCA_045658845.1 Alistipes sp.
AGTTCTCTACGTCTTTGATAAGAATAACTTCCATATTGCTCTCCTCCTCTTAATTATTTCATACAATCTGTTACGAACGGCAGAATAGCCAAGTGACGAGCACGCTTAACAGCCTGAGCCACCTTCTTCTGGAACTTCTGAGATGTACCAGTCAAACGACGAGGCAAAATCTTACCCTGCTCGTTGAGGAACTTCTTCAAGAACTCACCGTCCTTATAATCTACGTACTTGATGCCCAACTTCTTGAAGCGGCAGTACTTCTTCTTCTTTACATCTACTGATACGGGATTGAGATAACGAATCTCGCCACCCTTTACATTCTCCTGTGCCATAGTTTACTCCTCCTGTGATTTGTTAGCAAGTTTAGCACGACGCTTTGCAGAGTACTCTACAGCGAACTTGTCCTGCTTGAAAGTTAAGAAACGAATGATGCGCTCGTCACGACGATAGTTAGTCTCGAGCTTCTCAATGAGCTGACCCTCAGCCTCGAACTCTACAAGGAAGTAGAAACCGGTAGTCTTCTTCTGAATAGGATAAGCAAGCTTCTTCAAGCCCCAATTCTCCACATTCACGATTTGACCGCCGTTCTCGGTGATGATGCCCTGGAATTTGTCAGCAACCTCCTTTACCTGTGCCTCTGAAAGGACGGGAGTGACAATGAAAACGGTATCGTAATTGTTCATAATTGTTTTAATTAAATGTTTTTATGCTATTTAGCGGTGCAAAGGTACAACTTTTTCGTGGAAAACAAAATTTTTCTATGTTTTTTTAGTTCTATCTAATCCACTTACACCTTTTTGCAATCGGTTTAATCCAAAAACTCCTTAATCTCTTTGTTATACTGCGCTACCAAAGCGGCCTTTTTAACCAAAGATTTCATTTGCTTGAGTTTCTTGCGCGATGCTGGTTGAATGAGATATGTCGAAAATGAACCCGAAGGGTAAGACTTATTATTTTTATCAAATCTCACACCTTCAAATCCTATAACAAATTTATTATCCTTACCACACATTATCATCTGTAATGGGCAATCATCTTGAGGGTCATTGTACTTTCTAAATTCGGCTATGATATGAGGGTCAGTCCCTGTAATAGGCCCAAGCATAGTAGCGGACACGCTATATTGCCAATAGCCTTTAGACTTAAACACGAAAACATTGTGATAGGGATATTCTTCACTGCCGTAGACATCTTTTTCTACATAATGTTCATCATCATACACGCTCGTATCTGCAACTCTTCTCACCACAAAACAAGGATAATGACGTAATATCTTTTCGAGATTCTTGGGAGTGTCCACAACCTCCAAATTAAAATATTCGCTCAATCGGGTATTACTCAACGTTGGGTTATGAAGTATGTATTTGACTTTGCGGTCTCCTGATGCAACACTTGCCTCATCCGTCGGTTTCCAGCGCATTATTTTCGTTTTACTTTTTTGAGCATATGCAGACACAGACAGGCTCGCCAACAATAAAATAAATAAAATTCTAATCATTGTGATATTCAATAAACGTAACATTAAAAGAGTAGTCTTTATCACTAATTGTATGAGGCCTATCACCTATAGCAGGAATCAGTTCATTACATTTCCGTTCTTCCCGTAAATCAAACACTCCAGATGTATAATCCCCATATTAGTTATACATTGTAAAGTTACTAAAAAAATATTATTCGACAATCTCCGACAAAGGAATTAATCACGAACATCACCTCTGCAAGCAATTTTGAATTTTGAATTTTGAATTTTGAATTATAATTTGTCTATATTTGCATCGTTATATAAATAAATGGTGCTTACATACAATATTACACTACTATTAAGGCGTTTTGCTTCTTTAAGCCTACGTTGCGGCTTTTAGCCGCATTTACAAGTCTGACCCACCCCCAACCCCCGCCTCAGGCAGGGGCTTTGGTCGCCTTTACAAGGCTCCGAATGAGGTACAACCTACGGTTGTGTAATTTGCTATATAATTACCAAATAAATTAAGGTAACAATGTCCCGAAAACTCTTAACCATAGTGGCCATATACCTCACATCGGTTGTGATGATGGCCTTGCAGAAACCGCTCTTTCTGCTCTGGTATGCCGAGCAAGCCGCCGAGGCCTCGTCGGCCGAGTTGTTGGGCGTGTCGCTCAACGGACTGTTGTTGGACTCTACAGTCGCAGGATACATTAGCGCCATACCTTGGTTGATAATGTTGGTCGCAGAATGGATAGCAATACCCGACAAGGCAATGCGTCGCGTGCTTAACACCTATTTTGTAATCATAGCCCTCGTTGCGTCGCTGATGGTGGCCGTCGATTTCGGACTATTCCGCCATTGGGGATTCCGTCTCGATAGCACCATAATCCCATATCTTGCCACTCCCAAAGAGGCCGCCGCAAGTGTGACGTGGGGCGACCTATGGCCTGCCGTATTGTTATTTGTGCTTTACGCAGCCCTTATGATAGCCGTATGGCGAGGAGTTGTCAAAATCTACCACTCGGCGAAAGCAAATCTTTTGCGTCGAGCGTTACATACTGCGATATGGATTGTTGTCGGAGGCTTGATATTCTTGGCTATTCGCGGAGGTACGGGCACATCGCCCGCCAACGTCAGCAAGGTATATTTCAGCGACAATATGTTTTTGAATCAGGCCGCGACAAACCCTATATTCTCTTTCCTATCGTCGGCATCACGCTCCGAACTCAAAGAGGGAGATTATCGCTACTTTAGCGATGAGGAGTGTGAGAGGATGTTCGAGCAGTTACAAAGCCCTCAGGCCGATGCCGACACGACAGCGGTACTAAACACCACGCGCCCCAACGTAGTGCTTGTCATATTGGAAAGTTTTGGCCGAACTATAACCGACGAGATTATCGACGGCAAGGAGGTAACTCCGCACCTCAATGCGTTAAAGAGTGAAGGCATCTGGTTCGAAAATCTCTTCGCCAACTCTTTCCGCACCGACCGAGGCACGGTTGCCATAATGAGTGGCTACCCCACTCACCCGAAGGTATCGGTAATGAAGCATCCCCAAAAGGCGCACACGCTGCCAGCCATATCACGCTCATTGCACAAGGAGGGTTATACAACCACCTTTACATACGGCGGAGATGCTAACTTCACCAACACCATTTCATACCTCTACGGCACCGACATTGAGCGCGTAACCGACCAGCACAACATCTCGCTCGATGCTCCTTTGGCCCAATGGGGCTATGCCGACGATGTGGTTTGCGAATATTTTGCTGATGAAGTTTTGGAATTGGCCTCGGCGGAAAAGCCATATTTTGCAACGCTACTCACGCTATCGTCTCACGAGCCGTTTGACGTTCCCTTTTCGGCTTTTGAGAACAAGATACTCAATGCCGCTGCTTTCACCGATGAGTGTGTAAGTAAGATGATTGAGCACTGGAAGCAATCGCCCGCGTGGGAAGATATGCTCGTTGTACTTATTGCCGACCACGGCATAGCCTACCCCGAAGAGTTACAGACAGGAGAACTGCCCCGTCAGCGCATACCTATGCTATGGACGGGTGGTGCCATAGAGCAAGGAGGTATGGTGGTCGAAAATTTCGCATCACAAGCCGACCTTGCGGCTACACTACTACGACAGATGGACATAGCGACCGATGGTTTCAAATTCAGCAAAGACATATTCAACCCTGCGATACCCCACTACGGCTTTTGGACATTTAATAATGGTTTTGGGCTAATCTCTCAGGAGGGTTATGTGCGATACGACTGCACAAACAACACCGTAATCGAAAGCGAGGGCGACAAAGTGGAGCAATTCACACTTGACGGCAAGGCCATAATACAAACGATGCACAAAGACCTATTAGCGCGATGAAAGGATTTTGCTCATACATATTACTGCTAATGGTAGCATTATGCGTTGGATGTTCGTCGGGTGAGCAATTCGATTCATCACTCTTTACGCATACGCTTTACAAACCACAATACGCATCGGGGTTTGAGATTTTATCTACCGCCGATGGCTCGGCTACGCTTATCGCTTGCCACAACCCTTGGCAAGGCGCAAAAGATGTGACACAATATCTACTTATCGACCCCGAAGGAAGATTCAACACAGCGCAAAGCCACAACCTGCAACGCATCGACGGACCTGCTCGGCGCATAGTATGTATGTCATCGAGTTATGTTGCTATGCTTTCGGCCATAGGCAAGAGCGAATATACGGTAGGCGTGTCGGGTATAGATTTCGTCTCGGATGAATATGTCAACAGCAACCGCGACAAAGTACGCGACGTGGGTTACGACAACAACATCGATTACGAGACACTGCTTGCCCTTGCTCCCGACATAGTATTGCTTTATGGCGTTAATGCCGCCAGCGCGATGGAAGTGAAATTGCAGGAGTTGGGCATCCCCTACATCTATATTGGCGAATATGTCGAGCCCTCACCGCTCGGTAAGGCCGAATGGGTAGTGGCAATAGCCGAGATAGCGGGTTGCAGAGAAGAGGGCGAGAAGTTTTTCGGCGAGATACCGACTCGCTATAACCACCTAAAAGAGTTAGCGGCCAGCGCAACGTCAAAGCCTAAAGTTATGCTCAACACGCCCTATGCCGATAGTTGGTTTATGCCCTCGACGCAGAGTTATATGGCCCGCTTGATAGCCGACGCTGCAGGCGACTATCTTTACGACCGCGACACCGACAACACTTCGGCCACTATCGACAACGAAGAGGCTTATCTGATGGCGGCAAAGGCTGATTGCTGGCTTAACGTAGGACAACTACGCACAGCCGAGGAGTTGCGTAGCCGTTACCCGAAACTTACCGATATAGAGTGCGTCAAAAGTGGTAATGTATATAATTGTACACGCAGACTCTCGCCCGCAGGGGGTAATGACTTCTGGGAATCAGGTGTAATACGCCCCGATATTATATTGAGCGACTTAATAAAAATATTTCATCCCGAATTGATGGACGAGGCTTCAAACGAGGCGCTCCTAAAACCTGAATTATACTACTACCAAAGACTTGAATAAGATTATGCGCAACCGCTCGACCATACTATTCTGCATACTTTCGGCACTCGTCGTACTGCTATTCGCAGCCGACATTGCCGTAGGCTCGGTGAATATCGCGCTGAGCGACATTTGGGCTGCATTGACAGGCGGAGAGTGTGATGCCGTAACCGCCCGAATCATCATCGACATACGCCTCATAAAAGCCATCATCGCCATATTGGCAGGTGCTGCATTATCGGTAAGTGGTTTGCAGATGCAGACTCTGTTTCGTAACCCGCTGGCAGGGCCTTATGTTTTGGGAGTAAGTTCAGGCGCAAGTCTTGGTGTCGCATTATTCATTCTCGGCGCGCCACTACTCGGATTCACAGCCTCGCCATTACTCTCAACATTGGGAACGGCAGGTGCCGCGTGGTTTGGCGCAGCAGCGATATTGGCACTCGTTGCCTCGGTCAGTCGTCGCATAAAGGATATTATGGTCATCCTCATCCTCGGTATGATGATTGGCTCGGCTGTAAGTGCCATTGTGCAGATTATGCAATATTTGAGCAATGAGGAGGCACTTAAGAGTTTCATCGTATGGACTATGGGCTCGTTGGGTGATGTAACATCGTCGCAACTACTGCTTGTCGCTCCGGCCATAATTGCGGGCCTTATAATCGCCGTAAGCGTAATCAAACCTATGAATATGCTTTTATTAGGAGAGTCTTATGCTCGCACTATGGGACTTAACATTCAGCGCACACGCACGCTGATTCTGCTATCTACGACACTGCTGGCTGGTACCGTTACCGCCTTTTGTGGCCCTATTGGATTTATAGGTTTGGCTATACCACACGTCGCCCGCATACTTTTCCGCAATGCCGACCACCGCATATTGTTGCCTGCGGCGGCGCTGTCGGGCGCCATAGCCTTGCTCGCATGCGACATATTCTCAAAACTGCTCACTCTGCCCGTCAACACCATTACGGCACTACTCGGAATACCTATTGTTATATGGGTAGTAATTAAGAATAAAAACATTGTCTGACGTTATGATACAATTCGAGAACATAAGATTGGGTTACGGCGAACGTACCCTCATAGAAAACCTCACGGCAAAGGTTCGTGCTGGCGACCTTACTGCGCTCGTGGGACGTAACGGCACAGGCAAGAGTACACTTCTGCGCGCTATTGCTGGTCTGGGAGAGATTGTCGATGGTAAGATTATCATAGATGGCAAAGATATAACTATGCTTACTGCCGCCGAGATGGCCACCCGTGTGGCATTTGTTACAACCGACAAGGTACGCATTGCCAACCTGCGTTGTCGTGATGTTGTGGCTTTGGGACGCGCTCCCTACACCAACTGGATAGGGCGTATGCAGGAGAGCGACACCCGCATAGTCGAGGAGTCATTGGCCTCGGTCGGGATGAGCGAATATGCCGACAAGACGATGGATAAGATGTCGGACGGAGAGTGTCAGCGCATAATGATAGCACGCGCATTAGCACAGCAGACTCCCATCATACTGTTGGATGAGCCTACGGCATTCTTGGACCTGCCGAACAGATACGAGCTCTGCTCATTGCTAAAACGATTGGCGCACGACGAGCATAAATGCATACTCTTTTCGACTCACGAATTGGATATAGCGACGACGCTGTGCGACTCCATTGCGCTTATCGCTCCGCCCCACCTGCACATTATGCCGACTGCCGAAATGGTCGAAAGTGGACACATCGAGCGAATGTTCTCATCAGGCAACGGCTCGGCTCAAATTATCGAAAACCTGTTGCACCGCACAAAATAAGGTAACGTTGCCAAAACAATCCAAGAAACAATATGAGGGTAGGACTTTCAGAGTCCTACCCTCATACTATATAAAATATTCTGACTACCGCTCCTACAACTTGTCGCCAAATGCCAAATCGCCCGCATCACCAATACCTGGCACGATATAGGCCTTCGACGTGAGTTCGGCATCGACAGCACCTACCCACAACGTGGTACTCTTCTGTGGCAGATGCTGCAAGGCATACTCCACGCCCTGCTCGCTGGCAATAACCGATGCAACGTGAGTATGCAACGGCGTACCGCACTTCTCCAACAAGGCCTCATAGGTCAGACGCAACGACTGGCCCGTAGCCAACATCGGGTCCACCAAAAGCAACACCTTACCCGTCAAATCGCACGAAGAGACATACTCCACCTTGACGGTAAACTTGCCATTTTTCTCATTCTTGCGATACGCCGCCACAAAGGCACTCTGCGAATTATCGAAGTAATTAAGGAAACCCTGATGCAGAGGCAAACCCGCACGCAAAACGGTCGCTATGACCAACTTATCGCTAATCATATTTACCGATGCCTCACCCAGCGGAGTCTCCACCTGACGCTGCTCATAATTAAGCGTCTTGGAAATCTCGTAACTCATAATCTCGCCGATGCGCTCCAAGTTACGTCGAAAACGCATCGAATCGGTCTGCACCGATTTATCGCGCACCTGCGCAATAAATGTGTTGAAGATAGAATTCTGCTCGCCTAAAATATGAATCATAGCATCAAAAGTTTTTAATACAAAAAATTATTAAACGGATAACGTCCTGCGTGAATCTCACGCACCATACCATATAGGTCCGAACGCAACTTCTCGATATTCTGTCGCTCGACAGCCGAGATGAAGATACAAGGCGTATTGGCCTTGGCAATCCAACTCTTCTTCAAATCCTCCAACGAGAGGTTGCGACGTGTCGCGGGAGTCAAATCATCCTCATCCTTCTTTTCGTAAGTATAGGCGTCAATCTTGTTAAATACCAGATATACAGGTTTATCGCCCGCGCCTATATCCTGCAAAGTCTGCTTCACCACAGCAATCTGCTCCTCGAAATTGGGGTGCGAAATATCGACAACGTGCACCAGCAAATCGGCCTCACGCACCTCATCCAACGTCGATTTGAATGACTCAATCAACTCGGTAGGCAGTTTACGAATAAAACCTACTGTATCCGACAGCAGGAATGGCAGATTGTCGAACACCACTTTTCTCACCGTTGTATCCAACGTCGCAAACAACTTGTTCTCTGCAAAAACCTCGCTCTTTGATACAAGATTCATCAACGTAGATTTACCCACATTGGTATATCCCACAAGTGCCACACGCACCATCGAGCCTCGATTAGACCTCTGGACAGCCATCTGACGGTCAATCTTCGAGAGTTCATCCTTGAGTTTCGATATACGGTTGCGGACTATACGGCGGTCGGTCTCAATCTCGCGCTCACCCGCACCACCACGAGTACCCGTACCACCTCGCTGACGCTCAAGGTGAGTCCACATACCAGCCAAACGCGGCAACATATACTCATACTGCGCCAACTGCACCTGCGTCTTGGCATAAGCCGTGCGCGCACGAGCCATAAATATGTCGAGAATCAAACGAGTGCGGTCCAGCAATCGGCAAGGCATAACCTTCTCGATATTACGCGTTTGCGAGGGCGAGAGTTCGTCATCAAAGATGACGACATCTATCTCATTTTCGGCACAATAGGCCGCAATCTCCTCCAACTTACCAGGACCAATATATATACGCGACGAGGGCTGCGACAAGCGTTGAGTAAATCGGCACACGGTCACAATATCGGCCGTCTCGGCCAAAAACTCCAACTCGCCGAGAAACTCCTCGGTCTGCTCTACGCTCTGGCCATCACGAATAACCGCTACAACAACCGCACGTTCACGCAAATCGACCTGTTCGTCACTTGCAGTCGCAATATTATCACTTTTAGGCTTTACCATCCTTCACTTATGGGTAAAAAAAAAGCATCCCGCAACAAAAATTACGGGATACTTTATATTTATTATTAGTTAGAAATCGTGAATGTAACGGGCAAAGTGTACTTTACACGTACAGCCTGCTGCTGCTGCATACCCGGCTCCCACTTCGGAGAAGTATTCAACACACGTACAGCCTCATCAGCCAACGAGCGGTCGGGAGTCTGCAACACCTCGATGTTAGTAAGTTTGCCGTCCTTCTCGATAACGAATGCCAATACTACACGACCCTGAACGCCGTTCTCCTGTGCAATCTGCGGATAACGCAACTTGCTCTGTACCCAGTTACGGAATACGTTCAAATCGCCACCCTGGAATGAAGGCATCTTCTCTACACGGATGTAAGGAGTATCCTCCTCAATCTCCTCCTCCTCAACTTCTACAACCTTTGTTGTAATCTCCAAGTCGTCACCGAAGTCCTCGAAAGAGATATCGGTAGTAATCTTGGTATCGTTAGTCACGATATCAAGGATATCAGACACAACCTGAATCTCAATCTTCTTTGGTACCTCAGGTGGTTTCTGCTCGTTACGAGTAATCTCTGTGATTTCCTCCTCGATAGGACCGTAGTTAAGGTCTACCTGCTCGATACGATACTCCTTGGGAGCATAGAGGAAGGCAGCAATCACAAATAACAATGAGATAATCATTCCAATCTCAAGGAACAAACCCTTCTTATTTTGAAGGTCTGCTTTAGGTGATTTTTTAAGTTCCATACTGTAATTTTATTTCAATTTAATTTGTTTCAATAGTCTTAGGCTCTCATACGCCGACTCGGCCCAAAGTACACGACACACTCTGCCGCCCACCTTAATCGCCTATATATCAACGCTATAAAACGCCAAATACACCCCGCAAGCGCCCTCTAACCGAGAATATGCCCGCAGTTGTTTTGGCAAATATAATCATAAAATTCCAAAAAAGAGCGCAGAGCCACTAAAAATCTTCAAAAAATTTTTACTTTTGTCGTCGGAGAGAATATTTTGATACACCGATTATGACAAAACAGAGCCTTTACGGAAAGACACTCAGCCAACTCAAGGCGTTGTGCGAAGCAGAGCAACTGCCGCGTTTTGCAGCCAAGCAAATCGCCCGTTGGTTGTATGTCCGCCACGTTGACGACATACAGCAGATGACCGACCTATCATTGGCGGCTCGCACTCGACTTGCCGAGCGTTACGAGTTGGGATTGTCGGCTCCACTGCGCGAGAGTGTATCGACAGATGGCACAAAGAAGTATCTTTTCGCCACCCAACAAGGCCAATACATCGAATCGGCATATATCCCCGACCGTGAGCGTGCGACGCTTTGCGTTTCGTCACAAGCAGGTTGCCGTATGGGATGCCGTTTTTGTGCCACGGCACGACAAGGCCTGCAACACTCGCTATCGGCAGGTGAAATAATAAACCAGATTGTATCACTCCCCGACCGTGACCGACTCACCAATATTGTATTTATGGGTATGGGCGAGCCGCTCGACAATCTCAATAATGTTCTCGACGCTATCGAGATACTTACTTCAGATTGGGGGTTTGCTTGGTCACCAACACGCATTACGTTATCGACTGCTGGCGTAGCAAGCCACCTTGCCGAATTTCTCGACAAGACCAAGGTACATCTTGCCGTCAGTCTGCACAACCCGTTCCACGACCAACGTGCCGAGATTATGCCTATCGAGAAGGCATTTCCTATACACGAGGTGTGTGACATCCTGCGTCGATACGACTTCACGGGGCAGAGACGTGTATCGTTTGAGTATATTGTAATGGAGGGACTAAACGACTCTCCTGCGCATATAAAAGAGTTATGCCGACTGCTCAATGGCATCAAGTGCAGAATGAATCTTATACGTTTCCACAAGATTCCAGATTCGCCCTATTTTTCGCCCTCGGCCGAGCGTATGATAGCCTTTCGTGATGCGCTGACAGCCAAAGGAATACAGACCACAATCAGGGCCTCTCGTGGCGAGGATATAAAGGCGGCCTGCGGCTTGCTCTCAACAGCCGAGAAGAATTCCACAAACAACTAACATAACACAACAATGATAAGCCTTATAACAAAATATTTTCCCGACATTAACGAAGAACAACGCAGGCAATTCGCCGCTTTGTATGACCTATATGCCGATTGGAACGCCAAGATAAATGTAGTATCACGCAAGGATTTCGACCAGCTCTATCTGCGTCATATCCTCCACTCGCTCGCCATAGCCAAAGTGTGCCAATTTGAGGCTGGTGCAAGAGTACTTGACGTGGGTTGCGGAGGAGGATTCCCGAGCGTACCACTTGCCATAATGTTTCCTGAAGTAAAGTTTGTTTCGGCAGACTCTATCGGCAAAAAAATCACCGTCGTAAAGGGCGTATGCGAGGGTGCTGGCATCAAGAACATCGACGCCCGCAACGTGCGCGTGGAGCAGATTCCCGAAAAATTCGACTACATCGTATCGCGTGCCGTAACCGAGATGCCCACATTCGTCAAGTGGATATGGGGCAAGATTGAGCAAGGACAGCGAGGTACGCTTCCCAATGGAATACTCTATCTTAAGGGTGGTGATTTGACCGAAGAACTTGCTGCGACAAAGATGCAATGGCAGCAATATAACATCGCCGACTTCTTCGAAGAGGATTTCTTTGAGACAAAGAAGGTGGTTTACACGAAAAAGTAGAACACCGATTCAACAATCATAACTACACCTACGCACGGCTTTTCAGCCGTGCTATTTTATAGTAGGATTTTACAAAAAAGCCATCAAATAATCATTTTCGAATATCAATATTCGGAATAAATTTCTTATCTTTACACAATTAATAACAGCATTTGCCTAAACTCAAACATTGGATTATGACAAAGCGTGTAAAAATTGTGTGTATAAACAACGGCCAGAATGTAGAAGTAAAGGCCGACACATCGTTACTTGAATTGCAGCAGCAATTGGGCATAGAGAGCAAATACCCCATTCTGGCAGCCTATGTCAATAACGAATTTAAGGATTTGAATTACAGAATCTACAAACCTGTAACAGTACAATTTATCGACATCTCTCACTTTGAGGGCTATCGCGTTTATCAACGCACAATATCATTCATCTTGCAAAAGGCCGTTGCCGACCTCTATGGCCAGCGAACATTCTATATTCGTCATACGGTGGGTTGCGGATTCTACTGCGAGTTTGGTGACGATGAACGTATAACTGACGACGAGATAAATGCTCTGCGACTCAAGATACAAGAGATTATCGACCGCAGATTCCCTATACACAACCATCGCCTAACAACGGCCGAGGTACACAATATTTATGAGCGTTGCGGATATACCGACAAACTATCATTGCTCCATACGCGCAAACGTCTTTATAGCGAAATTTATATTTTAGATAATACTGTTGGATATTTCTTCGGAGCACTTACTCCCGATACGGGATATATCCATCTGTTCGATATTAGACGCTATCACAACGGCTTCTACATCGCCTTGCCGACACGCAACAACCCAGCCGAGTTGGACCTCAACGTACATTGGGACAGAATGCTTGATATTTTCAAGGAGTACCACCAATGGGTAAACATTATGGGTGTGCCAACAGTAGGCCATCTCAACGAGAAAGTTCTGCAAGGTGATGCCAGCGAACTCATCAAAATCGCCGAGGCCTTCCACGAGAAGAAGATTGCCAACATTGCCGACCAGATACTCCAAGCGAACAAAACCCGTGGCGCTAAAGTTGTTTTGCTCTCGGGCCCATCATCAAGCGGTAAGACCACAACATCGAAGCGCATTGGCATCCAACTGCGCATCCTGGGCCTCGACCCTGTACTTATTTCGTTGGATGATTACTTCGTTGACCGTGAGCGTACACCGCGCGACGAGTCGGGTGACTACGATTATGAGGCTTTGGAGGCTATTGACCTGGAGTTGCTCAACAGCGACCTGCAACGCTTGATGGCAGGCGAGAGCGTCGAAGTACCACGCTATGACTTCATCACAGGCACACGCCAATGGCACGAAAAACCGCTGAAACTCAACGACCGCTCGATACTTATTATGGAGGGTATTCACGGTCTTAATCCTCGCCTTACGCCAAGCATCCCACGCGATAAGAAGTTCTGCATCTACGCATCGTGCTTGACATCCGTAGCGATGGACAACCTCTCGCGCATATCTACGTCGGACAACCGACTCCTGCGCCGTATCACTCGCGACTACGCCACACGAGGCAACAACGCCTTGGCTACACTGCAACGCTGGGCCAGCGTACGCCGTGGCGAGGGTAAGCATATATTCCCCTATCAGGAGAATGCCGATGTAATGATTAACACATCTCTCTTCTATGAGATTTCGGTTCTCCGCCCGAAGATTGAGCCTATCCTGCACGAAGTTCCCGACACAGAGCCCGAATA
Source organism: Alistipes sp. (assembly GCA_045658845.1). Classification (GTDB taxonomy): domain Bacteria; phylum Bacteroidota; class Bacteroidia; order Bacteroidales; family Rikenellaceae; genus Alistipes. The sequence goes on from JAZOVT010000078.1 coordinate 13,190, forward strand.
TGCAGAGGCTCGTCGTCTGCTGAAGTTCTTGGATAACTTCACACCTATTTCGCCCGATGAGATACCTCCAACATCCATTCTACGAGAGTTTATCGGTGGCAGCAGTTTTAAGTATTGATTAGTATCTGTTTTATGAATAATACTCTATTCTCAAAGAGACAATGCTTTGCTCTTGAAAACTTTGCTAATTGTAGTGATTTGCTACTTTCGTATGGGGTTATTTCCACAGACAGTTTTACGGGGGAAATAGGAGAATATATTGCGTGCCAATACTTTAATTTACAAAAGGCGCATAGAGTTCAGAAAGATTTTGATGCAACCGATAGCTGCGGACGAAAATATCAAGTAAAGTCAAAAGTCTTGAAAGATTCTCAAAGAGAAAATTTTAATTATAACATAACCGGATTACATCCAAAAGAATTTCAATATTTAGTAGTCGTATATTTTGACACACACTATACACCAATAAGAATTCTTAAAATGCCATCTAGCAGAATCACCAACAATTCTTATGCAATAAAGAGTTGTGACAACTGCAGTTATGCATGCGATTTAAAAAAATTAAAAATAAAAAAAGAGATAAGAATTGCAATTAATGAATTTGCCAAAGCGTATATAGAGTTAGAAGAACTAAACATAATCAGAAGTCGCCGAATTGTAGGAGACATTGGAGAATATTATGCGAGTAAACACCTATCCTTAACTTTGAGCAATAGTAATATTGAAAAAGGATGGGATGCAAAAGATAAAAACGGGATTAAGTTTGAAATCAAGACGAGAAGAGTTTACGAAAGCGATCGCCGTATTGGAAAAAGCAGACGATTAAATAATTTGAAAGGTAAAGATGCAAAATATTTAATTGTAGTTACTTTGGATAGAAATTTTCTATGCTCCGGTATGTGGATTATTCCAATGGCAAACATCACTAATCCTAAATCGGCTCATTTAGGAATTGGTAATACCCTAGATGGCGTTAGAAGCTTGATTCCTAGCAATGTATCGTGGTTGTTAGACAGAGAACCATTTGTATCACTATAACAAAAATAATTACAAAACAATAACAAATAAATTAGAGAAAATGTTTGACAAATTTATGGATCGCCATATTGGCGTTACTAATTCTGACGACCTCGGCGCTATACTGAAGGTTATCGGTGTGGAGTCTGTCGAGGAACTTATCCAGCAGGTCATTCCTGCTTCTATCCGCCTAAAGAAACCGTTGGCATTGCCCACCGAGGGTATGAGCGAATATGAGTTTGCGGCTCACATCAACTCTTTGGCCGCAAAGAACAAGCCTATGCGCTCGTTTATAGGTATGGGTTACTACCCGACGGCAGTACCCGCCGTGGTTAGCCGCAACGTATTCGAAAATCCTGCGTGGTACACATCATATACACCCTATCAGGCCGAGATTTCGCAGGGCCGTTTAGAGGCATTGCTCAACTATCAGACCGCCATACTCTCGCTCACGGGTATGCAGATTGCCAACTGCTCGCTTCTGGATGAGGCTACCGCTACGGCCGAAGCTATGCTTATGATGTATGCTTTGCGTTCACGCGATGCCGTAAAGGAGGGCCGCAACTGCCTCTTCGTTGACAAGGACATCTTCCCGCAGACACTCGATGTATTACTCACCCGCAGTGAGCCATTTGGAATAGAACTCATAATCGACGACTTTGCCACTTACGAGTTCTCGGGCAAGGAGTTTGGTGTTTTGGTACAATACCCCACAGCATCGGGTGCTGTACGCGACTACGAGGCTTTCGCCGCAAAGGCTCACGCCGCAGGTGCATTGGTTGCTGCCGAGGCCGACATTCTCGCATTGGCATTACTGACACCTCCCGCCGAGTGGGGTGCTGATATTGCAGTAGGCTCTACACAGCGTTTGGGTTGCCCTATGGGCTTCGGAGGTCCGAGCGCAGGATATATGGCGTGCCGCGAGGCTTACAAGCGTAACATCCCTGGCCGCATTATCGGTGTATCGGTTGACCGCCTTGGCAACAAGGCTCTGCGTATGTCGTTGCAGATGCGCGAGCAACATATCAAGCGCGAGCGTGCAACATCAAACATCTGTACCGCATCGGCTCTTATGGCCTCTATGGCGGGATTCTACTGCATCTACAACGGCCCAGATGGTCTGCGTCGTGCTGCTATGACGGCTCACACATCGGCCATCGCCATAGCCGAGGCTTTGAAGGCATTGGGATACAAGGTGGCTACAAAGAATATCTTCGACACATTGGAGGTCGAGGCTGAGGCAGCCGTTGTACAAGACTTGGCATTGGAGGCTGGAATTAACTTCTACTATCCGTCAGAGGGCGTTGTTCGCCTCTCTACCGACGAGGTTACCACACCTTCGGAGGTGGAGACTATTGTTGCCATCTTCGCCGAGGCCAAAGGTCGCAAGGCAAAGGCTGTGAAGATTGCGTCGGAGTGTGCTATCGACCAGAAGTTGCAGCGCAAGTCGGCTATCTTGGCCGAGCCTATCTTCAACCGTTATCACTCGGAGAGCGATATGATGCGTTACATCAAGCAGTTGGAGTTGCGTGACATTTCTCTGGCAAACTCTATGATTTCGCTCGGCTCTTGTACTATGAAACTCAACGCTGCGGCAATTATGCAACCGTTGTCGTTGGCTGGATTCCAGAATATGCACCCCTTTGCCCCTGCCGACCAGACAGAGGGTTACACCGAACTTATTGCCGAATTGGAGAAGGATTTGGCTACGATTACAGGCTTCGCAGGCTGTTCATTGCAGCCCAACTCGGGTGCGGCTGGCGAGTACGCTGGCTTGATGGTTATCCGCGCTTATCACCAAAGCCGAGGTCAGGGCTATCGTAACATCATACTTATCCCCGCATCGGCTCACGGCACGAACCCTGCATCGGCGGCTATGGCAGGTATGAAGATTGTAACCGTGGCGTGCGATGAGAACGGAAATATTGACGTCGAGGATTTGAAGAAGAAGGCCGAGGAGCACTCATCGGAGTTGTGCGGTTTGATGGTAACATACCCCTCAACACACGGAGTATTCGAGAGCCGCATTCGCGAGATTGTTGATGCCGTACACGATGCTGGTGGTCAGGTATATATGGATGGTGCAAATATGAACGCACAGGTAGGTTTGACCAACCCCGGTTACATCGGCGCCGACGTCTGCCACCTCAATCTGCACAAGACATTCGCAATGCCTCACGGCGGCGGTGGTCCTGGTGTAGGCCCTATCTGCGTAGCTGAGCACTTGACACCCTTCCTGCCCTCTCACCCAGTAATGGCTACGGGCGGCGAGGATGGCATCACAGCCGTTGCATCATCACCTTGGGGCTCGGCAATGTTGTTGCCTATCACTTATGGCTACATCAAGATGTTAGGCGAAGAGGGCTTGCGCCACTCTACAGAGATGGCTATCGTAAATGCCAACTATATGTCATCAGCATTGAAGAATGAGTACCGTACATATTATTCAGGCGAGACGGGCCGCGTAGGTCACGAGATGATTCTCGACCTTACTAATTTCAAGAAGGATTACGGCATCGATTGTGGCGATATCGCTCACCGCTTGATGGATTACGGTTTCCACGCTCCTACGCTTTCGTTCCCCGTACACGAGACTTTGATGGTTGAGCCTACCGAGTCAGAGCCGAAGGCCGAGATGGACCGCTTTATGGAGGCTTTGGTACAGATTAAGCGCGAGTGCGAGGCTGCGGTTGCATCGGGCGAGAAGGATAACGTAGTGGTAAATGCTCCCCACACAGCCGTAGAGTTGGCGGGCGAGTGGTCACACCCCTACTCTCGTATGGAGGCCGCATTCCCCTTGGATTGGGTACGCACAGCGAAGTTCTTCCCCTACGTAACGAAGATTGACAACGGTTACGGCGACCGCAACTTGGTTTGCTGCAATGTAGATTAAGGAAAAATTTAATGCTATGAAATTAGCCATTCCAACGCGTGACGGAAAGGTCGATGACCACTTTGGACATTGCGACCACTATACCATATTTACTATAAATGGCAAGGAGATTGTCGGCCGTGAAGATTTGCCCTCGCCGCAAGGTTGCGGTTGCAAATCGGGCATAGCCAAGGACCTGCAAGAGTTGGGTGTCGAGGTTATGTTGGCGGGCAATATGGGCGACGGCGCACTGAATAAACTATCGGCGCACGGCATACGCGTGATACGAGGTTGCAAGGGCGACATCGAGGCCGTAGTGAACGGATTCCTTTTAGGCTTTATCCTCGATTCGGGTGTTGGTTGCTCGGCACACGCCGAGGGGCACGAGTGCGGACACCACGCCGAGTAACCCCAAGCGTAACATTACGGGCAGATATTGTTAAGTCAAACTCAATCGGAATTATATACTTTCGTGTTGTATTTGCATTACGTCATTAAGCCGTGTAGCCGATTAATCTCTCCACTAAACCAGCATTAAGGTTAGAGACTCCAATCCTCGCCCAACGGGCTCGGTGGAGTGACGCATTTTACAACATTAATTTATATATTTCCGAACTCAATTTATAATAGACTCAAAGTTACAAAAATGAAAAAGGCTCTTGTGGTAATATGTGTGGTGGCCGCTGTGGTTGTTGCGGCATTTGGGATGAATCAAGACCCTCTTTTGTTCAGTGATGGTCAGAGTGAATATTCAATCGTTCTGTGCGACGATGCCTCTATCTCGGAACAGACCGCCGCAAAAGAGTTGCAAGGTTATTTGCAACAGATTAGCGGGGCTCTGCTTCCGTTGGTAAGCAACGACGAATTGGCAGAAGGTGGCAAGCATATATTTGTCGGTTTTAATGAGGAGTATGCTGCCGAATGTGGCGTGGAACACCCCAGCGACAGTGATGAAGGTTACACCTATCGTACTATCGGCGACAACATCTGGATTTATGGTGGCAAAAACCGAGGCACGATGTATGGTGTCTATTCGTTCCTCGAAAACGAGTTTGGCGTAAGATGGTACACCGTAGATTACACAAAGATTCCCACGACCAAAACGTGGAGAGTAAGAGAGTTGTGCCATAGCGAGCAACCATTTGTACAATATCGCTTTGTGCAATACTTTAACGCAGATTATGGAGATTGGCAGGCCCACAACAAATGCAATTCGGCCACTTGGGTAGCAGAAAATGAGTACGGCGGACTTACAGCATATTGGGAAGGGCACACCTTTAGACTATTCATAACCCCCGAGGAGTATTTCGAGGAGCACCCCGAGTATTTCTCTCTGCGCGAGGGCGTGCGCAGACCAAACGAGCAGGTGTGTTTGTCAAATCCCGAAGTATTGCAGATATGTATCGACAAGATGAAGCATACTATCGAGACAAACCCTTTGTTTGATGTCTATAGTATGTCGCAAAACGATAATCCTTTCCCTTGCGAGTGTGAGAAATGTCGCGCCATAGAGGAGCAATATGGTGGCCATTCGGGAATAATCCTTTGGTTTGTAAATCAAGTGGCAGATGCCATAAAACCCTTATACCCCGACAAATACATCGGCACTTTTGCTTATCAATATTCGCTCGAAGCACCCACAGGCATCGTTCCACGCGACAATGTGGTTATACGACTTTGTAGTTTCGGATTTTGTTTTGCACACCCTTTGAATGAGTGTAAATATAATGAAGAGTTTGTTCCGATTATTGAGAAGTGGTCGCAGATAGCACCCAATCTTTACATTTGGGACTATGTGGTTAATTTCTGGCAATATGTAGCACCCTTCCCAAACTTTAACGTCTTGGCGGAAAACATAAAATTATTCAAAAAGCACAATGCTATCGGTGTTAGAGAACAAGCCGCTTACCAATCCAACGGTGGCGAGTTTTCGGATATGAAGGCTTGGGTGTTATCAAAATTGTTATGGAATCCGCATCAAGAGACTCAAAAGTTGGTATCCCAATTCATAAAAGATTTTTACGGAGAGGCTGCGCCTTACATCCAAAAGTATTTCGACCTCTGCCAAAAGCAGGTAAAGGATGACACAGAGATGATTTTCTATATTGACGCACACAATCCGCTCTATACGGACAAGTTTGTAAAAGAGTCCAAAGAGATATTGACCAAAGCACAGCAAGCGGTTGCAGACGCTGATGAGGAGATGCGCTTGCGCGTGGATATGGTTGCTCTGCAGATTGATTACCTGCGATTGTATCGTACGCCACAAGAGACTTTGGCCGATGGAACATACGATTGGGTGTGGGCTTTTGTCCGCAAACACAATATCCGCATACACGAAATGCAGGATATTGAAAAAACCATTCAACTCTACAACGAAAATTACCTTAAAAAATAACCTTGCAAGATGGTGGTTTAAGAATTGTCTAAAACAAACATTTTCACTATATTTGCAACGCGAAAAAACAAAACACAAGAAAATATGAAAGTAGAAAATTCAAAAATGGTGTCGGTACACTACACTCTGACTGTTGATGGTCAGATTGCCGACCAATCACGCGAAGGTCAGCCTTTGCAGTTTATCTGCGGCACAGGTATGTTGTTGCCCAAGTTCGAGGGCGCAATTATGGGCAAAGAGGCTGGCGAGAAGGTATCGTTTACGTTGGCTCCCGCTGACGGCTACGGTGAGATTGTTCCCGAGGCTATCGTTGACCTCCCCAAGAACATATTTATGATTGACGGCAAATTGGCCGAGGAGATGTTGTTTGTTGGCAACCAGATTCCTATGAGCGACTCACAGGGCAACCGTATGATGGGTACAGTCAAGGAGGTAGCCGAGGAGACCGTTAAGATGGACTTCAACCACCCGATGGCTGGCAAGACCTTGAACTTCGACGTAGAGGTTGTAGAGGTACGCGACGTAACACCCGAGGATTTGGCCGCACAGGGCGGTTGCAACTGCGGCTGTCACGGAGACTGCGAGGGCGGTTGTGACGGTGGCTGCGAGGGTGGCTGCAACTAATCATCAAAAGAGATAATTACGGGGCTGACTGCGCTTTTGATGCAGGACAGCCCTGTTTTTTAATTTACAGAGGTGGGGAGAGTAACTACGACTACACCCCGCAAAAATTCAGTTACGAGTGACAACAATTGCCAACATAGTAGATGCTGTGGCTGCGCCCTACACCGTATGGCGCACACTGCGTGGTGTTGAGCCCGAGATGGTGGGCAATAGGCCACGATTTGTTGCGGGCAATGCTGCTGTCACGTTTAGAGTATGGCACAATGGCGAATGTAAAATCCTCAAGTGCTACACTCGCATAAACAACCATTTGAGGGCAATCTACGGCAAAGAGTATCACCCTCGGGAATTATGCATCGTCGATATTGTCGGTCGCAAGGTGTGGATTGATTGTCTGCTAACGCCATACATCGAGGGTATAACTTTAGACGAAGCGCTATGCTCGGTTAATAGCGAAAAGGAGTTAGCCGCCATAGCCTCGTCATTCGATGCTTTCGCCAAAGGCCTACTATCATCGGAGCGGGCACACGGCGACCTCAAACCCGAAAATCTTATCTACACCCCATCGGGCGAAATTGTGGCAATAGATTGGGATGCCGCCTTTCTGCCATCGTTTGCAGGTGAAGCCTCGCCCGAGATAGGCACAGCGGCCTACCAACACCCGTCGCGTACTACAGAACTCTATGACAAACATATCGACGACTATTCGATTGCTTTCATTTCTGTTCTGCTCCATTCGGCAGCGATAGACGACACCACTATAACGCATTACCGCAGGTATCACGAGCCTCTGCTCTCGCCACGAGATATTATGCGTGGTAGAGCCAGCGAATTGGAACGTATCAGCGACCTCTTCGCCCAGCGAGGTATGGCAAGAGAGTATCGTTTGGCGCAGATGTTGCGTTCGACATCCGCTCGCCTTTTCGCTCTGCAACCAATCTTTTCACCTACTTTAACATCTTCCGCTAATTCTGCTGAAGATGCCGCTGCTCCATATCTTGACGTTGCAAATGGTTACTGGGGATGTTGCAACGAAAGCCGTTGGCTTATTGAGCCGATGTTCGACAATGGTTATGAGCCAAGCGACGGAGTTATGCTCGCAGAGTTGGGCGGATACTACCACTTCGTGAGTATAGATGGCAAAGTCGTAAAGAGTTTTCCGCTTGGCACACGCGTAAAGCCTATGCGCAATGGCGAGACTACAGCCCACTATGCCAACGGAGAACAAGAGTGCATCAAGGCAGCCGACTTATTGCAAAGTTTCGACAAATAGATTATATTTGCATCTATAAAACACCCTGAATTATGTATACACAAGAGATTACACGTCGCCACCGTGCTGCTTTTGTACTTGTACTCGACCAATCCGGCTCGATGCAAGAGCGTATTCGTTTGGGACGTATGAATATAACTCGCACCGAGGCGGTAACGCTTATGGCAAATGCTTTAATTACAGAACTTATCGACCGTTGCCGACGTACCGATTCGTTGCGCAACTATTACGACATTGCCGTCGTGGGCTATGGAAACGATGAGGTTGAGATGTTGCTTGGTAAAAACGGATTCATCTCAGTAGAACAGTTGGCCGATATGGCTCCCGCGCAGAGTGATATATCTATCGAGGAGGAGTTGGAGGACGGCTCATCGGCTATGGTTGCCCACTCCGTGATGCAGTGGCTTAAGCCCAAAGCCGAAGGTAAGACACCTATGTATGAGGCTATGTTGCGCGTGAGAGATTTAGTCAGCGAATGGTGTACAGATGAACACAACAAAGAGAGTTTTCCTCCGATTGTCATCAACATCACAGACGGCGAGTCATCGGATTGTGACGACCGAGAGTTATGCGACATCTGTTCGCAGATTCGACGCACGGCAACCGAAGACGGCAATACACTACTACTGAATATCCACATATCGGCAAACAATACAATACCCTCGATGGTATTCCCTATGGCCGAGGAGTTGGCTACTGCCGACCACTATGCCCGCACGCTTGCCGAGTGTTCGAGCATTATGCCCGATGTATTCAACACGGCAATTTGCCAGATGAAAGGAGCAGGCGCAACACCACCATTTTTCGGGATGGGTTACAACGCCTCAATCATCGAGCTGTTGTCAATCATTAACATAGGCTCTCGTAGCGTAAGTAATATGCAGTAACTATGGTAACTATCTCTGACTTACGCCGAGCCTTGCTCGCCCCCGACAAATATTTCAGGACGCTAACGAATCTCAAGCCCAAGAGCGCAGAGATACGTCGTTCTACACTATTTGCCGAGATAGAGGCCGAATGTGACGGCAAACGCTTTTTGCTGCTTATGCCACTATCGGCATTATCACTACGGCGTATCGAGCAGTTTGTACCCCACAAACACTACATCAAACACGCCATTGTGCCACAGATAGCGATTCTGCGCGACGAGATGCTCACTATAGATGCACTCGGCAAGGAGACATATTGCGACATAGTGCTTGAGTTGTTGCCTGCGGCCTTACCTTTTGCCGATGCATTGGCAACGGCGGCCTGTGATGCACAATATGCATCCACACTGCTCGGCTCAATAAACGCACTGCAAAATGCGCTATGCGATGGTGGCTTTTCGCATAATAATCTGCGAGCCGAGAATATACTTATAGACCAAGACGACAGACTCTACCCCATACGTTGGTACTATGCAACATCGACCAACGATGGCGACCGGGCGGCTTTGCAGACGATAAAGGATGAGTTAAACAAGACTCTTACCAACAACCTGTTATGCGATGTGGAGTCTGCGACGTACGACACCCCTACCACGCTTGACGGACACATTTCGGTTGGCGAGATGAGCGAAGGATTGATTGCTGTCGAGGATAACGAGGGTTGGGGTTTTGTTGATAGCCACAATCGCTATATTATTCCTCCACAATATCTTTGGGTAAACGATTTCCGCGAGGGACGCACCGAAGTGGAGACCGAGTCGGGTATGGGTCTTATCGACAAGCAGGGCAACTACATAATCCCTGCACAATACAAGATTGTCGATTACAATCCTTTCAGAGGTGAATCGTTAGTATATGACGGCAAAGGTTGGAGCCTGTTTGACTATTTCGGCAAACAATTATGCCCCTTTGGAGAGATTGAGCCCATTGTATAATACAGCCAAATTCAACACGTTAGATATAGAACAAACAAATAAAACTAAATAAAATTATGGAACAGACAAAATGTCTTATTATCGGTAGCGGCCCCGCAGGTTTCACAGCCGCAATTTACGCATCTCGCGCCAACCTCGCACCCATCGTTTATGAGGGTATCGAGCCTGGTGGACAACTTACCACAACTACAGATATCGAGAACTTCCCTGGCTACCCCGAGGGTATCAAAGGCTCGGAGATGATGGCCGACCTTAAGCGTCAGGCACAGCGTTTTGGCGCTGATGTACGTTTTGGCGTTGTAACGAATGTCGATTTCGACAGCCGTCCCTTCGTTGTGACAATCGATGGCGAGAAGCAGATTCAGGCCGACTCGCTCATCATCGCAACAGGTGCATCGGCAAAGTATCTGGGTTTGGGCTCGGAGATGAAGTATCGCGGTCAGGGCGTAAGTGCCTGCGCAACTTGCGACGGATTCTTCTACCGCAAGCAGGATGTAGCCGTTGTAGGTGGTGGCGACACCGCTTGTGAGGAGGCTACCTACTTGGCATCTATCTGCAAGCAGGTATATCTGATTGTTAGAAAACCCTTCTTGCGCGCATCAAAGGCTATGCAGGAGCGAGTATTCGCTACACCTAACATCAAGGTTATGTTTGAGTACAACACCGTAGAGGTCTTGGGCGATGAGGATGGTGTTACGGGAGCATTGTTGCGCCACTCTTCGGGTGAGGAGACTACAATCGATATCAGCGGTTTCTTCCTCGCCATCGGTCACCACCCCAACACAGAACTCTTCGTGGGTAAGTTGGAACTCGACGCCGAGGGTTACATCAAAGTTGAGCCCGGCACATCGAAGACCAACATCGAGGGTGTATTCGCTGCAGGCGACGTTAAAGACCCCCACTACCGTCAGGCTATCACCGCCGCTGGTTCGGGTTGTATTGCAGCCTTGGATTGTGAGCGTTACCTCTTGAGCAAGAAATAATTACATAATGTCGATAGCGGTAACCATACTTGGTAATTCGTCAGCCAAGCCGACGGCTTCGGCACACCCCTCGGCACAGATTGTGAACATCAACGAGCAATACTTTCTGGTTGATGCAGGAGAGGGTGTGCAACGTCGTATGGCACGATGCGGCATATCGCCCCTGAAACTGCGGGCGGTATTTATCTCGCATCTGCACGGCGACCACCTCTATGGTCTGTTTCCGTTACTTTCGACGTTGGGACTATACGGCCGTCGTACCCCTCTGCGCATCTATGCGCCACGACCATTCGGAGAGATGCTGGAATGTTTCCTGCGCCTATGCGAAAGCAACTTGCCATATACACCCGAGTGGATAGAGGTAGACACCACCAAGCACCGCATAATCTTTGAGAACGACACAACCGAAGTGTGGTCACTGCCTCTGCGACACCGCGTACCGACGGCTGGCTACCTCTTCCGACAGAAAGAGCCACCCATCAACGTCAGCAAATTTGCCATCGAACGATACTCGCTCTCAATGGCGCAGATTGTAGCAGCCAAACGGGGCGAGGATGTGGTTTTGGAAGACGGAGAAACCATTGCAAACGAGACGATTACCTATCGACCTTACGGTGCGCTATCGTATGCCTACTGCTCCGACACCAACTACTCAGCCCGCCTTGCAAAGATGGTCGAGGGGGTAGATATGCTCTACCACGAGGCCACATACGAAGCCAAAGAGCGCAAAACCGCCAAAGAGCGTGGACACGCCACTACGGCCGATGCCGCCAAAGTGGCCAAAATAGCTGGTGCGGGGCGACTGCTGATTGGGCATTTCTCATCACGCTACAAGGATTTACAACCTCTGCTTGACGAGAGCCGAGAGATATTCCCTGCAACAGATATTGCACGCGAGGGAGAGACATTTTTAATTGAGCCTAAACGCCAACGATTATGACCAAAGCCGAAATACAATTTGTGCGCTCACTCGCCGATAAGCAGGTACGCGACACGGAGCGTTTATTCATCGCCGAAGGGGAGAAACTCATCGGCGAGATAGTTGAGTCGCATCTGCGCATCCGCCAGATATATGCGCTTGAGGGCATACTACAGGGCCGAGCCGAGGTGGTCACTCCCAAAGAGATGGAGCGAATCTCGCAACTCAAGACCGCATCAAACTGCCTGGCCATAGTCGAGCAACCACGTTTCACAACACCTGCTGCGGCACCCGCCACCACCCTATCGCTGGCATTGGACGGAGTGCAGAATCCAGGTAATTTAGGCACCATAATACGTCTTGCCGACTGGTTTGGCATAAGCGATATTTTCTGCTCGGAATCGACAGCCGACTGCTACAACCCGAAGGTCATTCAGGCGACGATGGGCGCAATCTTGCGAGTGAGAGTTCACTACCTGCCGCTTGCCGATTTTCTTGCCCTCTCGGCCAAAGAGGGGACTCCCATCTACGGCACAATGCTCGACGGCGAGAATATTTACGAGGGAGAGCTCTCTACCAATGGCGTAATCGTTATGGGCAACGAGGGACGTGGCGTGAGCCGAGAGTGCGCCGAGCACTTCTCGCACCGTCTGCTCATACCCTCCTACCCTCCCGAGCGTCAAGGCTCCGAGTCGCTCAATGTAGCGATGGCTACGGGCATCGTCTGCGCCGAGTTCCGCCGACGCACAAAATAGCATCACAGCGTTGCAACACGCTGAAAACAACGACAAAAACTTATCTTTACTCTAAAAAACGGCCCTAAAAAGCCGTTTTTTTGTTTCATTGGCATCAATTCGCGCATTATCAGGCTAATATTTGAAAATTATTAGTATATTTGCTCTTTGAAACATAGAATTTTGATATGTCAGACAACAGACTTAAGATAGGAATTACACAAGGTGACATCAACGGCATCGGTTGGGAGGTTATTCTCAAATCACTCTCTGACAGCCGTATGACCGAGTTGTTTACACCCGTAGTTTACGGCTCAATGCAAGCCGCTAAAGCATATATGCCACTGCTGGAGAAGCAGGAGGATGGTTTTACTTTGCAGTTCAATGTCGTTGCGTCGGCTGACGATGCTCGTCGTGGCAAGGTGAACTTCGTTGAGTGTGGCGATGCAACACCCAAAGCAGGCATAGCCTCTGCAGAGGGTGGCAAGGCCGCAGTCGAGGCTTTGGAGAGAGCCGTCGCTGACCTCAAGGATGGTGCTATTGACGCTTTGGTTACTGCTCCGATAGACAAGGAGAGCGCACAGAGTGATACTTTCCACTTCACGGGCCACACCGAGTTCTTCGCATCTCACTTGGAGGGCGAGCCGATGATGATTATGTGCAGCGACCGTCTGCGCGTAGGTTTGGTTACAATCCACATCCCCGTAGCAGAGGTTAGCAAGAACATTTCGAAAGAGAAGATTCTACAGTCGCTCACTACTCTGCGCTCTTCGCTCAAGCAGGATTTTGGTATCGTAGAGCCTCGCATCGCTGTTCTCTCGCTCAATCCTCACGCAGGTGAGGGCGGTATGCTCGGCTCGGAGGAGCAGGAGATTATCAAGCCGGCCATCGTCGAGGCATTCGAGCAGGGCACATTGGCTTTCGGACCTTTCCCCGCTGACGGATTGTTTGCAAATGGTGGCTACACAAAGTATGACGCCATATTGGCTATGTATCACGACCAGGGCCTTACACCGTTCAAGACTCTATCGCCCGATGGCGTAAACTTTACGGCAGGTCTGTCGGCAGTACGCACATCACCCGACCACGGTACGGCTTACGACATCGCAGGCAAGGGCATAGCCGATGCACAGTCGATGCGCAACGCCATATATACGGCAATCGACATCGTTCGCAACCGTAAGGATTGGGCAAAGTGGAATGCCAACCCATTGCAACGCTTCGAGCGCGACAAGGGCCGCGATGTATCAATCAAGGATTTGAAGTTACCCGAGCAGGAGGAGTAAAGAGAGAGACGAATTCAAAATTCAGAATTGAAGATTGAATAAAAACTAAAGAGATATGTTAGAGCAGGGAAGACCACAAAGAACTCGAACCAATATGGCACTGTGGGTATCAGTTGCTATATTGTCAATCATTGGATTGGGCGCAAATGTCTATAAGGCAAATACGGGCGACGAGTTGGATTGGGCCTCGACCATTGCCGAATCAGCGTGTCTCTTGATAGCAGGATTATTTATCTTTGACAATAGACTCAAGAAGCGCAAAGAGCAAGAAGAGGAGAATAAGTAGAAAAGTTTAACAAAATAAACTTTAGGGTTATGGAGAGAAAGAGAGCGTGGAAGATTAACCTTTGGGCACATCGTTTTACATTGGTATTAGCCATCATTATTTTGGGTGTTAACCTCTACGATTATATCACTTCACAACCAATAGAGTGGTTCTATGTCAGTTTGGGAGCATTGATAGTATGTAGTTCGGTGCTGAACATCAAAACCGCCAAACGCGAACTACGCAAAGAAGAATAATTTTGCATAAGCCTTTTTTAGAAAACTATAATTAAAAAATTAATCGGGCCCGAAGATGTATTCCGTCTCGTAATTGTGGAAGCATCGGCAAGGCTCAAAACATAAAACTTAAATAACAATTATGATTAAAATCACTTTTCCTGATGGCAACGTTAAGGAGTTTGCCAAAGGAACAACTGCTTACCAAGTAGCCGAGAGCATCAGCCCTCGTCTCGCTGCCGACTGTCTGGCCGCTTCGGTAA
>JAZOVT010000079.1:0-4139 GCA_045658845.1 Alistipes sp.
CAAAGCCTGTGAAACAACGCTCTTTACGATGTTAGCGTTTGTGCCAATCAACTCCTCACGAGTCATACCCGGCTTGCGGGGAATACCCGATGTTACTACGATAACGTCAGAACCTGCAGTCTTCTTGTAGTCGTTTGTGCAGCCTGTAAGTTTAGTCTTGAAATCTGTAGTAGCCGATGCCTGATACATATCGAGCATCTTACCCTCTGAAAGACCCTCCTTGATATCAATCAATACTACCTCGTCTGCTACCTCGCGTGCAGCCAATACGTTAGCGCAAGTTGCGCCCACCATACCAGCGCCGATAACTGTTACTTTTGACATAATTTTCTTTTGTTTTTATTGATTTTAACTATTAAAACTCTTTTCTGATTAACCGATAAGTTCAGCGTAAGCCTCGGGAGTGAGCAAATCGTCGTACTCTGCGGGGTTCGACATCTTGACCTTAATCATCCAACCCTCACCATAGGGGTCTGAATTAACCAAAGCGGGGTCAGCATCTACTGCGTCGTTGAACTCCACAACCTCACCACCTACGGGGATGAAAGCATCGCTTACAGTCTTTACAGCCTCGATTGAGCCGAATACCTCACCTGCAGCCAAAGTCTCACCAACTGTAGGAACGTCAACGAATACGATGTCGCCCAACTGGCTCTGTGCAAAATCGGTAATACCTACATAGGCAAATTCACCCTCAATACGACACCACTCGTGGTCGTTTGAGTACTTCAAATTTGAAGGAATGTTCATAATATTATGGTTTTATAAATTTGTTTTCTGTTCGTTAGAACGAGTCTAATAAGGTGATTTTTGCGTTATGCTTGCCCTCAAAATCCTCATTAATCTCGTTACACTATAATCCACACAAAGATAGCGGTAATTTTTTAATGAAGGAGCGATTTTGTTAACTTTTTAACAGAAATTCTATCTCTTTGAATAAATAACACCCTATTTTGCCATTTTCATCCTCTACTTTTAACGCCCCCGTAGGCTCTACGCCGCGTATCGTGCCGATAAAACTCTCGCCATTGGCAAGCGCATATCGATGTTGCTCATCGAGTCGGTAAAGCATTGAGTGATAGTCACTCTGCAAAGCCTGATGCTCGCCACTTTGCAACTGTCCGTATCTCCTCATAATGCACTCCTGCAGTCGGTCCAGCACCTCGGCTCTATCAAACTCTGCGCCTTGCTCTGTAGCCATTGATGTGGGGTTGGGCAGGTCGGCCGAGAACTGCGTTTGGTTTACGTTTAGGCCTATTCCCGCAATGGTGCGGCCAATGGCGTTGCCCTGCAATTTATGTTCTATGAGGATGCCCGCAATCTTTTTGTCGCCAACGTAAATGTCGTTGGTCCATTTTATTTTGGTCTTTATAGAATACGAGGCCAATGTGTCGGCAACAGCCAATGCGATAACCTCCGAGAGCAAAAATTGTTCCGTAGGAGGTAGAAATGTGGGCTCAAGGATTGCCGAAAGAGTGAGATTCTGTCCCTTGCCGCTCTCCCAGGTGTGACCTCGCTGTCCGCGTCCTGCCGTCTGGCTCTCGGCAACGATTATATCGCCCTGCTTGTAGTGCAAGCCACAGGCTTCGTCATTCGTCGAAGATAGTATATCGAATCGGTATATCATAAGTTATTTCTCTAAAGCAAAATATCGCCACAAGGGAGCCGAGTGCATACATTGTATAATCTGGTCGTTGTCGAGCAGTTCGCGCACCTCGTCGCTGCTCATCAGGTGGACATCTATATCCTCCCCCGCCTCGGTGTGTTGCTCCTCAATGCGCTCGACGTTTGTAGCCAAAAACGTATATGCAAAGTTGTTGTGGTTAGTGGGGTTAGGAGATGTTACCATAAATTGTCGCCACTCTCCTCCGCCATATCCAGCCTCCTCCAACAACTCACGGCGTGCGCTCTGTTCTGCAGTCTCGCCCTCCTCAATAACACCTGCAACCAACTCAAAATGCGTCTGTCCCAAGCCGTGACGGTATTGGCTTATCATAACGAAATCACCCTCGCGCGTGATGGCTATGACGTTCACCCAATTGGGGAACTCCATAATAAACCACTCTGGTACGATAGCGCCCGTCGGCAACTCTACTCTTTCGCGGCGTATGGTGCACCAAGGGCGCTGAATTAGATATTCGCTTGTCAGGACTTTGAACGGGCGATGTTCGGGCTTTTTCATATAGATTGAAGTTGTTATTTGTGCTAATTTCGAATAAATATGATTTTTATGCAGGAAAAAATCACCATTTTAATCTTCAAATATACAAAAATATGCTGAAAAGCAGATGAAAATGCCAAAAATTAATACCTTTGCAACCTATAATTATGCAAACAGATAATTTAGGTTATGAAGGTTTATAAGTTTGGAGGTGCCTCGGTGCGTAATGCAGAGGGTGTGAGGAATCTTCGTCACATTGTAGATGGCGAGGAGAATTTGTTTATCATCGTGTCGGCTATGGGTAAGACAACCAACGCTTTGGAGCGAGTATTTGCCCATATGCAGAAGGCCGAGACCGAGGCTGCTAACGAGGAGATAAAACAGATTCAAGCCTACCACGCCGCTATTATTGACGAGTTGTGGGGTGAGCCTACCGAGATAAACGAGGTGACGCTACTGTTCGGTCAGTTGCGTACCATCATCAACGACATAAAGTACCGCAAGGCCGATGCAGAGTTGTGGTACGATACGATTGTAGCGTTTGGTGAGTTGATTTCGACAACCATCATATCAAAATATCTCAACCATACAGGTATGCGCAATCGCTGGATTGATATGCGCTCGACTTTCATTACCAATCAGCGTCACAAGGATGCCAACGTCGATATCAAGGCTTCGACGCTCCGCCTTAAGGCCTCGTTGGAGAATACGGGTGTCGATGTGTTTGTTGGTCAGGGATTCATTGGCGCTGCACCCGATGGCACTACTACTACGCTGGGCCGTGAGGGCTCGGACTATTCGGCGGCTGTTGTTGCTCATATTCTCGATGCAGAGTCAATGTCGGTATGGAAGGATGTTGATGGTGTGTTGAATGCCGACCCCAAAATCTTCAAGGATGCCGTTAAGATTGATGCATTGAACTATCTCGATACCATCGAGTTGGCATATAGTGGTGCGCAGATTATCCACCCCAAGACTATCAAGCCGTTGCAGAATAAGAATATCCCGTTGTATGTACGTCCCTTTGGCGATAAGTCGAAGCCTGGTACAGTAATCAACGGCAATACTCCTCACGCAACTATGCCTATCCTGATTTACAAGAAGGAGCAGGTGTTGCTGATTATCCGCTCGAAGGACTTCTCGTTTGTGATGGAGGAGAAGTTTGCCGTAATATTCTCATTGTTGGAGCGTTTCCGCATCAAGACACACCTGATTAACAACTCGGCTGTCGATTTGGGCCTTTGTGTGGATGCTTCTTGGCATATCGAGGAGTTGATAAAGGCGTTGGAGGCAGAGGATTTCGAGGTGGAGTTACACGATAATGTAGGTCTGCTCACCATCCGCAACTACAACGATGACCTCTACAACCGCTATGTACGTCAGCAGAATCACATCGTGCGTCAGGTTAATCCCGAGTCAGTGCGTGTGGTGTTGCGTGAAACAAACTTTTAGTCTCATAAGATAGCCGCATCTGTGGTCGCGCGCGGATGAGGCTTATGAAATAGAAAAAACCAATCAATTTTCAGAGGCGGTAGGGTTGAATAGAGTTTTGAATGTTTAGATTTTTGTCGTATTAGTGTGGCCCAGCGCCATAGACGACGTGTCGCGAATCTAAAGTTTGACTCTATACAACTCGACTGCACGAATATTGGCGGCTACCCAACGGGGTGGTGGTCAAGAGTGTTTTACTGTTAAATCAAACGAAGTATGAAAAAATTGATTGTAACTATTTTGTGTGCGATGGCATTCTGCTTGCCATCAATGGCTCAAGGCATCAACGACAAGGCTGACAACATCATCGGCGAGTATCTTACCGACCGTGGTGGTAGCAAGAGTAAGGTTCGCGTTACGAAGAATGCCAACGGAACTTACAATGCTCAGGTTTTCTGGGTTGAGAATCCCAACGACAAGGATGGCAAGAAGCGTAAGGATGTGAAGAATCCCGACAAGGCGTTGCGTAATGTCGATGTTGACAAGA
>JAZOVT010000080.1:0-3546 GCA_045658845.1 Alistipes sp.
AATTCCAAACGGAATTCGCTGTTTTTTATGGGGGGGGGATTTCGGACACTTTTATATCAAAATAGAACATTTTATGCCAATTCTTCGCCAAATAACTATTCCTCGTTACGCTTTGATGAGCCTTCAACCAACACCTCAAACTCCTTGCCTACATCGCGCTTGTTACTCTGCTCCGAAAATAACAATCCCCGCAATCGGCTGATTGCGGGGATTACTTTTATCTATAAGGTTCCTTCTTCATTGTGACCTCGAGAGTTGGCTCCCAATATATTATAACTCATCTTATATCTGGAATATTTACTCTTATCAATTTCGCCATCAAAAACACTTGCGTCTGCTTCACACTGCCAACCAGCAGATTGTGATGAAGCAGCACGTGAAGAACGGTCTACCAATACGCCGTCCTCGTTAAATGTTGCACTAACATTTAGGTCAAAATTATAAGCATCTATACCAAAAACATTCTTTGCATATCCCGCGAGAGATATACTACGCTTTGACTGCTCCTGAACTGTCTCATTATGTCGTGTGGTCCGAATATCACTATCCATAATGGCATACGAACCAATCTTGTCGAATATAAAATTGTGTTCGTCAGATACCGCCGCAATGGTCTTGACCCTACAACCATTTACCTCCCAACACAACTCCACAAGAGTAATCGCATTTTTAGAATTAGAAAAAATGTTCTTGATATGTGGAGTGATAATCTCTTTCGTTCTATTCAAACCAACATTGTCTATCTTATTGATTTTTCTAACATACACATCATAGTCCGTTGCGATAGGATTTACCACCATATATGAATCTTTAGAGTACCAACTATCAATAAGTTTTTCGAGGCGGGCCTCGCTACGGATTTTTCCTTGTACCTTATACGATTTGAGAGTTATGCCACGACGAGTGTTTTGCTTGGCATTTTCGAGGGCCTCCTGCCAACTGAAAGCAGGCTCATTTGCGCAAACCGATGCTGGCAGTACAAGCATCAGGCTCATTGCTAAAATTAATAACTTTTTCATAGTCGTAATAGTTTTAGTGAAATTTCGGTCGTTGCTAAATTAATAAGAAAAACAGCAAATTCCAAACGGAATTCGCTGTTTTTTATGGGGGGGGGAAATTCGGACACTTTTGTGTCAAAATAGAACATTTATGCCAATTCTTCACCAAACAATGTTGCTGATGAGCAGCCCGTAATACGGCAACGAACATAGTCACCAACCTTATGGTCGCCTCGGTCGAATACTACAACCTTGTTTTGTGACGTGCGGCCAAACAACTGCTCCTCGCTACGTTTTGATGTACCCTCAACCAGCACCTCAAACTCCTTGCCCACATCGCGCTTATTGCTCTGCTCCGAAAGGCGATTCTGCAAGTTTATAATCTCGGTAAGGCGTGCCGTCTTGACATCCTCGGGAATGTCATCACCCAAATGGCGTTGAGCAAACGTACCAGGACGCTCCGAATACTTGAACATAAAGGCAAACTCATAGCCAACCTCCTCCATAAGCGACAAGGTCTGCTTGTGGTCCTCCTCGGTCTCACCCGTAAATCCTGCGATAAGGTCGGTTGTGATGGCGCAATCGGGCATATAACGACGTATTGCCGCCACTCTATCGAGATACCACTCGCGCGTATATTTACGATTCATCTTCTCGAGCATAACCGTAGAGCCCGACTGAGCAGGAAGGTGGATAGCACGGCAGATATTGGGCATCGACGCCATAGTCTCCAACAACTTATCGCTCATATCTTTGGGGTGCGACGTAGCGAAACGCACTCTTAGCAGAGGTGAAATCTCGGCCACAGCCTTCAACAATGCAGGGAAATCGTAATCGCCCGTACGGTATGAGTTTACGTTCTGGCCCAAAAGAGTAACCTCACGATAACCATTATCAAAAAGAGTACGAGCCTCAGCAATGATTGTCTCTGCATCGCGGCTACGCTCACGACCGCGAGTATAGGGCACAACGCAATATGAGCAATAGTTATTGCAACCACGCATAATAGCGATATAGGCACTCACGCCATTCTTATCCAAACGAACAGGCTTAATCTCGGCATAGGTCTCCTCGGTAGAAAGTAGAGTATTAACGCCTTTAGCACCCGACTCGGCCTCACGCACCAAGCGCGGCAAATCACGATAAGCATCAGGGCCAGCGACAATATCTACTGCCAATTCACCCTCCAACAACTGCTCCTTCAAACGCTCGGCCATACAGCCTATGATACCAATCTTGAGCGCAGGATTCTTCTTGCGCAAACGACGCATATCGCTCAAACGGCCCCAAATGCGTTGCTCGGCATTGTCGCGGATAGAGCAAGTATTGATTAATATAATGTCTGCCTCTTCGATTTTATCGGTATAGAAGTAGCCCTCATCCTGCATAATAGAGATAACTATCTCCGAGTCACCAACATTCATCTGGCAACCATAGGTCTCGATAAAAATCTTGCGGCCTTCGCCTGTAAGAGGTCGCAGAGTGTTAGTATTCAGCATATATTTTCAATTACTCTAAAACACTATTGTTATCCGCAAACGACTTGAAGCCCTCACCGTAGGTATCGTAAGCATCCGTCACAACAAGGAACAACGTCGGGTCAATCTCACGCAACTTGCGCTGTACCTGCGTCACCTCACGGCGACTTACAACCAAGAAAATCATCTGCTTATCCTCGTTGCTATAAAGGCCCGATGACTTGATGTAAGTACCTCCACGCTGCAAATCATTGAGGATATAATCACGTATCACGTCAGTATGTTTGTTGCTGATGATAAAGAGCAACTTATCGTACGACGCACCATCAATCACACGGTCAATCACACGCGAAGAGATAAAGATACAGATAAGCGAATAGAACGACAAAAGCCATCCGCCAGCCTCCTTATCATCAAGACCCAATCCGAATCCAATCACGACCAAACCCGCCAACACGACACACGAGTCGGCCAAAAGCACTCCTTTGGGGAAAGGTATCTTCATAAACTTATTCAGAATCATTGCAATAATATCAGTTCCGCCCGTTGTAGCATTACATCTTACGACCAAGCCCAAACCGACACCAAGCAATGCACCACCGAGGATGCTGGCCAGGATAAGGTGATTAGAAAAGTCCATCGAGCCGCCCAACAACTGTGACGGGTCCAAAGCCTCCAACGCCTCTTTTGTAGGATACACCAAAGATGAAAATATATTCATCATACCAGGCGTAATGGCTGCCGCATAGAGCGTACGGCCACCAAACTGCTTACCGAACAAGATTATTGCGATAGTAAGCAATGGGATATCAAACATATATCCGAATGTACCCACCTGCACCGCAGGGAAGATATTGTGCAAAACGATACCCAATCCATATATTCCACCAGGAACGATATTATAAGGATTTATAAAAAACACGAAACCTGCGGCCGCCATCACACAGCCAATGGTTATCATAGTCATCTCGCGCCACCACACAGGATTGGCTACGGTCTCTCGAATGATTGATTTAAGTGCCATATATTTTTTATATTTTAACGAGCAAAGGTACTATTTTTTCGTAAAT
>JAZOVT010000081.1:0-36452 GCA_045658845.1 Alistipes sp.
AAAATGTAGAAAAAGTGCAAAAAACTGCGAAAAAGGCGTTTCGTGACGAATAATTGGGGATAAAATAGTATCTTTGTTAGGTTTATAGGGCAAATAATTCCTGCGGGTAAGACATTTTGAGGAACTAAATAATAATATATATGTGTATGAATAGAGTAAAAAGTATTTTGCAACGAACATTTGGAGGAGTGTCGCTTGCATTGGTTTTGATGTTGGCATCGTGTCAGGCAGAGCCGCCTGCACCGATGAGTGTTGTGCCTGAAGCGCGTCATTTGGCTTGGCACGCTATGGAGCAATATGCCTTTGTGCATTTTACGATTAACACGTTCACGGACAAGGAGTGGGGATATGGTGATGAGTCGCCAGAGATGTTTAACCCTACGGATTTCGATGCCGATGCGTTGGTAAAGGTTGTTAAGGATGCTAATCTTAAGGGCTTGATTCTTACGGCAAAGCACCACGATGGCTTCTGTTTGTGGCCGAGTGCCTATACCGAGCACTCTATCAAAAATTCTCCTTATAAAGATGGTAAGGGTGATATTGTAGGTGAGGTGGCAGAGGCTTGCCGCAAGGCGGGTGTGAAGTTTGGTATCTACCTCTCGCCGTGGGATAGAAATCACGCTGGATATGGCACTGACGAATATTTGGTGTATTACCGTAATCAGTTGCGTGAGTTGCTTACTAATTATGGCCCTGTGTTCGAGATGTGGTTTGATGGTGCAAATGGTGGTGACGGATATTATGGCGGAGCAAATGAGGTGCGCCGAGTTGAGTCGGGATACCTCTATTATGATTGGCCGAAGGTGGTTGAGATTATTCGTGAACTCTCGCCCGAAACTGTCGTGTGGAGCAGTTCTCTGCCCGATGCAAGATGGTGTAGCAACGAGCGTGGTGTGATTGCCGAGACCTGCTGGGCAACGGCTACTCCTGCGCAGATGTATCCTGGTGGCAAGGATAATATAGAGGTGTTGGCGCACGGTCAGGAGGATGGCGAGCGTTGGGCTCCTGCCGAGGCTGATGTATCGATTCGTCCGGGATGGTTCTATCACGATTACGAGAAGCCCAAGACCCCCGAGAAACTCTTTGATATCTATCTCACGTCAGTTGGTCGTGGCGGAACATTGTTGCTTAACCTCGCTCCAGACCGTCGTGGACGTGTGCCCGAGCAGGATATAGAGTCTTTGATGGCGTGGCGCAAGATGGTTGACGACACGTTTGCGAATGATTTGGCTGCAGCGGCAAAAGTTAGTGCATCCTCTTCGCGCGGTTGTGGTTATGGCGCAAAGTCGGTTGTGGGTCAGGATGATAAATATTGGGCTACGGAGGATGGTGTAACAACAGGTGATATTACGCTTGAGTGGAATGAGCCTCAAGATGTTAAGTATGTTACTATCCAGGAGCATATTGCTTTGGGACAGCGTGTTCGCAGTTTCGAGATTGATGTAATGCGTGGTGGCGAATGGCAGACTGTAGCGAAGGCTACGACTGTCGGTTATAAGCGTATTGTACCCATCGAAGGCAATGGCATAGAGGCTGTCAAGGTGCGATTTACCGATTCTCGCGCAGAGTTGGCTATTGCACGCGTGGCGGCATATTAATATGCTTATTGTTGAAAAATAAAATCAGGTCGCTGCAAACAAATGTGGCGACCTGATTTATTTTGTGTGTTAGATTATTACGAAAGATATTTTGCTACATAGTCGGCTATGTAGGCATCCAATTCGGGAGTGTTGATAATCTCTATATCCTCCTTTAAGCCAATAACAAATCGTGCAATACCCGCATAGTTGGCCACTTCGGTGTCGAGAATCCAATGTTCATCATCGGTCGACGTGATATATTTCTCGGCCAACGGGTACTCCTCGACAAGTAGGTTGTGGGCTCTTAAACCCAAACGCAGTTGTACGCGATGGCGACTTTGGCTTGTCATACGGAATACATCAATAAAACCTTGAGAATGTTCCGTCTTGTGTTGCCATTGAGTATCAAGTACCTCGACAGATTTGATGCGTGAGGTCTTGAAGAGTTTGCACGAGTTGCTTTCGGTGTCGTAACACCACACCTGTACATAGTTGGTAGTAAAGGCGAAAGGCTCTACCCTGCGGTCACGGACTGCCGAGCCGTGCGCCGAACTATAGTCGTGAAGAATTACTTGTCGGCACTCCTCGATGGCCTCAATTAGAGCGTGAACATTCGATGAGTTACTACCCCTGACTATCGTGTCTGCCAAAATCTTATTATCGTAAACCGAATATAGTTTGCGCTTAAGATTCTGTTTCAGCAGATTAGTGTCATCGATGTTCTCGATTGCACGCTTGAGGATTATCGCCTCCTCCTCGGTAAAGTGTACGAGTTGCGAAATATCCTTGAAGTGTTGCGACTCTTTGTCCAAACGGATATATTTGTCGTTTTTCTTGATTACAAAACCAGCCTCACGGAAGGTGTCTATATAGCGATAGATGGTGCGGCGTGACATATCAAGGCGCTCGGCCAAATCATCTACCGAATAGGTAGTATTGGCCGTCAGCATCTTCATCAAATGCAACATTCTCTCTATTTTGGGCTGGTCCATAATGCAAATATATGAAAAATACCGCAAGGTTTTATCGCTTACGGTACTTTTATTGTGGAGTATTACTCCAAGCGGTAACTTACAAATGCAAAACGTTTACTATCGGGAGCCCAAGAGTTGACGTTGATAGTACCCTGACCGCCAAAGAGTTTTACAATAGTTTTATACTCTCCACCTTCGGTTGACATCAAACGTAACTCTACGTTCTTGTTGGCAACGTGTTGGTGAGGCTCCAAGTCGCCTTTGCGATATGTGAGATATACGACCTGTTTGCCATCGGGCGAGACGTGTGGAAACCAAGCATTGCTCTCATCGTCGAAGGTCATCTGAGTCTGTTCGCTCCCGTCTGCTTTCATACGCCATACTTGCATAAGTCCTGTGCGTACAGAGTTAAACCAGATGTACTTGCCGTCGGGCGAGTATTCGGGGCCATCATCCAGTCCTTCGGCCGTTGTTAGGCGAATCTCTACTCCGCCTTTTGCGGGAATGATATAGATGTCCTGAATCTTGCTATCATTGCGGAATGCACAATATGCCAGCCATTTACCATCGGGGCTCCAGCCGTGTAGATAACTCGGTGCCATAGGCGTGATAAGTTGTGGTGTGCCACCCTCGATAGGGAGTGTGTAGATGCGCGAATTATAGTCCTCTTTTGCGCTGTGGCTAATTGCGATAGACTTTCCGTCAGATGATAGAACGTGGTCGTTGTTGCACGCTCCAGCAAAGTCCGTATCTATCAAAATAGGCTCTTGAGGGTTGTCGGGCGAAATCTTGTATAGGCGACCGCGGCTATTGTAGATTAACCACTTGCCATCGACTGTCCAATTTGGCGCTTCGATGTGTGCGCCATCAAACTCTTTCACGACAGTGCGTGTATTCTTTTCGATATCGTATATCTCGAGTACACTTGTGAGTTTTGTTTTCTGTTGTTGAGCGTAACCGATTGTGATGGCACAGATGAGTGCTATCGAGGTAAATAGAGTTTTTCTCATAAGGCTATATAGTTTTAAGGTTTTGTTATGTGCCTATATGGGAGTGTAAAGGATATTCTTTATAGGTGCTTTGTAGGTGCGTGCAGATAGTCTCTCGTTTGATGCTACCTAATTATATTGCCGTCTATCCTGCGATTATCATCTTCTCAATCTCCTCGATTTGACTACGGAAGAGTTTGTCGGTATCAAGCATATTGGTAACCTGCTTGAACGAGTGCAGTACAGTGGCGTGGTTACGACCACCGATAGCTGCTCCGATAGCCGCCAAAGGCAACTTGGTGTGCTGCTTGGCAAGATACATTGCTACCTGACGTGCTTGTGCCAACTCGCGTGTACGCTTTGATGAGTTTAGGCTCTGCTCGTCAATGTTATAGTATTGGCATACAATCTCTGCAATGCGGGCAACCGAAATCTCCTTTTGAGTCACCTGCACATAGGCCTTCAATACATCCTTGGCGAGCGAAGTAGATATACGGCGTCCCATAAAATCGGCATTAGCCTTCAATGAGCGCAATGCACCTTCGATTTCTCGGATGTTGGCCGAGATATTGTCAGCAAGATAGTTTACGACCTCTTCGGTGAGCGAGAAATTCATACTATCGGCCTTAGCGCGGATGATTTTGATTTTGGTCTCATAGTCGGGAGTGTCGATTTTTGCCGACAAACCCCACTTGAAACGTGTCAAAAGTCTCTGCTCGATGTCTGCCAACTCTACGGGTGGCTTATCCGATGTGAGGATAAGTTGCTTGCCCGCCATCTGCAAGTGGTTGAAGATGTTGAAGAATACGTTTTGCGTACCCGGGCGGCCCGAAAGTTCCTGAATATCGTCTATGATGAGCACATCCACCATCTGGTAGAAGTGAACAAAGTCGTTGATTTCCTTATTTTTGGTAGCGGTTTGGTATTGCGCCATAAATTTGTTTGTAGATACATAAAGTACCTGCAATTCGGGATGACGCTCGCATACCTCGTTACCTATGGCTTGTGCGATGTGAGTCTTGCCCAAACCAGAACCTCCATATATATATAAGGGGTTGAAAGGAGTTGACCCTGGGGTGAGTGCTACCGTTCTACCCGCCGAGCGTGCCAGACGGTTGCACTCACCTTCGATATGGGTCGAGAAGGTGTATTTATTGTTTAGTTGTGGGTCAAACTTTATTCGTTTGAGACCCGGGAAAGTAAAAGGATTCTTGATGTTGCTTGTGTTGGTCTGATGCATATAGTTCGAGATGGCTGTGGTGTCGGCATTAACCGCTACCGAAGCCTCGTCGGGTATAGCATAGATTACACGAGTCTGACGGCCAAAATATTGATAGATGATTTGGCCCAAGATTGCTTGGTATTTATTCTCAATATGGTCGATATAACTCTGGCTGGGCACTTTCAGGCGCAGATTTGTACCATCGAAGGTCAGTGCCTTGATGGGTGCAAACCAACGTGCAAACTCCTCCTTTGAGGTCTGTTGTTGAAGACGCTCCAAGCAGGTTTGCCACACTTCGCCGTATGTATGAGAGTTTGCCATTGAGTTAAAATACTTATAATCTTATTGTTGCATTTCTCAAAGAAAACGTTTATCTTTGGAGCGAATCTTGCCCTACCGCTTTTGTGAATCTTTGGGTTGTTGAGTCTTGCTTGTTTAGGGAGTTTTCATACGATGAAAACCTAAAAGCGTTGCCAACCTCCGTTAATTAAAAAAGCGGTCAAATCAGAAATCGACTTGTTGCGGATTCGTTTTCTTTGACACTGCAAAGTTGTGAATAAATTTGTTAAAATAAATCTCAAAAGCGCTTGTTTTTTCACTTTTTTTATATATAGAGCAATAAGGCTTTTTTTAGGCTGTTTTTTTAACTCGCTGATATTGAATAATTGAAAAAAAATTCTTAACTTTGTGTATTGGAAAATAGAATAAGAGAGAATATTAGTTATAACAAAATCTTATAGTATTATGATGAACAATTTGGAACAAGCAGTTTTGGATAAGGCCCAAAAGTGGTTGGATGGTGAGTATGATGCTGCTACCAAAGAGCAGGTTAAGTGGCTGATGGATAATGATATAAAGGAACTTACGGAGAGTTTCTATAAGGACCTTGAGTTTGGTACGGGAGGCTTGCGTGGCATTATGGGCGTGGGTAGTAACCGTATGAATATCTACACAGTAGGTAGTGCAACACAGGGTTTGGCTAACTACTTGAAGAAGAACTTTGCAGGCGAGCAGGTGCGTGTTGCCGTAGCACACGATAGCCGCAACAATTCGCGTATGTTTGCAGAGCGTGTTGCCGATATTTTTGCCTCTAATGGTTTTCAGGTATATCTGTTCGATGCGTTGCGTCCTACACCCGAGTTGAGTTTCGCTATTCGTGAGTTGAAATTGCATTCTGGAGTAGTTATTACAGCCAGCCATAACCCCAAGGAGTATAATGGTTATAAGGCTTACTGGACAGATGGCTCACAGGTTACCGCTCCGCACGATACCAATATCATCGAGGAGGTTGGTAAGATTACCGATAACTCACAGGTGATGACAGGTACTAATCCCGAGAATATTATTATGCTCGGCGAGGAGTTCGACAAGATTTATCTTGACCGCATTAAGGCTGATGTTCAACTCTCGCCTGAATGTGTTGCCAAGTATCACGATATGAAGATTGTTTATACGCCGATTCACGGCTCGGGTGTAAGATTGGTGCCCGAATCGTTGAAGAACTTCGGTTTTACCAATATTATAATGGTAGATGAGCAATCGGTTGTCGATGGTAACTTCCCCACTGTCGAGTCTCCCAACCCCGAGGAGCGTAAGACTATGTCGATGGCTATCGACTTGGCACGTGAGCAGGGTGCTGATTTGGTTTTGGCAACAGACCCCGATGCTGACCGTATCGGCGTGGCGTTGCGTAACGGTAAGGGCGAGTATGTGTTGTTGAACGGTAACCAGACTTTGGCTCTGTTGCTCAGTTATCAACTTACACGCTGGGCTGAGCGTGGCGAGTTGGATGGCAATCAGTATGTTGTTAAGACTATCGTAACATCGCAGATGGCAAATGCCGTGGCGGGTCACTTTGGTGTTAAGTGCTACGATTGCTTGACGGGATTTAAGTATATCGCCAAGATTATCCGCGAGAACGAGGGCGTTGCTAAATATATAGGTGGTGGCGAGGAGAGTTTCGGCTACTTGGCTGGCGACTATGTTCGTGATAAGGATGCTGTGTCGGCTTGTGCATTGGCAGCCGAGGCTGCTGCTTGGGCAAAGGATACTATGGGCCTGACGTTGTATGAGTGGTTGCAGCAGTTGTATGTTAAGTATGGTTTCTACCGCGAGTCATTGGTATCTGTTGTCCGCAAGGGCAAGGAGGGTGCCGAGGAGATTCAGCGTATGATGGTCGATTTCCGTGAGAATCCGCCCAAGGAGTTGGCTGGCTCGGAGGTATTGACCGTACGCGATTACAAGTCGTTGGAGGAGATTAACCTTCGTAGCGGTGTCCGCACCCCTATCGACCAGGATTCGAGCAACGTATTGCAGTGGATTACGGCTGACGGCAGCATTATCTCTGTTCGTCCTTCGGGTACAGAGCCCAAAATCAAGTTCTACTTCGGTGTTAAGGAACCCCTGCCCGCAGTTGAGCAGTATGACGAGGTGCTTGCAGCGTTGGATGCCAAGATTGAGCAGATTAAGGCTGATTTGAAGTTGTAATAAATAGAACGAGTATAATTATTTGGAGGTGTTCGGCAATAGTCGGACACCTTTTTTTTGTTCTCGTTAAATTTTTTCATATACTTTAGTATATGAATAATAATTTCGGGAAATATAACTATAAAAATAGTTGTAAAACTAAAATATTCGTTATATATTTGTCGTAGGGAAATGAATGATTTGTAGTCGGTTGATGTAATCTATTGAATGGTAGTATGTTTTACTGCTACTTGTAGGGCTCTTCACCCTGTGAAGCCTGAAGCCAAACCCTACCCCGATTAAAAAATGATTAACTCAAAAACGAATATTAACATTAAAATAGCAAACTTTATGGGAGAACGATTAAGAGAACGTTCGCAAGAACTTACGCGAGCCGAGTTGGAGATTATGCAGATTATTTGGGAGAAGGGTGCTTGTTTCGTAAATGACATTTTGGAACAGTTGCCCGAGCCTAAACCTGCATATAACACCGTATCGACGGTTGTGAGGATTTTGGAGAAGAAAGGTTATGTTGACCATAAGGCCTATGGTAAAACACACGAGTATTTTCCCCTTGTTGACCGCGATACCTATACTCAAAGTTTTATGTCGACTGTCCTGGATAATTTTTTCGGCGGCTCGGCAAGTCGTATGGTCTCGTTCTTATCCTCTAATAAGAACATATCGGTAGAGGAGGCAAATGAGATTATGGAAATGCTTAAAAAGTAGGTAAGAATGTCTATTGTCTCATATATTATCGAATTTCTGTTCTGCAGTGCGTTGTTTATGGCTCTCTATAAGTTGCTTTTAGAGGGACGTGTCAGTTATCGCCTTGCACGAATCTATTTGGTGTGGAGTATGGTGCTCGCAGCCGTTATACCCGTGTTGGAATTGCCGCTCTACCCTGCCGAAACCATCTATTATCAAATCCCCATTATGGAGTCCTATGAGGCCGATGCCTTCGACTTTGTTGAGGATGTGGCCTATGCTGATAATACTGAAAGATTGAGCGAAACGGTCGCCAGCGTCGATTGGGCGAGGGTCATTTCGACGATTTTATGGGCCATCTACGCTGTCGTGGTGATGATGAATTTGGCATTTGTTGCGTGGCGATTGTGGCAAATCAAGCGATTGCGTGACGGAGCAGAACTCGCAGTATATGAGAATTATGTGCTTGCAGTTAGCGACCAGGTTAAGAGTCCCTTTGCCTTTTGGCGTACGATTTTTTTGAATCGGCTCTACGATGGGCGCAAGCGCGAGCAAGTCATTCTTCACGAGTTGAGTCACATTCGTCATAACCATACTGCCGAGCGAATGATGCTGGAATTGTTGCGTTGCATATTCTGGTTTAATCCGTTTGTGTGGTATGCGGGCTCGTCGCTTGAGCAGGTGCAGGAGTGGCAGGCTGATAGTGATGTATTAAGGGAGGGTTACGATGTTACCGAATACAGATTACTTATTTTCCAACAAATCTTCGGGTGTGACATTGATATCACCAGTGGATTGTATAATAAAGTAACTAAAAAACGTTTCCTTATGATGACAAATTTCAAACGAGGGAGATTCTCCTTCATACGCGTGTGCGCGGTTATACCTATATTAATAGGAATGGTTTTCGCCTTTGGCTCTGTGCGTGCCGAGTCCGAGATTAATGTTGTCGAGTCCGAGGCAGATAATGTAGCGCAGACGGCTGCCAATGGCAAAGAGACGACTATCGAGGAACCTAATGAAGTTCACCATCCGAATCTATCTGCCCCTACTGTAAGTGACTCTGGTAAAGTTACCGAAAAGCCAGCTATCGGCGGTATTATCGAGCAAAATAC
This sequence comes from Alistipes sp., assembly GCA_045658845.1. Taxonomy (GTDB): domain Bacteria; phylum Bacteroidota; class Bacteroidia; order Bacteroidales; family Rikenellaceae; genus Alistipes. Next base: position 9,055 of record JAZOVT010000081.1, read on the forward strand.
GGGTAAGTCGGTGAGTGACCAAGATGCTACCCTGCATATTGCGGCTGATGGTAAAATATCGCTCAACGGCAAAACCGTAGCGTTGGCTGATTTGGAGTCTGCGTTGCGAGAGAATAAACCTGCGATGGTGGTAATCTCGGCAGATAAGGGTGTTAATATGGGGCAGTTGGCCGACGTAAGACAGATTCTGCGTAATGCCAATGTATTGCGTGTGAAATATATCAATGGCAATAACAACCAATCGAGTCCGATTGTGTTGCCGCCCGCCCCGCAGAATGTTCCTAATGGTATCAAACTCTTGGATGAAATTACCGATACCAAAATCCCTGCACGTAATATTTGCCGTGTGTTGGTAAATAAGAATGGTAAAATTCTGCGAATATTAACGGATATGGATAATGGTTATGAGGTAAAGTATTCGGCAGAGATTCCCATCGACAACTTGGATATGCTTACGGGGCTTGTTACAGAATTTCTTGAACAACGCCGTGCTGATACCTCTACAGAGAAGGCCACTCTATCTACGGGAAAGAGCGTAGAGGTGCCTATGTATGAGGGTATAATCTCGTTGGAATATGATGCTAAAGCCCCCTATGATGTATGTGTTGCAGTGCGTGAGGCCGTAGCAAAAGCGTTCTACGATATACGCAATCAGTTAGTTAGCAGTTGGTTTGGCCCTAACAAGAGTATCGACAATCTGTCGGAAGCCGACCGCAGTGTGGTTGTGCGTGCAGTTCCTCTGAAGATTAGAGAGGCAGAACCTCGCGGCGAAGAATATACACCCTCGCCCAAAATTCAAGTATCAAGAGGTAAATTATATGTCAATGACAAGGAGATGACTCTCGATGAGATGAGAAGGCAATATCCCGAATATGAAAGGGTCGGTCGCTTTAATCTCTCATCTATTGATAATTGGAAGAGTGCGTTAATCCTTACATCTCCCGATACCCCAAAAATTTATGTCAGAAAATCAGGTATAGGTATTAATGAGGATGAGGGTAACTTGACTATACAACAACTCTCAAAAGCCGGTTTGGATGCAGAGGTTGCAGTCTATTTGTGTGATAAAGAGTCAGTTGCCAACGAGAGCATCGATGCTATTGTCGAGGCATTGGTGGCAAACAAGAGAGTCAAAACATTCTGTTTCCACGTTATGGTAACGGATGAACGTGTTGGTGTATGTAATTATTTGGTTGAGAAGCAGGCAGACGGAAGCGTCAGAAAGGTGGGTTTCAAGCCCAATGATGTTGTGGCTTCGCAAACTTCAAAGCGGATAAGTGTAAGTATATCATCTTGTTTGACCGATATTTCTTCGTTTGAGGAGATTGAGGATGGTAAGATAGTGATTGTAAAGGTTGAGGATGGTAAAATTTACGAGAACGATGTGCTGACTACGCTGGAGGCGTTGGAGAAAAAGTACCCCAAGTCAATGCAACTTACTCGCGAGGAGGGTGGCTTGGAGTATAGAAAATTGTTCAAGTCGGAGTTGATTGCTACAAGCAGCAATATTAACCAAATATATATGAATGGCAATAAGTTAACATATAAGCGAACAAGTTCGGGTGGGAAGGCGTCTAACTACAATATAGTTTGCTCACTGCAACAAATAGCAACCGAAAGTTTGAGTAGCGAAGTCTCGGTATATGTTGAGTCGGCTACAGCGCAAGAGATTGAGGCGGTTATCAAGTCGTTGGAGGCAAACAAAAGCGTAAAGTGTTTCTGCATCGTGCCTCGTTCGACATCTAAAGCCATTTTGGTCGAGAAGCAGGCTGACGGTAGCATCAAGAGGTTTGCCCCCTCGCCCAAAGAGAGCAAGGCGGATAACCCTGCCACTTCGGATAAGGAGTCTGATTATAGGATACCATACGGAATGTATAGCCCCTCTGGTTATGATACACGCTGGGAGTGGACTAAACTTTCACAAGAGAAGATGGAAGAGGTATTTGAGCACGTTCCTGCGATTTCGATAATATCATCTGATGAACTTGAGGTCTATTTGAGACGTGATGTTGATTTTATCAAGGCGGGAAAGTATAAATACAGAGTTGTTGGTGATGAACTCTTTTTGTCGAATGAAAGTGGCGAATCATATAAGTTCCCATTGACGCTGACGATAAAAGAGGGTTTGGTTGAAATGATACTTGGAATTAAAGCCAAAGTGGCTGGCGTAAAGTTGAAAGAGGTAACTATGCTTTCGGAACTGAAAAAATAATATAGTAAAAAAACTCTCGACTCTATTTATTTCGTTGTCCGATGGGAAATATTCCCGTCGGACTTCTTTGTGTGCGATTATTCCGAAAAAATTGTTACCTTTGTTATAATATTCAGGGCGTACTACCCTATGGTTTGATTTTGAGGAGTAATAAAAACTTTATAACTATGCGTTTCAGACAACTCGTTATTTTGACGTTAGCGGCTGTGTTTTCGGTCGCAGCCGTAGCACAAACACCCAAAGATATGGGTTATGTGGTGGTTAAGGTTAAGAACAATGGCAAGGTCGATGTGAGCGATGCTATTCAGAAGATTATCGATGAGAACCCCAACCGTACGATTTACTTCCCCGATGGCACATATCTTATTTCAAAGCCTATTTGCACCCCTGCCGACCCCAAAAAGAGCGTGGCGTTGGAGTTGTCAAACTATGCTATAATTAAGGCCACAGAGGATTGGAACAACGAGGAGGCTATGATTCGTTTGGGCGGTAAAGACCCCTTCAATAATATCACCACGCCGGGTAGCAATTATTACCTTGCGGGCGGCGTGATTGACGGCAGTGGCGTAGCAAAGGGCGTGTCGATTGATAGTGGTCGCGAGACGGTTATCCGCAACACCTCAATTAAAGGCGTTTCGCTCGGTATTCACGTTAAGCACGGAGCCAATAGCGGCTCTTCGGATGCCGATATCCATAGCGTCAATATCGTAGGAAATTGCAAGCCCGATTGTATTGGTGTGTTGGTCGAGGGTTACGATAACACCTTCACTAATATGCGTATAGGTGGCGTTCACATTGGCTTCCTTATCCGTTCCGAGGCAAATTCGTTGCGCAACATTCACCCGCTGTATTATAGTGGCAATGAGCACTACCATACGAGTTGCGGTTTTAAGGATGAGCGTCAGAATAATTGGTACGACTTCTGTTATAGCGACGAATTCGCAACGGCATTTGAAATCAACGGAGGTCGCAGTCTCTATAATAGTTGCTTTGCTTTTTGGTATTCAAATCGTGGCGAGAAACATACACTCTTTAAGTCAAATGGCAAGTTTAACTCCGATGTGATGAATGTCAATATTGGTTTTAGCCGCAACAATGCTACCAAGGAGAATAAGGTGCTGGAGGTAGCGGAAGATGGTGGTACGGGTACGTTCTTCAATCTTCACGTTGGCGATGTGAGTGTATTAACCGACAATTCGCACCTTAAATATATGCGATAGCAGTTGGTCTGGTGTGACCTTGAATTTTCATAAGAATAGTTAGCGGTGCGTTATTTCATATCACTCTCATACGATGGTGCGGCTTACTGCGGATGGCAGCGACAGCCCGATGCTCCTACAGTACAACAGACTCTGGAGCAGGCTCTCTCTACCCTATTGCGTGAGCCGATTGAGGTCGTTGGAGCAGGTAGAACCGATACGGGCGTAAATGCATCGTATTATGTGGCGCATTTCGATAGCGAAAAGGGTGTTGAGGATTGTGCCAAGTTGGTGTATAAACTTAACCTAATCCTGCCGCACGATGTGGCTATAAAGTTCGTGCAGCAGGTCTCGTCATCAGCGCACGCGCGTTTTGATGCCGTAGAGAGAGAATATACATATTACATCTCGCAGCGCAAGAATCCATTTCGCCGTTTTTCGGCGTGGCAGTATTACGTTCCGCTCGATGTGGAGCGTATGAACGAGGCGGCAAAGAAATTGTTGGAGTGGGATGATTTTACGTCGTTTGCCAAACTAAACTCTAATAATAAGACCAATATCTGCCACGTCGTGCGAGCCGATTGGTGTCGAGCCGCAGATGACGAGCAGTTGCTAATCTTTACGATTCGCGCCGACCGCTTTTTGCGAAATATGATTCGTGCTATTGTCGGTACGTTGGTCGATGTTGGACGAGGCCGTTATACGGTAGAGGACTTTGAGCGCATCCTGCATAGCTGCGATTTGTCGCTGTCGAGTTCGGGTGCTCCTGCCGTGGGACTCTTTTTGAGCGATGTTAAGTATAACGACGAGGTTTATGTTGTAGAGGAGTGTGAGTAATCAACGATTGTATTACTATCGAGAGAGAAGAGACAGAAAATAAATAAAACTTATTGTTAAACTTAAATAAAATGAGTATGTTAGTAACTTTAATTTGTTATGCCATTCAGATTATCTTGGCAATAACTGTATTCAAGAGAAAAGACCTTGATATGGTGGGAAAACTTATCGCGATTTTAATTATTATTTTACCACCTTATATGTTGGGTGCTGCATTCTATTATTTCTATGCTAGTGACAAATTGCCACAGTGGTTGAAGAAATAATGATGAAAATGTAAAATAAAAAGAGCGTGTCTAACTTAAAATAGACACGCTCTTTCTTTGGTATGGTATTTTGATTACAGATGTATTGCAGCATCCATAGCGGCCTCGGCGGCCTCCATCAAACCCTCGTACATCGTTGGGTGAGAATGTATTGTGCGGGCCAATGTATGAGCCGTAATACCCAAACGCTTTGCCAATGTAGGCTCGCCCAACATCTCTGTGACGTTGGCGCCCACCAAATGTGCACCGATTAATCTGTTTTCGCTGTCGAAAATCAACTTCGCAAATCCATCGCGGTCACCAGCAGCCGTTGCCTTACCCGATGCGGTGAATGGGAAGCGGCCAACCTTGTAGTCGATACCCTTCTCGCGTGCACGTTGCTCGGTAATACCAACCGATGCCACCTCGGGCGAAGTAAATACGCACGAAGGTATTGTAGAATAATCTACAGCATCAGGCTCCATTCCGCAGATATGCTCTACGCAGTGTATAGCCTCCGCCGACGCAACGTGTGCCAAAGCGGGCGAAGGGATAATATCGCCAATGGCATAGATGCCCTCTACGGATGTCTGATAATGTTCGTCAACTACAATCTTATCGCGCTCGACAGTGATACCCAACTCCTCCAAACCGATGTTTTCGATGTTCGACTTGATGCCAACCGCTGACAATACGACATCTGCCGTTAGGCTCTCTGCGCCCTTCTTGCCCTCGATGTCGATGACGCATTTGCCGTCCTCTACCCTAACCTCTTTTACCGTCGTTGAGGTCATCACCGTAGCGCGCAACTTGCGGAACGAACGCTCCATAGTCTTGGCAACCTCCTCATCCTCCAGTGGCATCAACTGCGGCAGATACTCAATGATAGTAACCTTTACGCCCAGCGAAGCGTACAAATAGGCAAATTCACTACCAATAGCCCCCGAACCTACTACAACCATTGTTTCAGGCAATGTAGGCAGTGTGAGAGCCTCTTTAGATGTTATGATACGCTCTCCATCAACGGGGATAAATGGCATTGTGCGGGGACGTGCTCCCGTAGAGAGGATGATTGCGTCTGCCTCGTATGTCGTACCATCCACCTCGACCTTGCCCTTGTCGGCCAAGCGACCAAAACCGTTGATTACGTCAATATTATTTTTCTTCATCAAGAATGCCACACCCTTACTCATCGTATCGGCTACGGTACGTGAGCGAGCGACAATCTTTTCCCAATCGGGCTTTACCTCACCCTCGATTGCAACGCCATAATGTGCTGCGTTCTTGCAGTAGGTATAAACCTGTGCACTCTTGAGCAGTGCTTTGGTAGGTATGCAACCCCAATTAAGGCACACACCACCCAATTCTGCCTTCTCGACGATGGCAACCTTCTTGCCCAACTGCGATGCACGGATAGCGGCCACATAACCGCCCGGGCCACTACCTATAACTATAATATCGTATTTCATATCAAAATGTTTTTATTCCAAATAGTATTCCATTGTTTGCTCGTTGCCCTTTTTGTCGGTCCAAGTGATGCGGTAGTTGCCCTTGAAGCCCCTGAATGCAACTCTACCCTGCTTGTCTGCTTTGGTAGTGATGTTGGTCTTCCACTCGTTGTTAATCAGATTGTTGAGGGCGTGATATACAGGCTTTGGTTGCATATCTCGAGTATAGATTCCCGATGTTGCAGGCTCATTCTTAAGACCGCAGTTGTCAATTACGTTCCACCACGTTATACCCATCATATACTCCATACTGAACCATAGTCTGTAAAGATTCTGCGCTATGATGGCTTGAATCATAAATCCCTTTTCATCTGTGCTGGGGGCTGCAATGGTAATCTCGCTCAAGTGCAACGGAATCTTCAAATCCTTGAGGCTCTCGATGTAACCTCTCACCTGTTTGGGCGTTTGCAACTCTTTGCCTTCGGCAATGTCAATACATTGTTTGGGGTTGAATAGATGCATCTGCATACCCATAATGTCGATTTTGCATCCTCGTTTTATCAAGCGCTCTACCTGCTCCTTGTAGGCGGGAGTGAGGTGATAATCATTGATGTTGAGTTTCACCTCTGCGGGGAAGTGTTTCTCGGCACTCTTTAGTGCAGTATAGTCGTGGTCTCCAGGCATAAGTCCATAACGAGTTTTGCTTACGGTGTGGTTGTCAATCAGTGCACCGTTCTGATAATCTACAGCACTCTCGTTTACCACATCCCAACTCTCTATTTGGCCTTTATAGTGGTTAGCAATAAGTTCTATGCGCTTATCGTAAGTGTAACGAAGAGTGTCGATGTAATGTTCAAATACCTTTGCAACCTCATCGTGCGACATCTTCTTGTACTCCTCCGACTTTGCATCTTCGTCGTTGAATCTTCCGGGCTCATTTGGGAAGAAACGATTGTAAGCCTCCCGCTCTGCTGGAGTCATCATATCGAGCACCCAGTCGGGCTGATGCCATCTGCGGTTACCCCACACCAGAACGTGGCCGTGCGCACGAATCCCTTTTTCTTTGCAGAACTCTACGAGTTGGTCAGTCGAAGGGCGTCTCCAATGTGGCTGGTCGTAAGGGTTGGGGCAGTTGTTCCAGAACTCCTCACTATCCCAATACTCCGTAGCAAAACGCACACGTCCAGGCTCGGTCTCAAACTTACGCCAATAGAACGCTATTGTGCCCGAATTGAAGAGCGTGCCGTACAACTCCTTGTAGCGCTCGTTGTACTCTGTCTTGCCTAATTGATTGTAATTAAACAGATGCGCACCAAACTTGAATTCGTGTGACAACTGCTCAATCTTGACCTCCGAGTTCTTGGCAATGTTTTCCAGCATAACCTCGCCGTCAGCCTTGCGGAATCGCTCAATATCCTGCTCTATGCGCTTTAGTTCCTCATCATTCCACTTGGCCCAATAAGCCTCGCTCATATAACCTTTGGTGTCCTCCTTTTGAGAATGAGGTATTGAGGTCTGCGCATTGGATAGTTGCGAAATGGTTACAGCACAAAGTGCTAGCAAAACATATCTCTTCATATCGTATCGGTTGTAAGGCTAAATGAAATTATTTCTGCTCCAAAATCTTGCCGTTGTCGGCTGCTACGGCTCTCTTCCACTTCTCGTTATATCCAGGGAACTGAATCTTGTCGGGAATCTGCTTGCCGTTGCCATTCTCTACGAAGTGCGTAGCGTCACCACCCTCGCCGATTACATACTTTAATACGTCATAGTTCTCGCTCTTGACGTTACCATCGACATACTTAATAAGCAGATACTTGTCCAAACGGCTCCAGTTCTTGAACAACTCGTTGGCGGTGTTTACGCTGAAACGAGTGTAATATTTCTTCTGCTTTGCCTGTGAGAATCCCGATGCTGTTCTGTCAGTAAGTTCTACAGCCTCAAGCATAGATTTCTCCCAGAAGTCGATAACCTTGCGGATGTCGGCAGAAATCATATCGTAACGCATATATGCAAAGTTGGTAACGCGGTTGAACAACCAGAATGCCGATGTCGGTGTGTACTCCAACATAGAGCCGTTATCCTCCTTAAAGCACTCTGCTACCTCGGTAGCATTGCAATAGATAGGTGTGAGGCACGATGTTGCAGCATCATCCACGCCAAACCACAAAATACCAGTCTTCTCGGGACGAGCCTGACCTACCATCCAGAAACCTGTCTGCTGTGTTGCGGTAGCGCGCTCGTTTACGTAAGTCTTACCATCAACCTTCCACGACATAGGACGCCAGCGATAAGGCAAGCCGTGACCGCCAGCACCGAGGTCTTTGGTCATATCCATAGGTGTACCCTCATAGTGGTCGCGCATAGCATCAAATACCAGCTTTGGTGAAATCTTCTTCGAGGGCTTTACCCACAAAGGCATACGATTCTTTGCATTGTGGCCCATAGCGTAGTCCAAATATTGGTCCATACCATCGGCAAATGTACGGAAGAATGCCCATACACGAGCCTCGCAACCACGCATAGCGCTGAAATCAAGCGGAGCATAAGCATCGCAGAACGAGAATTCCTCGTCCTTGCCAGAGAAGTAACCCTTCTCGCGCGCAAATGAAATCACATCGGGTGCATACATACAATTTTCGGGGTCGTTCAACGGGAATGTAGTGATGCGAGCCTGATTTGCGTGAGCCGAGATGTAGCCGTCGGGAATACGACGTGCCACCCATACAATACCCTTGTTGCCGGGGCCCTTGCCTATCAACTCCATAATCCAAGCCTCCTCCTGGTCGGCAATCGAGAAACTCTCACCTTCAGAGTAGTAGCCGTAAGTATTGGCCAACTCGACGATTGTGTTGATAGCCTCACGAGCCGTCTTTGCGCGTTGCAAAGTGATGTAGATGAGTGAGCCGTAATCAATCAAACCTTCGGGGTTGTGCAACTCGGCACGACCTCCGTATGTTGTCTCGGTAATGATTAACGAGTGCTCGTTCATATTACTCAATGTAGAGTATGTCTGATTTACTTGCGGAATATCGCCCAAATATTTACCTGTATCCCACTCATATACGGGCATCATTGTGCCAGCCTTGTATTTTGCGGCGCGATGCTGATACAACTCTCCGTATAATTGGTGTGAATCAGCCGCGTAAGTGACCAATATAGAGCCGTCGGTTGAGGCTCCGCGTGTGATGATAAAGTTTGTGCAGGCGCGTGAGGGTGTGGAAACCAAGCCCATCACTACGGCCATTGCAATAAATAAAAATCTTTTCATATTTGTCTAATGTTTTATTTGTTCTCAAAATTCTTTATCGCCTCGGCCACCGAACCGTGCAAAAGAAGAAGTTGTTGTGCCTGGTCGTAAGGGATGCCCAACTCATCGACAATCATACGAGTGCCTCGGTCCACCAACTTCGCGTTCGATAACTGCATATTGACCATACGGTTACCCTTTACACGGCCCAAACCAATCATCGCTCCTGTACTAATCATATTGAGTGTCATCTTCTGCGCTGTACCAGCCTTCATTCTTGAACTACCCGTCACGAACTCCGGTCCAACAATCACCTCGATAGCAATCTCTGCTGCCTCGGCCATCGGTGATGATGGGTTGCACGAGATAGATGCTGTTAGGAGTCCCTGCTTGCGAGCCTCCTTCAATGCCGCTACAACATAGGGAGTTGTGCCCGATGCCGCTACGCCGACCAATGTGTCGGTAGAGTTGATGTTGTACTTCATTAAATCCTTCCAACCCTGCTCGGTATCATCTTCTGCGCCCTCGACGGGGTTACGCAATGCGGTTTCGCCACCTGCGATGACGCCTATTACCATTGTAGGGGGCATTCCGAATGTAGGCGGAATCTCCGATGCATCCAATACACCCAAACGGCCACTTGTGCCTGCTCCGATGTAGAACAAACGACCACCTCGGCGCATACGCTCTGTAAGGCGCTCAATGAGTTCAGTAATCTGGGGCAGAGCCTTGCCTACAGCCTCGGCTACCTTTCTGTCTTCTGTGTTGATAGAGGTTACGATTTCGGCAACACTCATCTTGTCGAGGTTGTCGTAGAGCGACGAGCGCTCGGTTATTTTCTCAAATGTCATAATGTCGTGTGATATTTTACCATTCCACCAATTGGGGAACGTTCGATTTTACCTAATGTTAATGAATGACGGCTCAATGCCTCGGTTAATTCTTGCTCGAATACGGCTGCAATGCTACCTACAAAGTTTATTGGCAACTGCTCTACATCGGGGTATTGCAACAAGTTGCGCTCGATAAAGTTATCAAATGCCAAGTCGATGCAACGACGTATTTCGGCCCTATCACGATGACGTGCCATAAATGGAACAAACGATGCGAGGTAACGGTTGGCATTTGGTTTGCGATAGACCGACTCGATGATTTGGGCGTATGATGTCTGACACTCCTCATACATTAAATCTACTATCTCGCTCGGCATTAATCCCTTCAGAGCATTGCTTACAAAGGTCTTTCCCAAGTTGGCACCGCCGCCCTCATCGCCCAGGATGTAACCAAGTGGCGGAACATTCTTTGCGAGTTGCTCTCCATCATAGAATGCCGAGTTAGAGCCTGTACCGAGTATGCAGACAATACCCTTGTCGTGTCCACACAAGGCGTGTGCCGCACCCAACATATCGGTTGCTACTACGATGGTTGTAGCCTGTGGAAATATCTCCTGCAGGGTACGTTGTAACTCCAATGTAGCAGGAGCATTGGCGATACATCCTGCGCCATAGAAATATATTCCTTCCACCTCTGTGGCCTGAATTTGCGGCAACAATCCCTCGGCAATAATCTCCTTTACCTGCTCCGACGAACACGTTACGGGGTTAATGCCGCGAGTCTCTATTATCTTTGGCTCGTTGCTTGCGCTTTCGCCATTGACCAAAGCCCAATGGCACTTTGTAGAACCTGAATCTGCTGTAAGTATCATTATTTCTTCTCGTTTTTAAGTGATAATAACCACATACCTATTGCAGTGAATGCGGCGTTGAACAACAATATCTCGTAACTAAACTGATAACCTCCGAACCAACGCTCCGAGTTCATCTGCAATAACAGACTTAAGCCAACGCCAATGATGGCAGCAAAAGGAACATACTTGTCTGCTGTATGGCGTTTGCAGAAGATACCGAATGCGAACATACCGAGTATCGGGCCGTAGGTGTAACTTGCCAATGTATATACCATATCTATAAGGCTGGTGTTTTTGCAGGCGTTGAAGATAAGTATGAATATACCCATAGTTACGGCCATAGCGATGTGGATGCGCTTACGCACAACAGTCAGTCGTTTTTCGTCGTAACGCTTCGTGCCGTGCATAATATCTACGGTAAACGATGTTGTCAAAGCGGTCATAGCCGAGCCGGCAGCCGAATAGGTCGAAGAAATAAGTCCCAAAACGAACAAGATGCCTACAATCAAAGGTAAACCGCTCTTTGTGGCGATGTATGAAAATACCTGGTCGCTGTCGGCTATAATAGTGTTACCTGCAGCATCAACCATCGGGAAGAAACTCTCTGCTCCGCCAGTAATGCCCTTTCCAGCAAGGAAGATGTAGAATAATACTCCCAAGAAGAGGAACATAAATATAACGGCCGCCTGCAAGAAAATAGATATAACGAGATTCTTCTGTGAATCGCGAGGGCTCTTGCACGAGAGAGTGCGTTGCATCATATCCTGGTCCAAACCCGTAGTGGCGATTGACATAAATACACCCGCCAAGAATTGTTTCCAGAAGAAGCGTTTGTCGGCGCCATCTTCGAAGAAGAATAACTGCGAGTAGTCGTGTGATGATACCTGCGATACTGCTTCGCTAAATCCCAAGCCTAACTCCTTAACCATAAATACGATACACAATACTACGCTACCAATCAAACAGGCCGTTTTCAGCAGGTCAGTTCCAATAACCGAACTCACGCCACCAACACGCGTGTACAACCATACCGAAGCCATCATTATCGCTACATTTGCGATAAAAGGAATTCCGTATGCGTTGAACAACAGAATCTGTAACACTGCGCATATAAGAAATGCTCGCAATGCCGCACCCGTCATCTTCGAGATGAAGAAGAACCACGCTCCCGTAGCGTAGGACTTTGCTCCAAAACGGTCATCGAGATATTGGTAGAGAGAAATAACATTTAGTTTGTAGAAAAGCGGGATGAGAACAAATGCGATAAGACAGTTACCGACGATAAAACCCATCACCATTTGCATATACGAGAATCCGCTCTGCGCAACCCACCCTGGAACAGAGATGAATGTAACACCCGAAATGGCAGCTCCGACCATAGCCATAGCGGCTACAATCCACGAGTTGCTACGTCCTCCCGTAAAGAATGATGAGTTGTCACTGCCGCGTGATGTTCTCCACGCAACATAGAATAGTATGGCCAAATATGCGGCCACTGTAAGAAGTACAATTGTAGGTGTCATAATTAATAGTTTATAATCGAACAAAGATAGGAAAAATGGGCATAATTTGAAACTTTTTAGGTGTAATATTGTCGTATTTTCGCTATATCTACCTGCAAAAATATAGGCAATTGCGGGATATGCTCTTTTCGTGAATTGTTTTTTTTGTGATAATTTAACCAATCGGTTAATTTTTCTTATATTTGTAAATAAAATTTTCGCTATGGAGAAGATTAATAGACTTACTTTTCTGCGTCGTACGGGCCTTTCGGCAGCGGCTTTGGCTGTCGGGGCTTACGGTAAGGCGGAGGCCGATATAATTGATGCCGCTCCAGAGGGAGTAGCAAAGGATGGCTCTTCGGCTACGGTTGCCGATAACGGCGCGCGATACGAGGCTTTATTGGCCGATAACGGTCAGGCGCTTGTCAATCCTATGATGGGTTGGACTATGCACTTCTATTCTAATGTGTTGGCCAATTATGGCTCTAAACTTGCTCCATCGGATACGTTGGACGATTTTCCTGGCTTATCAACAGTCTATTTGCGAGTACCTTGGGCCTTTGTTGAGCCAGAGGAGGGACGGTTTGTGTGGGAGTTGTTGGACACGCCTGCACAGCGTTGGATTGAGAAGGGCAAGTATGTCGCATTCCGCATTAGCGCTATGGAGAGTTGGCTCTATTACGCTACTCCAAAGTGGGTGTTTGATGCAGGCGCCAAAGGCTATGACGTTGAGGGTAACTATATCGAGCCTGAATACGATGATGCCATCTTTATGGAGAAAGTTGAAAATTTTGTCAAGGCATTTGCTGCAAGATATGATAATAATCCCAATGTAGTGTTTGTCGATGTAGGTCATTTTGGTATGTGGGGCGAAGGTCATACAGTGATGACCACTCCCAAACACGGCCACGCGTGGGGTGTTGAGACGCAGAAGCGCCACATTGATATCTATTTGCGCCATTTCCGTTCGACACAACTCTGCATTTCGGATGATTTCGCAGGTCACGACAACCGTGCCGCACGCTTTGAGATTACCGACTACGCCTTCTCGAAGGGCGTAACTCTGCGTGATGATAGCATCTTGGTACAACCCTACCCCAATTCGTGGTATCATAGCGAGTTAGCGCAGCAGTTCTGGCCCACGTTGCCTGTCATTTTGGAGCACGAGCATTATGGTGGCTCGGTTGATAGAGGTAGTTGGGATAAGGATTTATTCTTGAAGGCGGTTGAGGATTATCACGGCTCATTTATGTCGATACATTGGTGGCCGAGAGTGCTTTTGGAGGAGAATCGTGACGTAATCGAGAAGATTAATCGCCGTATGGGTTATCGTCTTTGTGCCGATAGTGTCGAGTGGCCAAAGAGTGTAAGTCGTGGCGAAAAGTTTACCATTAAGTGCAAGATGCGCAATGCTGGTGTCGCTCCGTGCTATAAGGGCGGTCATTTGTGTTTTACGCTTAAGGATGATAAAGGCGGTGTCGTTTCGACTTTGGTGGTGGATAACTTCGATGTTAAATCGTTGCAGGTTGCCGCTCCCGATAAGGCAAAAGCGGTTGTTGTCGAGCAAGAGTTCTGCATTGCCCCACGATATGAGGATAAGGCGGGAGTATTTTTCCGCAGTTGTGCCGCAGGGGAGTATGACCTCTATCTGTCGGTAGGTCAGCGCGATGGAACACCATTGTACGAACTACCATATTATGGTTGCGATGGTCATAAACGATATAAGATTGGAAAAATTAAACTAACAGAATAGAGTTATGAGACGTGTAATTTCGATATTTAGCCTTGCATTTTTGCTCTTTGTTGTAGGTGATGCTATGGCGCAAAATTATGGTAATGGTTTGCCTGCTACCGATGCGTTGGGTCGTAAGTTGCCCACCGCCGAGGAGGTTGGCGCACCCCGCAAAGGAAAGTATGTAGGTCTGTTTTATTGGACGTGGCACACCAATTTCTCGGACCTCGATGTTTGTATTCCGAGCCGTGTAATCGAGAAGAATCCCAATGCGGCATACAATTATGAGCACCCTGCGTGGCATAATACTCCGCACACCTGTTTTTGGGGAGAGCCTCTGTTTGGCTTTTACCGCGATACCGATAGGTGGGTTTTGCGTAAGCACGCCGAGATGTTGGCCGATGCGGGTGTCGATGTGCTGTTTTTTGACTGTACCAATGGTAATTATACTTGGCAGGAGTCGTATCAGGCTCTGTGCGAGGTATTTGCAGAGGCTCGTCGGGATGGTGTGAATACCCCACAGATAGCCTTTATGTTGGCATTTGGCCCGATGGAAGGCAGCCGCGAGGCAATTATAAGCATATATAAAGATTTGTATAAACCTGCCAAATACGAGGAGTTGTTTTTTAAGTGGCAGGGCAAGCCGCTGATTATGGCCTATCCCGAAATGTTGGGTGATGTTGAGGGCGATGCCGAGGCTACTGCGTTGCATCGTGAGATTCGCGAGTATTTTACTTTCCGTCCCGGTCAGCCTGTCTATAATAAGGGACCGCAACGCCCCGACCATTGGGGATGGTTGGAGATTTACCCCCAGCACGGCTTTGTGAAGAAGGCGAATGGTGGTTTTGAGCAGGTGACAGTTGGTGTGTCACAGAATTGGACAGCACATCAGGGCTTGAGCGCTATGAATACCAAAGGCGCATTTGGCCGTAGTTATACCGATGCCAAGGGCCATAATTATAGCGAGGGCGCAGTAAACGAGGGCCTTAATTTCCAGGAGCAGTGGCAACGTGCTTTGTCGCTTGACCCCGATTTCATATTCATTACGGGTTGGAATGAGTGGATTATGGGCCGTCATAAGGAGTGGATGAATCAGACCAACGCCTTCCCCGACCAATTCGACCAGGAGCATAGCCGCGATATCGAGCCTATGCGAGGCGGTCACGGCGACAACTACTATTATCAGATGATAGCCAATATCCGTCGCTTTAAGGGTATGCCTGATGTTGAGCCGCAGTCGGCTGAGCCTGTAAAGAAGATGAAAATTGATGGCGCATTTGAGGATTGGCAGAGTGTTAAAGGCTATCAGGCAACACGTGGTAATACGCTTCATCGCGACAGCAAGGGTTGGGGTGATTTGGTATATCAGAATAAGAGTGGCCGCAACGATATCGTTGATGTGAGAGTCGCTCACGATAAGAAAAACATATATTTCTATGTTGCTTGTGCCGAGCCTATTACACCATCAACAGATAGGTCGTGGATGCGTCTTTATATCAACACCGACCGCAAGCGCGAGAGTGGCTGGGAAGGCTACGATTTTGTCCTTAACCGCATTGCACCCTCTGCCGAAGAGGTTGTTGTTGAACGTGCAACGTCGGGTGTAACGTGGCAGCGTGCTGGTAAGGCCTCTTATAGTGTAAAGGAAAATTGTATGGAGGTGGCTATACCTATGGAGTTGTTAGGCTTGACGAGTGGTGTAGAGTTCGCATTGGAGTTCAAGTGGGCCGATAATATGCAGAATGACAACGATGTCTACGAATTCTACCTCAATGGTGATGCCGCACCGCAAGGCCGATTCAATTATGTATATAAAGGTAAATAGAGTAAACTAAATAAGATGTCCATAAAAACTGAAATAGAACGCCTGCGCAGAGAACTGCCCGAGGGCGTCAAATTGCTTGCTGTATCTAAATTTCATCCTGTTGAGGCACTTCGTGAGGCCTACGATGCAGGTCAGCGAGCCTTTGGTGAGAGTCGTCCGCAGGAGTTGAAACTAAAGGCGGAAATCTTGCCGCGTGATATAGAGTGGCATATGATAGGCCATTTGCAAACCAATAAGGTGAAGTATATCGCCCCCTTCGTAACGCTTATCGAGTCGCTCGATAGCGAGCGCTTGGCTCAAGAGATTAATCGTCAGGCCGAGAAGTGTGGTCGCACGATAGATTGCTTGCTGGAGATTCACGTTACCGATGAGGAGTCAAAATCGGGTTGGGCCTATGATGAACTGTTGTCGTTTGTATGCGGAGGAGGTTTTACGGCCTACCCCAACATCCGTATCCGTGGTGTTATGGGTATGGCTACGTTTACCGACGATGAGGCTGTTGTGCATCACGACTTTAAGCGTTTGGCAGAGTGCAAGGCCGAGCTAGCCGAATATTTTGGCGAGGAGTTCGACACTCTGTCGATGGGTATGTCCGATGATTATCGCATAGCGTTGGAGTGTGGTACTACCGAGGTGCGTATCGGCTCAACAATTTTTGGCGCACGCGAATATTAAAGTATTAATCGATTACTAACCTAATAAATATATGGATAGAAAAGAATTTTTGGCCTCGATGCTCGTCTTGGGCGGTGCTGCCATTGTGCCCGATGTGGCAAAGGCCGATGCGTTAGAGCGTATCGAAAAACTTGCGGCTAAAGCCTCGCGCAAGAAGATAGACCCTCGCCTTACGGTCCTCTTGTCGGATATTCACATTTGTGGAGAGTTGAAGGATGGTAAGCCTCTGCACTATCCCTATAACCCCACATCGTTGCAGTTGCGCATTGAGGAGATTCTCTCTATGCGACCTTTGCCTGCCAACGTGTTGGTATTTGGTGATGTGGCGTGGGATTATGGCTTGGAGGAGGACTATCGTTACGCTGCCGAGTTGTTGCGTCCGTTGGAGGATGCGGGTATTAAACTTACGCTCGGTTTGGGTAATCACGACCGTCGTACTGCATTCTTCAAGGTCTTTCCGCAGTATGCGCAGAATACTCCCGTTGCAGGCCGAGCGGTGTCGGTAGTCGCATTGCCCGATGTAGATATGATTATGTTGGATTCTTTGGTTGAGAAACCCGCACTTCAACCTCGTCAGGCGACAACCGTAAGTGGCGAGATAGATAAAGAGCAGATTGCGTGGCTCAAAGAGTTCTTGTCGCAGAGCAAGCGCCCAGCCATATTGTGCGCCCACCATCCGCTGAACGAGATGCCGTTGCTCGAGAAACTTATTTCGGAGGCTCCCAATGTGGCTGGATTTATCTATGGACACGTCCATTTTTGGAGCAAAACGCCCTATATTATCCGCTCGCGCACACCACAACGTATGGTGCAGACCGTTTCTTTGCCCGCAACATTCTACGGTGATATAGGTATGGCGATTATGCGAACTGATGCTACGGGAGCAAAGATAGAGTATTCATCGAAGGGATATTGGTGGCCACAACCTGCCGATAATCCGCCCAAGGAGTGGCAACGACGTGTAGATGATATGCAAAACGAGGAGGTTAATCTTCTGTTTTAGCAGTTGAGATAAAAGATTAACGGCGACTTCCTCGCAGGAGTCGCCGTTGTTGTTCTATTTTACTTCAGGAATGTATTGCTCGTCAAAGAGTTCGTCGCTGTCTGCCGTAAACATTCGTGTCGAGATGTTGTACGTTGCGTTGGGCTTGCTCGGGTGACGATACTTTAGAATCACGACAAAAGCCTTGTAACCGCTATGCGGATAATCCACTCCGACCTTGAAGCGCTTCGAGTGCGCTACCCCATCGACTTTGGTCGGCTTGAACTCGCACTTGCGAAAATCTTTGTTCTCTGATATGGCCTCCCAAATCTCTACGCCTTCGAGTAACTCCTTGTCGGCCTTAAATTGTAGCGTGATACCCTCTGCAGACTCTTTGGCCTTGTAATCCATCTGCGGATATTTCAGTCCGTTTATGCTCTGGCAGAAGAATGCCTCCAACGATGTGATAGCCTCATCATCTAATCCGTGTCCTGCATTTACCGAATATGCTGTCCAACTCTTTCCTGGAATATCATCTATGTAGTTTTTAACTGCATCAGCCGTCCAATATGGGTCATTAGAGCCCAATAACACCATCTTCGGCATTGTGTGATTTTTGCGATAGTGATATGGGTCAATCATCCTAACTACCTCCCAACCTTCGGGCGTAACCAATTGCTCTGTGAGTCCAATGTTTACATAGTCACCAATTTGTGCGCTGTAATCGCCAAACATATGACGCTGATATGGTACATTGACCTGCATATTGAGGATGTCTATCACCGCAGGTGCTATGGCTACGATACGCTTATCGCCCGAACCTGCTGTCATCCACGTTGTCCAACCGCGTTTCGAGAAACCGTTAAGCACAAATTTATTTACCGTCTTGTTGCGTTTCTCGCTTACAAACTCCTCTATGGCATCCATTGCTCTAACAGCACTCTTCACCATAGGGAACAGCAACGGCCAGCTGTAATCTTTCTCGGTCTGGAATCTATAAAGCGTATATGCGAGCAAATCATCCTCATATTTTCCTCCGAATAGAGGCTGACGCGGTACTTGCCACAGAATAGCCGTCACAGCCTTGCAGCGACGGGCAATATCGGTCATAGCCTTGATGGTCCTATCGTCCCAGCCGTGCAGATTTGGCTTCTCGGTCTGGGTATCTACGCTACCACCCGAGATGTGTAATAGAGCCTCATCGTGCTTCACAACATTTGGGATTATAACAACCAATTCGTGACGCCAAACAATATCCTGCCACTTCTGCGATGTGAGTTCCAGGCGATAGGCCGTAACACCTTCGCCTTGCATCTGGTCTATTGACTCCCACTTATAATTGTTGTCGCCGTTATTTATGTAATCAATAAGTGCAGTCTCGGCAGTCGTCTGTGCATAACCTATGCACGATAGAGCCGACAAAATAAGTGTGCAAAAAAATCGTTTCATAATTTTAAGGTTTTATTGTAGGCCGTCGTTTAGTATAGTTTTGCTGACTATCTTACCCTGATTCGCTGACCGATACGCAGTGTCGAGGTCTTCTTGATGCCGTTCAACTGGCACAACTTCGTAACTGTAGTGTGGTTATTTATTGCGATGCGGCCCAAAGTATCACCCTTCTTTACGATATGGTACTTAATGGCAGCAGCCTCGGCAGCAATCTTCTTGTCCTCCTCGTCGCTCTGTACCTCCTCGTCAAAATCCTGCGTGAAACGAGAGTATGGGCTGAAGTATGTACGCTTTAGGAGGAATGTCTCGCGGCGCAATGTACCTGTTGTAAAGTCTATCAATCGCTCGGGGTCAAAGGTGTGTCCCTTGTAACGAATCTCGTAATGGAGGTGTGAGCCAGTGCTTCGACCTGTATTACCACCCTTTCCGATAACCTGACCAGCAGAAACCCAATCGTTGGGCTTTACGCTAATCTCCGACAAGTGGCCGTAATATGTCTCCAGACCGTTGTCGTGACGCAGAACGATAAGATTACCATATCCACCGCTCACATAGGTACATATACGAACGCGTCCGTCAAATGTAGCGTAAATCGGGTCGCCCGTCTCAAGGTCAATATCAGTACCCTGATGTACACGACGGCGGCGAGGACCATACTTCGATGTAACACGGCCCTTAGATGGGTAGTGATAACTCTTTAATGAATCAACCAAGTCTATTACCATCGAAATTGGTAAATCCTTCAACTCAACTTTGTGAGGCTGAATCTTTGTGGTATCCCAATCCTGCGTAAATACAGTTTCGTCCAATACATCGATGTCGCGATTGCGCACAAAACGCCAAGTGTTGTCATTGTAAAGGACAATCTTCAAACCTTCGCTTGATGAGGGTATAGTATCTACAACTAAAGCGTCAGTTGCACTCAATTCGGGACCCGATGCCAACGGTACTCGCTTAACGATGATAGCATCTGCGGGCAACGAATCTTTCTTTAATGTATCAGCCTTTCCTTTCTCCTCTGTTGTCTGCTGCGCAGTGGCTGTAATTGCTACGGTGAGCGATAAAAATAAAAGCAGTGTTCTGCGTAAATTCATTTTGGTTAGTGTGTTATGTTTTTTTACTTTTGTTGCTCTTTTAATAAATCTTCGGCGCACTCCAATGCCTTGTAGAAATCCTCGCCAAATCTGCGGATGATAGGCTCTCGTAGTGCTTTATAAACGGGCAGACCTAATTTCTTGCCACACTCTACAGCATCGCGGCATACTGCCCAACGGTGATAATTCAGTCCATATGAGCCGTTCGAGAATTGTGTAACTCTTATAGGATATAGGTGGCACGATATAGGCTTCAGGAACGAACACTCGCCGTTGCGGTATGCTCGCTCGATGGCGCAATATGTGATACCGTTCTCCGTAAAGGCGTAGGCGCACTCGGCGTTATTCACCAACGGTGTAGTGTAGTCACCGTCGGCATCAACAACCATAAAACCTTGTTTCTCGACCTCTCGCCTACCCTCTTCGGTCATATATTTTGCATAAGTGTCGTACTCCTCTTCCAAGATATCCACCTCGTCTAACTCCAAAGGTGCGCCCGCATCACCCTCTACACAACATATACCCTTGCAACGGCTAATGTCGCAGGCGAAACACTCTCTTAAGAGGTCTGCGCTAACTATTTTATCATCAATCTCAATCATACTATTCTGTTATTGTTGTTCGGCTTTCCACAACTTCTTCTCCTTTATGTAGTCCAGTACCTCGCCGTCAACCATTTTGTTTATGTTTCGGCCCTGTTGCAAAGCCTCTCTAATCTCTGTTGAGGAGTAGTTATATTGCGGAGCATCGGCCAAAAAAGTGGTGCGTTGCGTGCTGAACGTCATCTCGATGTTAGGGCGCGGATAGACGTAAATGTCAAAATTCTCCATTATCGCCTCGGCCTCACGCCATTTTGGAAGAGTATTGATTAGGTCACTACCCATCAAAATCGTAAACTCCATCATATCTCCGTAGTTCTCTTGCAGATGTCGGAGTGTATTTATCGTGTATGATGGTTTCTCCAGCAAGAACTCAATTACCGATGGCTTGATATGATTCGGGAAACGTGAATTTCGGCAGGCAATCTCGACCATAGCATATCGGTCCATCTCGGCCGCCATCTTCATATCCTGCTTAAAGGGATTCTGCGGTGATATAATCATTGCCACCTCATCACACAACCCTTTCTCGATAGCATATTCGGCAAGTGCCGTATGTCCTCGATGTACGGGATTGAATGACCCGAAGTATAACATCATCCTCTTCTTTGCCATCTTCCCTCGCTCTATTTTGCCAAAAACTCTTCTACGATTTTTGTTGTCTCAGCTACGGCATCAGCCAAAATATCGTTGATTACGATGTTGTCAAACTCTTCGGCCTTTGAAATCTCAAACTCGGCTTTGGCGACACGTTTTTCTATTGTCTCTGCAGAGTCTGTTCCTCGACCTATCAGGCGCTCACGCAAAACCTCCACCGATGGTGGCATAATAAATATCGAGCGAGCATTCTCGCCGAATATGCGCTTGAGGTTGATGCCACCCATCACATCGACATCGAAGATTATCACATTACCCTTGCTCCATATACGCTCCATCTCGCTCTTGAGTGTGCCGTAGCAAGTGCCGTTGTAAACCTCCTCCCACTCTACAAACTCATCGGCCTCTACCTTTGCACGAAACTCCTCCTGCGAGAGGAAGAAGTAATCTACCCCATTCTGCTCTTGTCCGCGAGGGGCGCGTGATGTTGCCGAAATCGAGAACTCGAATTGAGGAAAAATCTTCAACAACTCCTTTACGATAGTCGTTTTACCCGAGCCACTCGGTGCCGAAAATATAATGAGTTTACCTGTTGCCATACCTTACAAAATGTTTAATACCTGTTCCTTGATTTTCTCCAACTCGTCCTTCATCTTAACGACTAAAATCTGAATGTTGGCCTCGTTAGCCTTTGAGCCGAGTGTGTTAATCTCACGTCCCATCTCCTGCGCGATAAAGCCCAACTTGCGACCTGCGGCCTCCTCGTTGGCAGCCACCTCGCGGAAATAGCGGCAGTGGTTCGACAAACGTACCTTCTCTTCGGTGATATCCAACTTCTCGATATAAAAAATCATCTCCTGCTCCAAACGGTTGCTATCGACATCCACCTTGAGTTGTGCCAAGTTCTCTCGGATGCGATTCTTGATAGTCTCGCAACGGCTCTGCTCGTAAGGTACTACTTCGGCCTTCAACTCCTCGATTTTATCTACTCGACGCAGAAGGTCAGCAATAAGTGTTGCACCCTCCTGCTCGCGGAACGCATTAAACTGCTCCAATGCTGCATCCACTGCCTGCATCAAAGCCGTCTGCTCCTCTGCCGATACCTCTTCGGCCTGAGTCGATACCACCTCGGGCATACGCATAATGACGGGCACGATAGCATCATATGCAGCATCTACGCCCGAAAAAGCCAACGTGTCGTTCATCTGTCGCAGATATTCGCGGAATAACTCCTTGTTGATTGTAGCCGATGTATTTACGGCAGTATTCTCTACGCTTACGCTAATGTCGGTCTTTCCACGAGTAACCGCAGCCGCCACACGAGAACGAATATCGAACTCGAATGTACGATAAAGCGCAGGCAGTTTGACATTCATATCCAACTGCTTCGAATTAAGCGAGCGAATCTCGACGGTAATTTTCTTATTCGACAGCGAAACCTCTCCCTTGCCGAATCCTGTCATCGATTTTATCATTTCGATTGGGTGTTAATTGTATTCCAAACTTAAATCGGGGCTTAAGCACTCACCCTTTAGGGTGAAGGGTGGGCATAATCTTGGCAAAGATAGTGATTTTTTTGTTAAAACTATGTGTTGGTGCCCCAATAAATGAGTCTGCAAGTAAAACAAAACCTCATACTTTTGAGTACGAGGTCTTGTTGTTGTCTATTTCAGTTGTCGTTCAATATACGACTTGTAATCTTTTATTACAGGAGTGTACTCCTCGTCGCCCATCAGTGGTGATGAAATCAAGAAGTCGGCTGATGAGCGATTTATCGCAGTCGGAACATTGTACAACGTTGCCAAACGCAATAGTGCTTTCACATCCACATCGTGAGGTTGAGCCGACATAGGGTCCCAGAAGAATATCAACATATCGATGTCGTTGTTCGCAATCATCGAGCCTAATTGTTGGTCTCCGCCCAATGGTCCCGACTTTAGCATAGTGATGTCGAAACGTGAATGTGCCGCATCCGTGCTACGGCGAGCCATCAGTGTCTCGGCTACGATACGTCCTGTTGTCCCCGTGCAAATAAGTCGATGAGAGAGTAGTTTTTCCCAATTCCACGCTACCCACTCTGCAAGGTCGCGTTTCATATTGTCGTGTGCGACCAATGCTACTGTTAATCTTTTTGTCATAATCATCCAAATTTGAGCCTTCGGATTAAGGCTCGGTTATTCTTTCTCCTATTTTATCACTGCAAAACTACAAATAATGAGCAAAACTAAAACAAAAAACGAGTAAAGAAAATGTTAAATCTCTTTACTCGTTTATCTGTTTTACCAACCTAAAGTTGGTCTGCCTTGATAGACAATTATTTCACCAATTTCATACGTCCCAATGATGATGGAATGTGGAAATCCAATTTTTCGGGCTCAATCCAGGTTATCCAGCGTATGCTATTGATGTTGCGTGTCTCTGTAGCATCGCCTCGGTATAATCCGATGTACATCTCGTTGTCGCTGTTCAGATAACCCTCCTCGCGCAACCACTTCAGAGGCAATGCCGCCTCCACGATGTAGCCCGTGGGTGTAGTCGTCGCAGCCGAGGTGAGCGCATCAAAATCCCAATCATACTCGAATTGACGATGGTATTTGGCTGTATAACCCAACGCTTTACCCGTCGGGTCAATTTCTGCACATACATAATCAGTCATCTCTGCATCCTTGCTGATGAAGAATTCGACACGGTCGCTATAAACAACCGACATCTCCGTAGGCTCGTCATCGCAAATAGGAGTCTCGTCATCTACCGTATAGAGAAAATAGAGATTCTCCTTATCGTGGCAGATGTAGATGTTTGTGTTGTCCTTTACCCTACCGTTCCAAGGCGCAAGCAAGCCCTCTACGATGGGCGTTGTCTTACCCCAATCATCGGCCTTGCCATCTATGGTGATGTTGAGTTTTGTTCGTTTAGCCTCTAAATAGTTGCCTTTCTCTGCTTCGGTAGAGCTGTTACTACCGCAACCGATTAACATCGAACAAAAAACGCCAGCAATGATATTAAATAAGTTTCTGTACATAACGATTGTTCTATTGTTGTATATCTCTACTCCTCAAACGAATGTATCACTACACCCGAACGTAATTTCGGCTCAAACCAAGTAGTCTTTGGTGGCATAATGTTACCCGTGTCGGCGATATCAATCAGTTGCTGCATCGATACGGGATAGAGTGCAAAGGCAACCTTCATCTCTCCACTATCGACTCTGCGCTTTAATTCGCCCAAACCACGAATTCCTCCGACGAAATCAATACGTTTTGATGTGCGTAGGTCGCTGATGCCTAAAATATTGTCAAGCACGAGGTTTGACAATACGGTAACATCCAACACCCCAATCGGGTCTTTGTCATCGTATGTGCCTTGCTTTGCAGTCAGGCTGTACCACTCGCCGTCGATGTACATCGAGAAGTTGTGCAGTGCCGCAGGTGTGTATATATCACTACCCTTCTTCTCTACCTCAAACGACTCTTCTAAAGCCGCTAATAACTCCTCCTTCGTAAGGCCATTCAAGTCGCGCACTACGCGGTTGTAGTCAATGATTCGTAACTGCGATGCTGGGAATGTAACAGCCAAGAAGTAGCAATACTCCTCCTCGCCCGTATGCGAAGGATTATTCTGCATACACTCCTGTCCTACTCTCGCAGCGGCGGCTGTGCGGTGGTGACCGTCAGCAACATACAATGCTGGTACTGATGCGAATAATTCGGTAATTCTCTCATTCTGCGCCTTGTCGCGAATAACCCAAAAATGGTGGCCGAAACCATCCTCTGCCGTAAAGTCATAATCGGGCTCATTTGCCGCAACCACACTCTCGACAATGGCGTTAATCTCATCATTGTCGGGGTATGTAAAGAATACAGGCTCGATGTTAGCCTTCTGGTTACGGACGTGAATCATTCTATCCTCCTCCTTGTCGGGACGAGTAAGTTCGTGCTTCTTGATGGCGCCCGAAAGATAGTCCTCAAAGTGGCAACACATAGCAATACCATACTGTGTACGGCCCGCCATAGTTTGAGCATAGATGTAATAATGCTCCTCGCCATCCTGCACCAACCAGCCACGCTCCTTCCACGCCTTGAAATTCTCTACAGCCTTTGCGTAAACCTCTGCCGAGTGCTCGTCTGCAATGGGCGTAAAATCAATTTCGGGCTTTATGATGTGTAGCAAAGAACGCTCCGTAGCCTCGGCTTTGGCCTCCTCTGAATTCAATACATCATACGGACGTGATGCCACCTCGGCGGCATACTCTTTGGGCGGACGAATTCCGCAAAAAGGTTTTACTTTAACCATCGTTTTATCTATTTACAATCACAAGGTTTCTTATTGAGTTGGAATCTGTTTTCG
The DNA here is from genome assembly GCA_045658845.1 of Alistipes sp. GTDB lineage: Bacteria > Bacteroidota > Bacteroidia > Bacteroidales > Rikenellaceae > Alistipes. The sequence goes on from JAZOVT010000081.1 coordinate 34,735, forward strand.
CCTCGCTCCAGATAACCTACTATCTGACGTGCTGCAGCCAAGCCTGCATTGATGTTGGCCTCGGCAGTCTCTGCACCCATCTTCTTGGGTGTAGCGAAGAAACGCTTTCCCGCCAACTCTGCCAATTCGTTTGTTGCATCAGGCGCAATATCTGTGATGTATTTCAGGTCTGTGCGCTCTGTCAAAGCCGCCTTCAAACCATCTTCATCAATCACCTCTTTGCGGGCTGTATTTACCAGCGTAGCACCCTGTGGCATCGACATCAGGAGTTTGTAGTTAATCGACTTCTTGGTCTTCTCCGTAGCGGGAATATGCAACGACAAAAAGTCAGATGCAGCATACAACTCCTCGACACTACCTACGGGCTCTACACCATCGTTGTCGAATACGACTCTTTCGGTAATAAATGGGTCGTATGCAATCACATTCATACCCAAAGCCTTCGCTTTGCGGCCGACCAAGCGACCTACATTGCCGTATGCGTGAATACCCACGGTCTTGCCCTGCAACTCGAAACCTGTGCCGGGTGTAAATTGGTTACGTGACATATAGACCATCATAGCCAATGCCAACTCCGCCACAGCGTTTGAATTCTGTCCTGGCGTGTTCATCACCGCCACATCCTTTGCCGATGCAGCCTGTAAATCTACGTTGTCGTAACCCGCGCCAGCACGCACCACAATCTTCAGTTGCTTTGCTGCTTCAATTACTTCGGCAGTAACCTTGTCGCTGCGTACGATTAATGCATCAACATCGGCTACAGCAGCCAGCAATTCTGCCTTGTCGGTATATTTTTCCAACATAACGACTTCATAGCCAGCCTCTGCAAATATATTCTTTATCCCATCTACCGCCTTTTTAGCAAAAGGTTTCTCGGTTGCTACAAGAACTTTCATATTTTTTCGTCTTTCGTTATAATCTATTACTTTGCCATACTCCCACTCAAGGACTTCGTCGGTGAAGAGTCCTCGCTTGGTCGGAATATGGTAAGAGTATCCCATTTTTCTTTATTATTTGTGCATCTGCTCAAACTCCTGCATACAAGCCACCAAAGCCTCTACAGCCTCTATGGGGCAAGCGTTGTAGCACGATGCACGGAATCCGCCAACCAAGCGGTGTCCCTTGATGCCGACCATACCGCGTGACTTTGCAAACTCCATAAACTCTGCGGCCAAAGCCTCGTTGTCCTCGCTCATAACGAAACAGATGTTCATTGCCGAGCGGTCCTCTACGGCTGTTGTGCCACGGAAAAGCGAGTTGCGGTCGATTTCGGCGTACAACATCTCTGCTTTCTTCTGATTGCGCTCATAAATTACCTGCAAACCACCCTCAGCCTTCATCCATTTGAGCGTCTCGCGCAAAACGTAGATGGGGAATACAGGCGGAGTGTTGAACATCGAGTTATTCTCAACGTGAGTGTTTACATTTACCATTGTGGGCAACTCTCTTGCTACCTTGTCGAGCATATCATCGCGTACGATTACGAACGAAACACCCGCAGGAGCCAAATTCTTCTGTGCACCACCATAAATAACTGCATATTTGCTCACATCAATCGGACGACTCAAAATATTTGAACTCATATCTGCGATAACAGGTACGGGCGAATCCATAGCCTCCTTATACTCTGTTCCGTAGATTGTATTGTTGGCGCAGATGTATAGGTAATCCAAATCGGGAGGAATATCAAATCCTTTGGGAATGTATGTGAAATTCTT
>JAZOVT010000082.1:0-14192 GCA_045658845.1 Alistipes sp.
AGTATAATTAATTAGTCGTATATTTGTAATTACGTTACATTGGGATGGGAAGATTCTTGGAGAGAGGTAACGATAATAACACACGCAAGGAATCACTTAATACATATTAATATTTATGAAACGAATTATTCTATTTTGTGCGTTGTGCGCTTTGGGATACTCTTGTTCAAAGCCACTTTCGCCACAAGACCGTTTGACGGTTAACGACAAAAAAATCAACGAAATCATCGCCGAGATGACACTTGAAGAAAAGGTCGAGATGATGCACAGCAAGACGATTATGTCGTCGGAGGGTGTGCCTCGCCTCGGTATTCAGGATATCAAATATGCCGATGGACCTTTCGGCGTACGTGAGGAGGTTGGTGACGGTTTCCGCGCCAAAGGCTGGTCACTCGACTCGGCTACATATTTCCCCACAGGCTCGGCTTTGGCCGCAACGTGGTCACCCGAATTGGCCTATGCTTATGGTAACGGCATCGGAGTTGAGGCTCGTTTGCGTGGTAAGGATATTATGCTCGGCCCGGCTATCAACATTCAGCGTCTGCCCGTTGGAGGTCGTACTTATGAGTATTTTTCTGAAGACCCCGTATTGGCTACCGAACTTGCTGTACAATATACAATCGGTATGCAGGATGCTGGTACTGCCGCTTGTGTTAAGCACTATGCATTGAACAATCAGGAGACAAACCGAGGCTCGGTAAACGTCATCATTGACGAGCGCACGATGCGCGAGATTTATCTCAAGCCTTTTGAGGACGCCGTTGTAAAGGGTGGTGCAATGTCAGTTATGCCCGCATACAACAAGGTAAATGGTTATTACGGTACCGAGAACTTTGTACTCAACAACGAGATTTTGCGTGGAGATTGGGGCTTCAAGGGTATGACCGTATCGGATTGGGGCGGTACTCATAGCACTATGGGTGCAGCACTCGGCGGCTTGAACGTACAGATGACAGGCGACAACTACTTTGGTCAGCCACTTATTGATTCAATTCGCGCTGGTAAACTCTCGGAGGAGATTGTAAATGACCGCGTACGCGAGATTTTGCGTTTACGCTTTGCTGTTGAGCCAATTCCCGAGAATGTAGCCAACACAGTACAGACATCACAGCCCGCAAGTCGCCAGACTGCATATAATGTTGCAACAAAGTCTATTGTATTGCTCAAGAACGAGGGTGGTCTATTGCCTATTAACAGCGAAAAGGTAAAGAAGATTGCTGTTATTGGCCGTAACGCTATTGCTACAACTGCCGCAGGTGGTATGGGTGCAGGCGTTAAGACTCCCTATGAGATTACACCGTTGCAGGGCTTGCAGAACCGCTCGAATGACCGCTACGAGATTACCTATGCTGCAGCATACAAGAACTACTTGGGAATGTTTGGCCGTATGATGATGCGTATGCGTGGTGGCAACGGTGGTAACGCAAATGCAGCCAACGACATTGCATTGGATATCAACGAGGCTGCTGATGCTGATTTGTTGAAGGAGGCTGTTGCAGCAGCAAAAGAGGCCGATTTGGTGCTTTTCTTCTGCGGTACAAACAAATTTATCGAGACAGAGGGTAGCGACCGTCAGGACATTAAGTTGCCCGTAGGCCAGGAGGAGATTGTAAAGGCTTTGGCCGAGGTTAATCCCAACATCGTCAGCGTTATCATCTCTGGAGGTCCTTGCGACTTGCAGGAGTTGGAGAAGTATTCAAAGTCTATCGTTCAGGGTTGGTGGAACGGTTTGGAGGGCGGCCACGCTTTGGCTGACATTCTCTACGGCGAGATTGCTCCATCGGGCAAACTTCCGTTCACATTCCCCATCAAGTTGGAGGATTCACCCGCTTATGCTTTGGGTAACTTCCCGCAGAAGGTCGAGGCTGCGACAGACGTGTTTGCAGCAGCACACCGCGACGATATCACAGGTGGTCAGCGCCGTCGTATGCAGCGCCCTGCACCCGATGCTCACTATACAGAGGGGCAATATGTAGGTTATCGTTGGTTTGACACAAAGCAGGTGCCTGTAATGTACGCTTTCGGTCACGGTTTGTCGTATGTAGATTTTGAGTATGCAAACGTAGCAACCAACAAGAAGGAGTACAAGGCAAACGATGTTATCGAGGTATCGTTTGACATTACAAACAAGGGCTCGATGGATGCCGACGAGGTTGCACAGGTATATGTAACTCGCCTTGATGCAAAGGTTGAGTGGCCTGTGAAGGAGTTGAAGGGCTTTAAGCGTACAACTATTACTGCGGGCCAGACACAGCGTGTAACAGTCGAAATCCCCGTAGAGAGTCTCCGTTATTGGGATGTTGAGACAGATTCTTGGATGCTCGAGAATGGAAATATCGAGATATTGGTAGGTGGCGCATCTGACAATATCAGTCTTAAAACGCAGGTGGCTATTTAGAGCATTGTAATATTGCGTAGCACGGCAGAGGAGTAAATCTTGATATGCGAGATTTACTCCTTTGTTATTATATAACGTACGGAGTATTTACAAGCGTCAACGACAATAAAAACCATTATTCCCAACACTATGCTGCGACTATCGAAGAAAATTATTTTCAAGCATTTTTTGGTTACTCTTTTGGATTTTTCTATTTTTGTATGTTATAAAGGGAACGGCAAAAAGAACCGCCCTACTATATAATCTTGGCAGAATATTAATTAAAACTTAAATACAAATGAAAAAAACAATCCTATGCCTATTGGGTATAATCATCGCAGTGCATACATCTAACGCTCAGTTGCAAGACGCCAAATGGATTGGAACATCCAAGACCGTTTTATACTCCGATTATCTACCCATATTTAGGTATCATTGTATTCTACAACTCGATGCCAAGAGCCAATCGACAGACGCATCGGTACTTCTCGGCGGTAACGACCCCCGACTGATGAATCGCAACCTGAACATTCAGGGCGTGGAGTGCGAGCGCAACGAAAGTTACATCCGCATAGAGTACGACATCAAGCCTTTGGCATCGGGCAAAGCAGCCTGCATCCACATCTACAGAGCGGGATATACAACAAGCGACCAGCCCGAAAAGCCTTTAAGCACATTTGAGATTCCGACAGAGGTTATCTCTGCCGAGCAGGCATACTCTCCGCTGCGTCTGCAAATCGAGGGAACGGCAAGTACGCTTACGTTGCACGTCAACGGCCAGACCATAGGACAAGCCGTCGTAAACCCTCACGGCAATAGCCACGATTTTATCGGTTATCCGCAACTCGCAGAGATAGGATACGCTATGCGTGCAGGTCAAAAGGCCGTTCTGTCGGATGTAAAGGTTACACACCACCGCACACCGCAGGGAACACTCTATTCGGCCGAGAAGCCTATCAGCATCGGTGGCAAAGAGCCCCAACTGCACCTTTACGACCCCAGCAACGGAGGTTTGCCCACACTGAGAAGCAGTTTCAAGTTGAAGAACAAGCAGATTGCATCGGCTACACTATACGCCACAGCAAGAGGTATTTACGAGGCCTACATCAACGGCCAAAAGGTGGGCAAGGAGTGGTACGCTCCCGGCGTATCGCAATACAACAAGACTCACTACTACCAGAAATATGAGGTCGATTCACTCCTGCAGAAGGGCAACAACCAGATACAGGTCGATTTGGCCGAAGGCTGGTGGATGGGATACGTAACATACAGTATGACCAATTGGAATTTCTTCGGCGACCAACTCGCATTCCGCTCACGTTTGGTGGTACGTTACAACGATGGCGACTCTACCGTAATATGCACCCAGCCACAAGGTTGGGAGGTATCGGTCGATGGCCCGGTGCAATATGCAAGTATGTTTAATGGCCAGATTACCGACTCAAGACGCAAGCATACGAAGTGGATGCCAGCCGAGGAAATCACCCTCGAAGGACACCTTCCATCGGAAGGCGGAGGCTCAACGCCCAAGGTCGACGACTACTCTCAGCAGCGTATGTTGCAGGCACAATCTGCTGTTCAGGCCTACAAGACGCTTTCGGCTCAGAGTATGACCGAGGCTCGCCCCGGTGTTTATATCTACGATATGGGGCAAAATATGGCTGGCGTGCCACGCATTCACCTACCCGCATTGCCTAAGGGCACCGAGGTGCGTTTGCGCTTTGCCGAGGTATTATACCCCGACCTACCCGCCTACAGCCCCCACGCAGGAACGCTGATGCTGGAGAATATCCGCGCCGCCATTGCTCAAGACCTCTACATTAGCAATGGCAAGCCCGCCATCATAGAGCCGCACTTCACTCAGCACGGATACCGTTACTTGGAAATCACAGGCATACCCGAACCCCTGCCCGTGGAGAATGTGCAGAGCATCGTTGTAAGTAGCATTAACCGATTTGACTCTCATTTCGAGTGTAGCAATGCGCTGGTGAACCGTTTGTGGGATAATATTCGCTGGTCAACGCTGGGTAATTTCATTTCGTTGCCAACCGACTGCCCGCAACGTAACGAGCGTATGGGATGGAGCGGCGACATCAATGTATATGCCCGCACCGCATCATTCCTTTGGGATTGCAAGGAGTTCCTGCGTAAGCATCTGCAGTCTATGCGCGACATACAACTCGAAAACGGACGCTTCCCCGATGTAGCACCCATCGGAGGCGGATTCGGAGGTTTCCTTTGGGGTACTGCAGGTATTACCATCCCTTGGGAGATGTGGTTGCACTATGGCGACAAGCAGGTTTTGGTGGAGCATTACGATGCTATGAAGCGATATATGGATTATGTGGAGCAAAATTACATAGACCCCACATCGAACCTCTTCGTACAAAACAACCAGGAGGCCAAGTTGAGCGACTGGCTGGGTTTGGAGGATAACAAGAACGACAAGAGCCTACTCTTTGAGTGCTATTATATCTACGACCTCGAGATTATGCAAAACGTAGCCCGTCTGTTGGGCAAGAGCCAGGACGAGGAGCGTTTTGCACAGACTCTAAAGCAGCGCAAGGAGTTCTTTGCACAGACCTATCTTGAGCCTGAAACTTTCCGCACAATCGCCTCGGCATTTATGGGCGAGCAAGCGGGCAAGGCCATAGATATTCAGGGTAGTTATGTTCTTCCGTTGGCATTTGACGTATTGGAGGGTGAGGCCAAAGAGAAACTCTTCAACAATCTTATCAAGACCATCGAACGCACAAACACAACAGACACAGGCGTAGAGTGTCCGCCATATTCGCTGATGACAGGTTTTATCACTACATCGTGGATTAGCCGAGTACTTACCGACAATGGACGCGCCGATGTTGCTTACAGATTGCTGCAAAACGAGCAATATCCTTCGTGGTTATATCCCGTCACTCAGGGAGCCACAACCATTTGGGAGCGTTTGAACTCATATACACAGACCGATGGTTTCGGAGGCAACAACTCGATGAATTCATTCAACCACTACTCTTTCGGTGCAGTCGGACAATGGCTGATGAATCGTTGCCTCGGCATCGAGCGTGACGAGCAACAGCCTGGATTCAAGCACTTCTATCTGCGCCCCGTAGCCGACCCCACAGGTCAAATGACATACGCTCGCGGTCACTACGACTCGCCTTATGGACGTATTGAGAGTGGTTGGGAGCGTAAGGCCAATGGCGAGGTGGAATATACATTCACCATCCCGCAAGGCACCACAGCGACTGTCATCCTCCCAGGCAAAGAGCCTCGCCTAATGAACGCAGGAACACATACCCTGCGATAAAAAGCAAGGTAAATAAACTGATAATGCTATAAACTATTACGGCTCGGCAGAGTATGAAACCCATACTTTGTCGAGCCGTAGTGGTGAAAAGCGGTATAGCGGATAAATCTATACCCTAAAATGTGATTGAGGTTAGAGACTCCAATCCTCGCCTCGTGGCTCGGTAGAGCGACACCTTTTATAATGTTAATATATTAGCCTCGAAATTATTTAACTGTAACACCTTCTGCCTTTCTAATACAACGTACGCGAGCCTTTGTGCCTGTACGCGGAAGATTGCCAGGGTGTCCTTCGTAATAATTGTTATTTACGATTTGTTCTGTTCCGAGTTTTGCTGTATAATTGTTTGAGGCATAAGATGTAGCTGTAATATAAATTGCGCCATCAATGTATTGCTTGTAAAGTTCTGCTCCACTATCTGGTACACCCGCAAAAATACCATTATTTTTTAGTGCTTTAGTCGCCCTAACTCTATTGATATCATCTATATAATACATACCTTCAATCTCTTGGTCTTCATCCTTAGTCCACCACGCAATATAATAGCGATATCTGAAAAAGTGTAATCGGTGAGGAATATACGCAGGCTGACAAGACCAATACATATTACCTTGGAACTCGGTATCGAAATCGCCATAAGCATTCTCCATAATATCTTCAATCTCATCAATTGCAGGAAGATACCAGTCTTGAGAGTCTATCGTTCCGTCTGTATTTCGTTTATTACGATTATAACAATATGCAAATGCAGACTTCGGCTCTTCTTCAAGAGTGATTTTTTCAATTTTTGCAACGTGACTATCTGTACTATTTTCTATTTGATGAGAGTCGTATTTAGTTTTCAGAAAACGAGCCATCTCATCATTAAATGTCCATCCGCTAAAATTACGAATTGTAAGATTTGTATTAACATTATCTCGAGATAGGTAAAAGTCGTAATATGGAGTGAACCCAATTTGCTGTAATGCGTTATTTGCAATTGTAGTTTTCTGTTCTGTTGTGAGTTCATTGCTAAATTCTTGTGAAGTAGGCATTTCGATATATGCTGCTCTCTTGGAATTCGACAACTGAATGCCATTTAATCCCCATTCCATACCTGCTTCTTCGGTAATGCCATAACTATCTTCGGAATCGAAGTTGTGAAGATACTCCTCCTCGTACTCGATATAATATGTAACAGTATCGCCGTCTTCTCCTGCTCCGTTACGGATAGTTCTTACAGGATAAAGCAAGTGTTGGCAGATAGTGTACACCAATTCTTCGTTCTCTGTATCGGGGTCGCCGTCGTCATAAGTTACCTTAATCTTGGCCTTACGCACCTGATTGGGATTATTCAACGGAGCGCCCTCATCGCATTGGTCCACATATATCCAAAAAGTCTCTTGATTAGTGCCATTAAGGGGTGCTGTAATCTTGGTATTGCCTGCAAGCGTGTTGCTTACCAAATCGGTGGTAAAGTATTTACGCTTACCGCTGGCAAGGTGTGAGGACGTATTACCAGAGAGTTCCATACGCACCCAATTGGGGAATCTATCGGATGACTCCTTGCTATTACCCAATGAGTCGAGTATCTCTACAGTCACAGTAGCACCAACGGGCGCACCACCCGGATGACGTACTCGCAAGGGACGCACCTCGAAGTGTGAATCGAGCAATGTCTCGCGGTGGAGGTTGATAATAATAGGCAAACTACGAGTAACGGTAACTCGATGGTCGATAAACGGGCCATAGTCGGTTTGCCCCTGGTCGTTCGAGGCTGAAAGGCCACGAATAACTACACTATTGATGTAGTTGATGTTGCGTTTGAAATCGAAATTGCCGTAGTTGTCCTCGCCCAAATAGATGTCGTAATCGACCTCCCAACTATGACCTTGGTGGTCGCTATAATGGCCGCTGAGGGTTATATAGGTAGCCTTTTGGGCATCCGTTACAAGGTCTGGCTTAAATCGCTGGCAATACTTTTTATCTTCGTCGCGGACATTGGAATAGCCTGTAACTTCTGCATAATTCTCCCCCAATGGATACTTAAATTCCTCTGCCGATGTTTTGGGTGTCAAGAATCTCTCGGGGAGATAGAAGTCGAACTTCAACTCACCACCCTCGGTAACAGATGTTCCGACAGAGGTGGTAATCCCACTATCACTATCCACGACGGGAGTCGTGTAATTGCTTGCAGAATCGGCATATACTACATCAGGCACATTTCTTAATGTGTAGTTCTCGAGAGTGAAGGTCGGAGTCGCGCCATTCTGAATATGCTGGTCGGGCTCAAGGCTGATAATAAATGAGAACTTGGCATACAGAGCCTTAAGCGGAATGGGGATATAGTCGCTTGGCTCGCCATCTACTTGAGGGAGAAGAATTCTTAGATTTGCATTCTCGCCTGAAGTGGGTATTAGAACAAACCTCTTGCTATCGGCTTCAGGTGTGATATAGTCTCCCAACGAACCTATCATCGGAAAACCCTTTTGAGGACGGCGGATACCGCTATTAGCGTAGGCTAACTGCATAAAACTTTCCAATGTGCTTAATCCTTTGTCCGAGAGTCCTGCCATATTAGCAGGTAGTTCGGGCATATTGGCGAACAGGTAAAGCGCAAAAGGCTTGTTGTCATATATGACGCCATAGGTCTCGCGAAGTTGTGCACGGTCAATAGTGAAATTTACATTGCTACCCTGAAGATGAATATATGATATACATTCGCCCAATTCGTCGTTAGCAGGGTCAGCATCGCCCTTCTCATCAATCGGGAAGATAGCCATAGCCATAGATGACGAGTAACTCTCTTCGTTGGTCTTACCTGCACGGGTGGTGACAGAGTGGTCGCCGAACGAGGTGATACGTCCACAAATGGTAACGGCACCGCTTCCAGCAGGGGCAGAGGGGGCGAGTATGTCAATGTCGTTGTAAGCACACGATGTGACGACAAAAAACGTTATAAAGAGTGCAAAATAGCGTGTAAATCTCATAATATCAAAAAAAACTATCATATTTCATTAAGCACTATCGTTGTCGGATATAAACCTACGACAGTACTACATAAATTCGTAATCTACAGGTACTTCATCCCACTTCTCGGCGGTGATGATGTTGATGCTCACGGCCTCCGATGTAAAGTTCAAGACTATGTAATAGCGAGTATTCTCGTCTAATGTTCGGCTGAAATCTGTGGTCTTGATGGCTGTGATATATTCGTTGACAGCCTCGCCTGCGATGCCTTGCTCTGTCAGTTCTGCTTGTGTAACACCATCGTAAACATATTTCGTTGGGTCATCTGTTACGTTTCCTGCGCTATCTACAGGATGACCTTCGTCGTTGACTCTCAAGTGGCCGACGTAATTTCCCGAGCCTACTCCTTTGAGGCGATATTGGATGGTTGCCGTTACCTTAAGGTCGGTTGTCTCCTGGGGGATAAAGGTCATAGTAGCATCTGCATCTGCCGTGATGTTGGTTTTGGTAGTCGTTGTAGGCTCGACGCTAACCGGTTTGCCCGATGTGTTAATATCGGGCTTAGTGCCACCTATAAGTTGATATTCAGCCCCCATAGAGCCTGCATCGGCAGGGGTCAGCACAGTATTAAGTGCAGGAATGCTCTTATCTTGTTCGAGGAAAATCTTGGCCGAGTTGTACTTCAGATTCTCAAAATTCAATTTTAGGTCCGAGATTTCGATGTCAACATCCTCGGTGTGGTTTACACCATCAGTAACATAGTCGTGCTGATAGACATTGCTGATAGATACATCGACAGCCGACAAGCGGTGACGCATCGTAAACGTAACGGTGTTGCCATTACTCGCAGCCGTAACCTGGCTGATACCGCCCGTCATCACATCATACATATTTTGAGTTGATGTTCTATCGACCGTATATGTAACATACGGCGCACCCTCCTGCTCCATTCCGCTGATAGCGAAATTTGCGAGGTTGTTCTCATAAGGATAGTAAGCCCAAAAGGCGTAACGACTACCGCTCCACTTGACTTGGCCATTGCCTCCTTCTGCCATATCGGGCGAGCCATCGGCTGTGTAGGAATAAATACCCCCGTCGTATGTCACCTTCAAAGGAACTTTTGTAGACCTATCAAGATTCCAGAATACATTTGGTTTGGCCACAGGTCGCTGACCATTCCAAGTACCGTTAAAATCGTACTTGTAGCCATATACGCCAAATCCGTCGATATAGTCGCCTGTCTGAAGTGCGGCGCGAGTGTTGGCATCGGCGTGGAATGTGATATAGTTATCCGCAGGGATTATAATATTCTCCGAATTGTTGTCGTTACCCGAATCATCATAGTCGCGGTCTTTCACGCACGACGAGAGCGAGAGCAACAGTGCCGCAATGGTAAGTATATTATATAATCTTCTCATACACATTTACTTAATAATGATTGTGCCAGCATCGGGCTGCTCACCCCAAGGCGTGATGTCAATGTTCTTAAACACAATAAGGTTATCCTGATATAATGACATCTTATAGTGATACGCTTTGCCAGGCTTCCACTCTCCGATGGGCAGGAATGTAGAGGCCGTTTTTTCAACAGGGTCGTTAAATGTATTGCCATCACCTTGCTCATAGGTATATTTTACAACCAAACCAATCGTTCCGCTCTCGATTTTCTGCGGTACGAGTTTCAAACCATCGAAAATAACTAAATTGTTAGTCCCTGGAGGGTCTGTCTCAAACTGTGGGTTTTCGGGGTCGATTGCAGGAAACGTCTTCGAGAAACTCAATTGATTGTTAGAATAGTGCCATTCTCCCACTTGGTTGTAGCGAGATGTTGTGTAGGTGCCACCTGCCTTAATAGGCGTGAGCGTCACTGAGTTAACGTGGAATCTGTCATTTGGATTCTTTGTAAAATCCTGCGAAATAGAGAACGTTACCTTCGATAGAATATGTGTGAAGTTTACATCGACGGTAGTCGCATTGCCTTGTACATAAGCCGTCGAGTAATGGAATGTCAAAAGGTCGTCTGTAGCGGTCTGCGCCTCGGGCGTTGCAGCCTTCGCTACCTCAAAATCAAGTTCATAACTTACGCCATCAGAGGCTATTCTTGAGGTTGTACCGTATGGCCAATAACCAAAGAAATGGAATGTGCGCTGGTCGAACCAATAGGCTGTGTTTGTATAGGTGTAATCGCTACCCGATTTATATACTCTCTCATTTTCGAGGATATGAATATACTCAACATCGCTCGGCTGCTGATAATTGGCATCGGGAGCAAGACTCATTACAGCATACACTCCAAACTCCCCGATGTCGCTTGCCGTTGAGGCTGTGGCTCGGGTTTGAGCGTTGCTGAATGTTATCTCCTCACCTAAAGGTGCAACTCGCACCGACTCATCCTTGCTACACGACATTGCGGCAAAGAGCAGTAAAGCAACGAGATGTATATTGATTAATCTATTCATATCGCGTTAGTAAATCAGTATAAAACTGTAATTTAATCATTAGGGGCTATAGGGGCGGTCAAGCCCCTATAGCCAAAAGGTCTCTACTTTGAGTAGGTATGATTACTGTACATTAATATCAGGATTAGTAGTCCAACCCCCAATATTACTAACTGTGAATGTAATAGCGTTACCCGTAAGAGTCGCAACTACATTGTAAAGTGTGTTTTTCGCATAGGGTGTAGCGGGGATTGTACCCTCTTTTGTTAATGTGCCAATTTTTGCTGCATTTTGATAAACATCGTATGTAATTGTAACATCCAATTCCTGATTAAGGGGAAGGAACTGACGAGTTTCAGTTGCTGTCTGAGGAGTATTAGTTGTAACGTTATCAGTTGTGCCAAATGTAAGGGTTACAGTGTTTGTAGCACCTGTATCCGCTGCCCAAGTTCCATTACCATCATCTGCAATTGTATAAACACCCTTATCAGTAAAACCTGTTACACTAATACCTGTTACCTTATATGTTTGGTTAGTTGCATTTTTAACAGTAAACTGCATCTTTGAAAGAAGATGGGTAAAGTCAAATGCAACATAATTATTGTTATTAACACCTTGAGTAGGCACTGAATTTTCATTGGTAGTTACTGATGCAGTCGCATAAAGAAGGTCTTTATTTGCATTTCCATCTGCTACAGTAAACTTTATAGTTTCTGGCAGACCTTCAGTATCTTCTGCCACGCCATCTGCGATTGCAGCAAATGCATAACTTGCACTAGGAAGCCAATAGTTAGTAACAGTGCAGTTCCACGCCGCATTTAATGTACCTTCATCGTGAGTTACATCAGCACCATTGTAAATCTGCTCAATAGCACCTCCCGTAGGAGTAACAGTACCATAAACCTTGAATGCCTTCAAGGGGTTGCCCTGCTGAGAGTAGTCCGCACGAGTGGCTTTGTTTACAAACGGATTGCTAAAACCGATAGCCTCGCCCTTGTCGTAACTTACGACCTCATCTTTGCTACAAGATGCCAATGTGGCAACTGCGCAAATAGCAAATAAAAGCTTTTTCATAATAAAAAATTGGTTAAATGATTGAAAATTATTAATTTAGTTTTTTTAGTTAATATTTAATTCTACAACGGTAATATCACATCCTCGTAATCGCCCCAATCGTCAACATCTACATCGAATGAGCCCGAGCCCTGCGTACCCTCCTCCTTGGTAATGACGATGTCGTCAACAACGATAACACCACCGTGAGGTTGGGCCTTGACCTGCTCGGTAACATCGAACTCAAAGACCAAAGTCTTGCCATTGAGCAACATTACCTCAAGGTTTAATCCGTGCTTTTGATTAACGCGTGTCAGGTAGTTGGGGTTGGGGTAGGAGGGTACTCCAAACGAATTGACAACGGCACGAACTCCGTAGTCGGTGAGTTCGCAATCGTAGAGCAACGAGGCCGCATCGTCGGAGGTCTGACCTGTATTCAACGTAACCGAACTCGCCATACCCGAAAGCACTCCTCGAGCCAAGGCAACATACTCCAAACCCTCCTTAAACTCATAACGAATCTTATACTTGAAGACCAGCGGTTGAAGAGTAACTTCGAAATCGACAGGCTTTGATACCTTCTCAGCAACATAATCCTCGGAATAGTTGGCATAAAGCATATCGGGCGGCGACAGGGTAGGCTCATCTTCGTTGGCATAGGCGTTACCTAAATAGGTAGAACGTGTGCGCGTACGAGTGGTGGCTCGCGTTGTCGCTCCCGTACTCGATATGACTATATATTCGGTATCGTTGTTATAGAACAGAATATCATTTTTACCCTCGTAGAGGTTTACCATACCGCCCTCGGGTTTGAGATTATGGATGTTGTAATTATCCGATTCGTTATAAGGTATCACGCGCAAACCATCGGGTAGGGTAGGGCGGAAATTATCGTATGGAATATAATCCTCAGGCCACGCACTCTGCCAATTGAGGTTATTGAGTTCCTCCCAATCGCAACGATAGTCGGCCTTTACATTGATATGATAGCGCAAAGCGTGCTCCGAATGGTTATAACACAACGGCTCGTAATGGCAAGATACCATAAACATACTAATTGCACACGCAAATATTATACGATAGAATCTGCTAATTTTTACTTACGTTTTCCGCTCGGGTTGTAGTTATCGCGGCCAATAAGCCACACAAGTGACACTTCGCACTTTGTAGGGCCTACATAATGGCGTCGATTGGTTGCCGTCCACGTCTTGTGGTCATCGACAATCGTATAGTTGTGGTATTCGCCCCAATGGTAACCAAGGCCAAGTGTGAAATCTATATTCAATCGTCGTGCAATAGGCAATGAATAACCATACTCAACTCCTGCGGTCCAATTACACTTATTAGCAAAATAACCTCTGTCATTGAAGTGGACGTCGTATGTTACGGCCTGACCATACAAACCTACGTGATGACCCGACAGCGGATTCTGCTCTGTTCGCTTGCCAAACCAACGACGCAACGCAATATCTCCACCATAATTGCGCCAAATCCTCTCATTACCTTTGATGTCAAGCCACGCGCTATGCCAATTGGCCGCAACACTCAAATTGCGACCCAAATAGAATTCAATGCCAATGTTTGGCACTACCATAGCATCGTATAGCATATTTGTTTTAATCGCCATATAAAATGGCTCCTGCTGATTAACGTGCAGTTTAGATTCATCCCTCGACTCCTGGCGCTGATTATCTGCAATCGTAATGCTAACGCCAATGTCGGTAATGTTATTTATATCGCGGAAATAGGACTTTACCACACCTTGCCCCTCTCGCTTATTTTGTGCCATAGACATAAGCGGAAGTAGAGAGATTAAAAGGATTGACAATAATACTCTTTTCATTATGGTAAAGTTGTAATATATCTTAAGTCTTGTGCCCTTATTGCTTATAATGTGTAAGCGTTTGCTAAAAGGTATTTTATTTATGATACCGAACTCTTATAAATCAACTTATTTTATTGCCCCTAATTGCGTTAGTGTTAGCATAATAATAAATCAATGTTAGTAGCATCAGGTGTCAATAAAAAATTGTATTAAACCTATGGCAAATACTATAACAATATACAA
>JAZOVT010000083.1:0-5247 GCA_045658845.1 Alistipes sp.
CATATTGATTTATCTAATAATGCAAAGTTGGAAGTGCTAGATGCTGCTTTACTGGACCTAGAGGAAATTGACACTAGCAATAACCCTGCCCTAAAGTATTTACACGTTGAATTGAATCTTCTTAATGTGTTAGATATTAGTTATAACAAGGACATCGAAGGTATATCCACATATAATAATCCATACTTATCAACGATATATGTTACCCCAGAACAGCAATTTGTATATTCAATAGATCCTCATACTCAATTTGCCTACAAAGGTGAAGATGTTACATTATACGAATCCACCGACTATTCAAAGGATGGCGAGGTTAAGCAGTTGCAGAAGGCTACGAAGGGTGATGGTATCGACATCGTGCTGATGGGTGATGCATACTCTGACCGCTTGATTGCTGACGGTACATACGACCAAACGATGCAGACAGCAATGGAGAAGTTCTTCGAGGTTGAGCCTTACAAATCGTTCCGCGACCATTTCAATGTTTACTCTGTAACGGCTGTGTCGAAGAATGAGGTTTATAATCTCGTTTCATCTACTGCACTTGCTGGATACTTCGGTGCTGGGACATTAGTTGGAGGTAACGACCAGCGGGCCTTCTACTATGCTCAGCAAGCCATAGGCGAGGAGCGTATGGATGAGGCTTTGATAGTTGTTATGATGAACTCGACAGCGTACGCTGGAACTTGCTATATGTATAATCCTACTATTGGTGATTATGGCGATGGAATATCTGTTTCATATTTCCCCGTAGGCGAGGATGCGGAGTCACTTGGTCGATTGATTCACCACGAGGCTGCGGGACACGGCTTCTCGAAGTTGGGAGATGAGTATGCCTATGAAAATATGGGAGCAGTGCCTGAATGGGAGGTTACTTCCTCTAAAGAGATGTCAAAATACGGTTGGTGGAAAAACATAGATTTTACCAGTGACCCGACGCAGGTTAAATGGAAGCACTTCTTGAATGATACTCGCTACGCTAATGATGGCCTGGGAGTGTATGAGGGTGCGTTTACATATTGGACTGGCGCATATCGTCCGACGCAGAATAGTATTATGAACACCAACGTAGGAGACTTCAACGCCCCTTCTCGAGAGTCTATTTACTACCGTATTCACAAGTTGGCTTACGGTGAGGATTGGCAGTATGACTATGAGGAGTTTGTAAAGTGGGATGCAAAGAATAGAGCGACCGCAGCGGCAACGCGCGGAATCCCCTATCGTTTGGATATTCCCGAGGACTTCCAACCTACGCACCCGCCCGTAGTTGTTAAGAGTTCTTGGCGTAATGCGAAGAACAATGCCCCGAAGAAGGCTACTACCAATAATGGTGGCAATGCAGGAAATAATTTGCGTCCCGCAACATCGAATCGTACAAATCAGCAGACTATGAGCATATCGCCCAATAGGACGGTATCAAGCAGTGGTATGGTTGTTACGATAGATTCTACTACGGGCAGGAAAACCATCGAGCGTATAGAGAAGAAATAAATCTCTCGGTATATTAAGAAAACATCGGAGCCCAACGTGGACTCCGATGTTCTTGTTTATATTCACTTCTACATAAAAGTGAAAGCGGTAAAATGTAGTTACTATGCTGTTTATTAATGAGTTAGTGGATAATTAGTAGTCGGGATTAGTGTAAGTCGTTTCACTTATATATCATATATAGTATAAGTGTATGTAAGGCAGGAGGGGAAGCATATGTTTGACACCAGACTTTGACACCAGCGGGGAGTAGAAAAGAAACAGAATATCTTGTAATTATTTGACAATCAGGGAATAATAACTATATTTGCATTGTAAAACTGTAATCGAATGGGAGTAGGAAATATTACCATATTAGAAAAGCGACCTCGGGAAACCGAAGTCGCTTTTTGTATCATTGAAATAGATGTGACTATTTCTTTTCCAGAGCCTGTGAGATGTTGATTATGAAATCGCCCATACGCTCAATCTCAGAGATGACATCCATATAATAGACGCTGGCAAGGTAGTGTGCGCCGTCGTTCTCGATGTTCTTAATCTCCTCCTCGCGCAAGATACTACGAAGTTCGTTAATCTCAACCTCGCAGTCAATGGCTCTCTTTATGCCCAACATACCCACGCTCGCGCTCTTCAAGTTGTCAATCATAATACCATAGGCCTTATCAACGAGGTTTAGCAGCGCGTCAATGTTGCGAATATTATATTCGCTGAACTGTTTGTCGTGCATATTGCGACGGGTAAGGATACGGCTAATGGCCTCGCCCGAATCGCCCAAGCTCTCTAACTCATTTACAATCTTATACATCGAGTTAATGCTTTCGCGTGTATGTTCGCTGACGCTCTCCTGCGGAATATCCTTCAAGAAGGCTGCAATCTCAAACTCTATGCGGTCGGCAATCTCCTCATACTTGACAAGTTTTTGGCGATACATCTCAAACTCATCGCCCTTTGTGGCGTGCACAGCCGAGCGGATGTAACCCAAGCCGTTACGCGAGATTTGTGCGAAGTGGATAATCTCCTTCTGCGCCTGACTGATTGACAACTCGGCGGTAGAAGTGTGTCCTGCCGAGATATACTTCAAGCGGATGGTATCCTCCTCGCTCTTGGGCTTATCCTTGATTACGGTAGTAACAATCTTCACAAACTGTGGTATAAACCAGATAAGGATGCAGGTGTTGAATGTGTTAAACAATGTATGGAACATCGAAAGACCATAAAGCATTGCAGTAGATTCTGCCGACGCGGGGTCGATGATGGTTGCGAAACTCATATCAGCAGGATTAGGATAACCCATACCCGCAATAATACAACCTATCAGATTTACAAACGGCTTGAATAGCACCAATGCCCAAACCACACCAAACACATTGAAGAGAGTATGCGCAAGGGCAGCACGCTTAGCATTTGGATTAGCAACGGCAGCAGCAATGTTGGCTGTGATGGTAGTACCGATATTCTCACCCAACACCATTGCAGCACCCATCTGGAATGGAATCCAACCCATACTCATCATAATCAGCGTAAGAGCCATCGTAGCACTCGACGATTGTAAAACAAGCGTCAGTATAGTACCGAAGAGCAAGAATATCAACACCGAGATAAAGCCCATATCTGCCCAACCTTGAATGAACGACAACACCTCGGGAGTCTCACGCAAATCGGGCACAGACTCCTTCATTAGTGACAAACCAAGAAAGAGTAGCGAGAAGCCGATGATGCACTCGCTGAGATTCTTGTAACGCTCTCTCTTCGATATGCTCATCACAAAGCCCAATGCCATCAGAGGCACGGCCAATATTGAGATGTCTGCCTTAAAGCCGAGCAGAGAGATAAGCCACGCCGTTACGGTCGTACCGATATTGGCACCCATAATCACACCTATGGCCTGATGCAGTGCCAGCAATCCTGCATTCACAAAGCCTACAACCATTACAGTTGTAGCACTCGACGATTGAATGATTGAGGTGATAGTAAGACCCGTAGCAACGCTTTTGAAACGGTTTGAAGTCATTGCTTCGAGGAATCGGCGCAGGCGGTCACCTGCCGCCTTCTGCAAGCCTTCGCTCATAAGATTCATTCCGTAGAGGAACATTCCAAGCGCACCCAAGAGGGTGAAAATTTGTAAAATCATAGTCGGTATAGTTTATATTATTAGTTTATAATTTATATCTCCATCGTCTGCGAAAACATAGATAGAGGTAGATTGCAAAAATGGTACACATTGAGGTGGGTGTTTAGAGAATTAAAGACCTTGTGCGTAGATTAACCACGCATTATAGCCAACAAAGCAGAGGAATAGCACTCCTCCTGCCAAGCGGGTTATCTTGCCTCGCATACCCAATACCAGAGGCAGACAAGCAGCGGCTATCATTACAAGATAATCTACCAAGGTGATACCTCCGCCCGCGAGTGGCGATATTTGCGAACTAACACCAAGAATGAAAGTTATATTGAAAATGTTTGAGCCTACGACATTTCCCAATGCAAGTTGGGTATTCTTCTTCACGGCGGCGGCAACAGATGCTGCAAGTTCGGGTAATGATGTACCGCAGGCTATAAGCGTAAGACCGATGAAGGCCTCGTTCACGCCGAGTTTTGTAGCGATTACAACAGCCTGCTCAACGAAGAAGTGGCAGCCCGTAACCAACACGCCAAGGCCAACAACAACCTTCATTATAGAGATAATTAACCTTTCGCTTATAGGCTTTTCTACAACCTCGTCTGTCGCTTTTTTAGCGTTACGCTTATCTCGCAGGAACGAGAAGTAGATAAACAGCGCGAATATTGCCAATAGCAACAATCCATCGATACGACCAATCGAGATGGCATTGCCATTAAAGAAGTTAAAAGCCAAAAGTGTGATGAGTATAGAAACGGCAATACATACAGGAAGTTCAAAGCGACGATTCTCCCTGCTTACGGTCACGGGATAAGCCAATGCCGTGATACCTAAAATGCCAAGAATGTTGAAGATGTTTGAGCCTACGACATTGCCTATTGCAACATCGACATTACCTTGCCACGCTCCGCTGGCGCTTACAACCAACTCGGGGCAAGATGTTCCTATGCCGACAATTACGGCGCCAATAACAAAGTCTGAAATTTTGAAACGGCGTGCGATTGCCACAGAGCCGTTTACCAAGTTGTCGGCTCCCCAAACAATGGCCAACAACGATATGATTAGTATGATATATTCCATTTTTGATTATAGTTAAATTACACGCATTCAGCATACGCATTTTTGACCAATGCATACGACAAATCGTTTTAACCTTTTGGGGTTAAAACTTCTGTACGGGAGATGTTGGCTAAATCAGTAGCCTGTGTAATCTAACTATAAGGGTGTTGCCATAATTTAATGATTGCGGCACAACGCTGCGAATATGGCGTATAGAGTAATTTAGTAGCAGATGCTCCTTTGCGGATGTTGAGATAGATGCTTTTGAAAGATATTGCCTGTTGTGTGACTTACCAGCCGAGTGGCGCTGCATAGAAGAGGAGCTACGGCGGCGGGTTGAGATGTGAGCGTAACAATGCTCTCGTGATTCGAATTGCGATGCATCGTGGTACTCAGCCTCGGCAAAATCTTCAACTGACACAAATGAGTTGCTGCTATAAAACAAGCCATCGGCAATTGTTAATACTGCCGCCATAATCAATCCGAAAAGGAGTGAAAGAATTGCTATGTCTAACTTGTTTCTCATCTGCAGGAACAAATGTATGAGTTAAAAATCTACTATCCAAAAATCTTGGCTTTCA
>JAZOVT010000084.1:0-4335 GCA_045658845.1 Alistipes sp.
GCGGAGAGTTTTCAGAGGCAGGATTATACGAAAAAAAATCCAATAGGATTCCTATTGTCAAAATCCACAGAGCAAAGTCTAATATCTCAATTAGCAAAAAAGAAATTATGGCAGCGCCAAACAAAAAGCATAATAAGAAATAACACTAAAAAAGAGATTAATTATTGAAGAAGTTTATTTTTGCAGCATTGGCTATGACTTTTATGGCAACATCAATGGCTGTGGCACAAGAGAAAATCGACAAAATGGCAAAACAGTAAGTCTACAATATACGATTCCTATTGCTGTGGCAATAACGGAAAAATAAATAATGAATATGCTAATTGTTTGGGGTATCATACAGTCCTAACATAACAAAAAAAGGGTATTGGTCTAACGGCCAATACCCTATACTATATAATGTAGTACTACCCTAATTTGCTATCTTGGCGATTGACTCCAAGTTCTTGGGGTTGTCAATCTTCTTGCCCTCGGGAGTATATACATACTCGATACGGTCAGCAAAATACTCCTCGACCTTACCGCGAACAATCTTCATCGTACTATTCACAAGACCATTCTGCTCGGTGAAGGCCTCGCCCACGATAGCCAACGCACCTGGCAACCAGCGGTCGGGGAACTCGTCGGCATACTCGCCACCCGTACGATACTTATCAACCTCGGCGCCGATAGCCTTCGCAGCCGCACGCAACGACTCCTCGTCGCTCTTACCGCCCAAAATCTGGCGCATAGCCTCACGGTTAGGCACAACGATAGCCGATGTATAGGGGCTCTGGTTGTTATAGATGATAATCTGGTCAATGAGCGGCGACTTATCGACGATAGCCTCCTCCATACCCTCGGGGCTATACTTCTCGCCATCGGCGGCAATCAAAAGGCTCTTAAAGCGGCCCAAGACATAGAGGAAACCATCCTCGGCCATATAACCCATATCACCCGTATAGAGCCAGCCATCCTTAACGGTCTCGGCTGTGGCTGATGGATTCTTCCAATAGCCCGCCATAACGTTCTCGCCCTTGATGACAATCTCACCCTTAACGCCACAAGGCATCTCACGGCCCTCCTCATCAAGAATCTTTATCTCCAGAGGCTCAATCAACTTACCCGACGAGCCGAAACGATGCTGATGCTTACCCGTAGAGTTAGCCGAGATAATGGGTGTAGCCTCCGACAAACCATAGCCCTGATACATAGGCATACCTACGGCGTAGAAGAAACGCTGTAACTCCGAATCGAGCAACGCACCACCACCAACGAAGAACTTCAAGCAACCACCGAAGCCCTCACGCACCTTCTGGAACAAAATCTTATCGAACAGAGCAACCAACGGCTTAAGGATAAAACGCCAGCCCTTGCCCTTTGAGTAACCATCTTGATTGTACTCATACGACACCTTCAAGGCGAACTTGAACAACTTCTCGACTGTAGGGCCTTGTTTCTTGATATTAGACTCTATCGACTTGCGGAAGTTCTTTGCCAATGCGGGCACCGACAACAGGACGTGAGGCTTAACCTCCTTGATATTCAAAGGCACATTCTTGAGCGTCTCCATAGGAGTACGGCCCACCTGTGTTGTAGCCACCGACGCACCACAAGCAACCATAATATAGAAACCTGCAACGTGTGCAAAGCAGTGGTCGAGTGGCAAGATGATAAACATACGGTACTCCGAAGGAATCGAAATACGAGTCAATGCCTGCTCGACATTTGCTGTATAGTTACGGTGTGTGAGGATTACACCCTTGGGGTCTGCTGTAGTACCTGAGGTATAGGTGATTGTAGCATAGTCATCATTCTGGATGGCCTGACCGACCTTCAAGAACTCCTCCTTATGCTCCTTCAAGAACTCCTCACCCTTGGCCATCAACTCCGACAAATACATCTCGCCCTCGTTCAACGCCAACTCGCAATCAAACACGATGACGTGCTTAATCAGGGGCAACTGCTCACGAATCTTACGGAACTTGGGCAACTGATTTCTCGATACAAAGATAGCCACTACATCGGCGTGACGCAGACGGAAAAGCAAATCGTTTGCCTCCTCCAACTTGATTGACAACGGCACGCTGATTGCACCTGCATAGAGAAGTCCCAACTCCGAGAGAATCCAATTATTACATCCCTCAGCCAAAATCGAGATTGTCTGCTTGGGCTCGATACCCAACGCAGCCAAACCTGCTCCAATCTTCAAAGCCTCCTCACGGCTTTGAGCATAGGTTGTAGGCTGAAAAACGCCATCAACTTTCTCTAACAGAAATGTACGGTCACCATATTTTGCAACCGACGACTCAAATAGGTCAATAATAGTTTTCTTCATATTGTAGTCTATAAATTATTCTGTTCTACGTATTTCCCCCTATTAATCCATCTTCAACACTGCAAGGAATGCCGACTGCGGCACCTGCACCTGTCCTACCTGGCGCATACGCTTCTTACCAGCCTTCTGCTTCTCAAGCAATTTACGTTTACGCGAGATATCACCACCGTAACACTTTGCCGTCACATCCTTACGCACAGCCTTCACCGTCTCGCGAGCGATAATCTTTGCACCGATAGCCGCCTGGATGGCAATATCAAACTGCTGACGCGGGATAAGTTCCTTCAACTTCTCGCACATCTTGCGACCAAAGTCGTAAGCGTGGTCGGCAAAGATAAGTGACGATAACGCATCGACAGGCTCGCCATTGAGCAGGATATCCAACTTGGCCAATTTACTCGGATTATATCCCGTACGGTGATAATCAAACGAGGCATAGCCTTTCGAGATACTCTTCAACTTGTCGTAGAAATCGAACACAATCTCCGACAACGGCATATCGAAATTGACCTCCACGCGGTCCTGCGTAATAAAATTCTGATTCTTCAGCGTACCACGCTTATCGATACACAACTTTATCACAGCACCC
The DNA here is from genome assembly GCA_045658845.1 of Alistipes sp. Taxonomy (GTDB): domain Bacteria; phylum Bacteroidota; class Bacteroidia; order Bacteroidales; family Rikenellaceae; genus Alistipes. The sequence goes on from JAZOVT010000084.1 coordinate 2,907, forward strand.
AAGAAATCGGCCTTGGTGATTATCTGCGCATTGATATAAGGCTCCTCGATTGTAGCAATCTTCGTCACCTCGGGCAATCCCGACGGATTGTGCACCTCCAACACATCGCCTGATGTGGTTGTAATGCGATACGACACGTTAGGAACGGTTGTAATCACATCCATATCGAACTCACGATACAGACGCTCCTGGATAATCTCCATATGCAACAAGCCCAAGAATCCGCAACGGAAACCGAAGCCCAACGCAAGCGAACTCTCTGGCTCAAACGTAAGCGAGGCATCGTTGAGTTGCAACTTCTCGAGCGAAGCACGCAAATCCTCATATTGGTCGGCCTCAACAGGATAAACACCCGCAAAGACCATAGGCTTAACATCCTCGAAACCAGCGATAGCTTCCTTGCAGGGCTTGCTGATTGAAGTAATGGTATCACCGACCTTAACATCGGCAGAGTTCTTAATACCCGAGCAGATGTAACCCACATCGCCAGCACGAACCTCCTGGCGAGGACACATTTTGAGTTTTAGAACGCCCACCTCGTCGGCATCGTACTCACTGCCTGTATTGAAAAACTTAACGTGGTCACCCTTACGCAACACACCGTTAAAGACACGATAATATGCAATAATACCTCTAAACGGATTGAACACCGAGTCGAAAATCAGCGCCTGCAACGGCTCATCGTCATCGCCCTTTGGAGCAGGAATACGCTCTACTATAGCCTCCAGCACATCCTCAACACCCTGACCCGTCTTACCCGATGCCAACAGAATATCTTCCTCCTTGCATCCGATAAGGTCTATTACCTGGTCCTTTACCTCGTCAATCATAGCCGACTCTACGTCAATCTTATTCAGCACGGGAACAATCTCCAAGTCGTTGCCGATAGCCAAATATAGATTTGAGATAGTCTGCGCCTGAATTCCTTGCGTTGCATCAACAACGAGCAATGCGCCCTCACACGATGCAATGGCTCGCGACACCTCATACGAGAAATCGACGTGTCCCGGAGTATCGATAAGATTCAACACATAGGTTTCACCGTTACGAGCCTTATACTCCATCTGTATGGCGTGGCTCTTGATGGTGATTCCCTTCTCGCGTTCAAGGTCCATATCATCCAACACCTGCGACTGCATCTCACGCTGATTCAGCGTATTGGTCTTTTCCAAGAAGCGGTCTGCCAAAGTAGATTTTGCGTGGTCGATATGTGCTATGATACAAAAATTACGAATATTCTTCATTCTGTCAATCGTTTCTATACATATATAATCGCGCAAATATACGTAAATTAGTCGGCAAGTACAAAATTATATCGTATCTTTGCGCAAATAAAACGTTCAAAATGATGAATACAATAACCAAATATGCCAATTTAGTAAAGTTTTCGCACACAATTTTCGCGATGCCCTTTGCACTAATTTCGTTT
>JAZOVT010000085.1:0-99834 GCA_045658845.1 Alistipes sp.
CCGATGGTACTGCCTATTTAGGTGGGAGAGTAGGTAGCCGCCTCTTCAAGCCGAGTTGGGTTATTCCGACTCGGCTTTTTCTTTGTACCTGTCTGGGCGCGGTTACTATTGCAGATGGGTTACTATTACTATTCTTTACCAAGCCGAGTCGGTAATCCTAACTCGCTTGAAGAGGCGGCTGTGCCGCACCTTTTATGTTACCCACCCACCTAAATCCTCCCTCCTGTGAGGGAGGACTTGTGTTTAGCCGAGTGCAGAGCGTATATATACCTATATTATATATGCTATGCCGAGGCGCCGTCAACCGAAGCCGAGAACATATTGCCTCTGGCAATCCTCGGAAAGTCAGGTGAACTTTTATATACATACAAAAACCGAAAGCCCGAAGGCCTGCGGTTTAATCTTATATTATTACATAAAGATGGTTTATTTATTATATATTTTTGTTATTTCGTATATTTTGATACAAATATTATATAGCCAATCATAGGCTTCTATCCATCTTTCTTTATTATCAATGTCTATGCTTTGATGAATAAGAAGTCTTGATGCTTTTTTATTCGGATTATTTCTCCATTCTATTTTGTGCCCAACATATTTTTCTATCTGATCGGCTGAATTATAAAATTTTGAGTACGCATCTTTATCGTCCGAAAAATATAATCCTGCAGTCATCTCGTTGCGTTGCCTGCTTACTGTGAGACATAAATGATATGATGAGGAACCGACGCTCATATCATACCAATGTTGTGGATATGGTTTTCTCAGATTAAAAATCTTCGAAAAAGAGTGATTTCTATATGCGTTTTCATTAAATTTTGTCCAAAAATCAAATTGGATTAGTTCTGTATTAGTTAATTTCGTTTTGCCAACATTTTCTATTACTGTTATGTTAGTATCTGGGTTTAGAGGTTTGTTGTTTTCATATTCAATAATTTCTGCATCATCAAGCGTTGTTGATATGATAGAGAACAGCTCAAGAGCTTTGTCTGGGGCAATATTAAAGAATTCTCGATTTGGACGAATACGAATATCTGTCAATCGGTCAATCATTTGATGAAGTTGATGTTCTACTTCATTGTATTTAATGGTTTTTAATGTTGCGTAAATCTCAAAAGGCAATGGTACAGCTGTGTTGTCCAACTCTTTTGAGCGGATGTCAACGGGGCGAGAACTTTTGCCTATTTTTACCCAATCTTCCTTAAAACTTGGATTGGTGAGAATATATACGTAACCAGCTTCTTTCATAATGTTAGTTGTTTGGTTATCACAAATATACAAAATACGAATTAATATTCAAAGTGTTGGTTGGGAGGAATGTGTGGAATACCGCTAAAAATGTTAACTTTGTGATATGAAATGGGCATTGGTTACGGGAGCATCTTCGGGAATGGGTAAGGAGTATGCTCGACAATTGGCAGAGAGAGGTTACAACATCGTCGTAGTGAGTAATGACGATGATGGAAATCGTTGTGTAGCAGAGGCTTTAGAACGAGATTTCTGCGTTAAGGCTGTGCCTATATATGCCGATTTGGCGGTAAAAGATGGGGCGCAGAGGCTATATCAGGAGGTCAGAGATAGAGGCTATGATGTGGAAATTCTGGTGAGTAATGCCGGGATGTTGCTATTCTCGCAGTTGGAGCGCACGGCAGTAGAGCGCATTGAACAAATAATTGCGTTGCATTGTACTGCGCCGACGTTGCTCTGCCGATTGTTTGCCGAAGATATGCGGCGCAGAGGAGAGGGTAGAATATTGATAGTGAGTTCGATAACGGCGTGGACACCATATCCTACCATTTCGCATTATGCGGCGACAAAGGCTTATCTAAAGAGTTTTGCGCAGTCGTTGTGGTATGAATTGCGTGGTAGCGGGGTAAGTGTAACTGCAGTTTTCCCGTCAGCGGTGGATACCCCGTTCTATTCGCTCGATGAGAAGATGCGTCGCAGGTTGTTGAGTTGGGGCGTGATGATGAGTGCCGAGAGCGTTGTGCGAAAGGCTTTGAAGGCTATGTTTCATTCGCGAAGGCGTTGTCTGCCAGGCGTGGTGACCAAATTGGAAGCCGCTATATGCGCCGTTCTTCCATCGTGGGTGTTGTTGCCTGTGATGAAGTTACCTATCGTAAAAAGAATCCTAAATAAAGTGTAAATAGAGTCTATATCGGGGTGAGTGGAGCATCGTGTCTACACCCCGAATGTTTGAATCTCCCCAAAACGATTTGGTATAAATTATGTACGGATATGAATATAATTTTATATCTGTGAATGACTATGAATACAAAATCGATTATGTTGGGGGCTGTCGCTATATGCGGAGGTGTGATGGCGGCATCGGCGTGTACGGGTATATCGCTGAAGGCGAAAGATGGCAGTTATGTGCAGGCACGAACAATAGAAAATGCCAACGAGCCGCTGCCGAGCGAATATGTGATAATACCTCGAGGTCAGGAGATTACGTCGTTTACGCCTGTGGGCAAAAATGGGTTGACCTACAAGGCGAAATATGGCGTCGTGGGTTTGTCGGTTGTGCGCAAGGAGTTTATAGCCGAGGGCGTGAATGAGGCAGGTTTGTCGGCGGGACTGTTCTTCTTCCCGACCTATGGCTCGTATATGTCGTATGATGCTACGGATAGCGCTCACACGTTGGGAGATTTGCAGGTGCCGACGTGGATTTTGGCGAACTTTGCAACGATAGATGAGTTGAAGGATGGTATTAAGAATGTGAGAATTGTCGGGCTGGACAAAACGGCTGTTGTGCATTGGCGAATAGGCGAGAAGTCGGGGCGGCAGGTTGTGCTGGAGATTGTCAATGGCAAGCCACATTTTTATGAAAATACGGTTGGTGTATTGACAAATGCACCTGGATTTCAGTGGCACGTTACAAATCTGAATAATTATGTAAATTTACGGGCTGGAAGTGCTGCAGATGAGAGATTGTCGGGTGTTACGTTGAGCCCTTTGGGCGGAAGTTCGGCAATGCTGGGCTTGCCGGGTGATGCGACATCTCCATCTCGATTTGTCAGGGCTGCATTTTTGAAGGCAACGGCACCCGTGCAGGCTACGGGGGTGGATACGATTTTGCAGGCTTTTCATCTGTTGAATAACTTTGATGTGCCGATAGGTATTGAGCATCCTGCGGGGCAGGTACCTAATATGCCGAGTGCTACACAATGGACTTCGGCGATAGATTTGACGAACGGCAAGGTTTATTATAAAACAATGTATAACAATACGATACGTTGTATAGATTTGTCGAAGATTGATTTTGAGAGAGTGGCCTATCAGTCGCATCCGTTGGATAGAGAGCAACGGCAACCGATAGAGAATATTTTGATTAGATAACCTAAATTTTGTCTTAATGGGGTTAGTAGTATATGAATGGCTTGCCACTTCTATAAGTGGCAAGTTTATTCTTTTTGTGCTTGCTGTTGGGTTTGCTATATATATGAAACTATTATAATCGAACACTTTATGGTGCATAGATTTGCAAAAAAATATCATATTAACTACATTTGCAAAATGTTGGGTTATCGGGATGCACATCTTTGGGCATCGAGGCCCAAGTGAATAGGTAAGTTAGTTAGGAAATAAATAGAATATTTATGTTAAGTAGAAAGGTTGCATCACAACTTAAGGAGTTGGAGACTCCGTTTTATCTTTACGATATTAATCTCTTGCGTCAGACGCTGGAGAGTGTAGCATCGGAGTCAAAGAAGTATGGTTACAAGGTGCATTACGCCATTAAGGCGAATAATGATGATTACTTGTTGTCGATAATCAAGGAGTATGGCATCGGTATCGATTGTGCCAGCGGTAACGAGGTACGCAAGGCCATTGAGTCGGGTTTTGCGGCTGATACGGTTGTGTATGCAGGTGTGGGTAAGCGAGATAAGGAGATTCGTTATGCTATCGAGCAGGGTATTTTGGCTATCAACTGCGAGTCTATCGAGGAGTTGCAGGTGGTAAACCAGATTGCTGGCGAGATGGGCAAGAAGGCAGATGTAGGCTTGCGCGTGAATCCAGATATTGACCCCAAGACAAATCGTTGTATCGATACAGGTCAGGCCGATAGTAAGTTCGGTATCTCGTATGATGAGATTTTGGAGGAGGCCGAGTTGATTAAGTCGCTCGAAAATATCAATATCATCGGAATTCATATTCATATCGGCTCGCAGATTCGTGAGTTGCACGTATTTGAGAATATGTGTAACAAGGCTAATGCGATTGTCGAGAAGTTGGAGTCGTTGGGCTTCAAGTTCCGCATTGTCGATGTAGGCGGTGGTTTGGGTATCAACTACGATGTGCCTGAAAATGAGCCTATTCCTAATTTCGCATCGTTGTTTGCAATTGTTCACGAATATTTGAATGTGGGCGACAAGGAGGTGCATTTTGAGTTTGGTCGCTCGATTGTAGGAGAGTGTGGTGAGTTGATTACAAGCGTGTTGTTTAATAAGACAACGGCTACAGGTCGCCGCTTGCTAATCGTTGATGCAAGTATGACGGAGTTGATTCGTCCGATGCTTTATGGCTCGTATCATAATATCGAAAATATTACATCTCAAGAGGAGGTTTGCAAGAAATATACTGTCGTAGGTACAGCCTGTGAATCAACCGACGTGTTTGATGAGAACGTGAGCCTTAAGAAGAGTAAGCGAGGCGATTTGTTGGCAATCAAGTCGGCTGGCGCTTATGGTCGTTCGATGGCTTCGCAATACAATATGCACGATTTGCCACGCGGCGTATATAGCGACCAACTTGGTGAGAAGTAGTTTAAGGTTGCGTCAATTGGCGTAACTTGAAGGAATTTGGCAGTCTGAAACATATCAGGCTGCCTCTTTTTTTGCTTTTAATGCATTGATTATCGGCGAAAAATCACTATCTTTGAAAAATTTTATATTTGCCTCATTATGAATATCGAATTTATTAAATCTGAAATAAAGCGTCTGTCGCTTATCGTTGCAGATTGGCGCGAAGGTGAGTCTGTTCCTGCGATTGAACGAGACCTTGCTCTGGATAAGATTAAATCACTTTATAATACTTTGCGTTTTGGCGAAGCGGAAGGTGCGGCAGAGCAATATGCTGTACCCGTAGTACCTCCTGTGGTAGACGATTCTGTTGCAGACGAGGGAATTGAGCCCGAGGAAAAGGATGTCGAGGTAGAGTTTATCTTTGCCGAGGAAGACGAAGAGAGTGAGGTAGATGAGGTGGAGTCAGAGGAAGAACCTATTGCCGATGATGAAGTCGCAGAAACTACAACGGCTACTGCTACGGTTGCAGAGGTTGTAAATATCGCTATGCCCGAGCAGACACCCGCTGCCGAAGAGCCAAAACAGGAGGCGGCAGATGTTGCAGAGCCTATGGTTGTGGAGCAACCGACGGTTGTGCCAGAGATAACAGAGAAAGAGCCTGCTGTAATCGAAGAGAAAAAGCCCGTAGCAGAGGAAAAGAGCAAGAAGAGCGTAAGTATCAATAGCCTATTTGGCGCTGATGAGCCTCGCCGTGAGCCTCGCTCGAAGCATCAGCGTATGATGTCGATTTATAACGATGAGCCAAAGCCTGAAAAGGTTGTCGATATATCGAAGATTTTTGATATGGATGATGAAGAGTCGGATGTTGAGATATTTGCCACTCCAACCCCCAAACCACAACCACAAGTAAAGCGTGTTGTGGAGTACGACGAAGAGCCGTTGAAGAGTGGGGAGACTATCGCAGATGTTAAGACTGTAACTTTGGCCGATGCTATGGCCCAGAACGCAACAACATTGGCCGATACAATTGCGGCTCCTGCGGCATTGGGCGAAGAGATAAACCACTCACACATTAAGTCTTTGCGCAAGGCTATCGGTATTAACGATAAGTTCTTGATGATAAGAGATTTGTTTGGTGGCGATGGTGATGTGTATGAGCAGACTTTGGATGCATTGGATGAGTTTGAGTCGTTTGATGATTGCTTGCTTTATATTGCCGAGAATCACCCCGAATGGAATCCCGATTCGGAGGGTGCAAAATTCCTGACCCAACTATTGGAGCGTAAACTTTTGTAACGAGTTATGTCGAAACTATATATTGTACCAACTCCTATCGGTAATTTGGATGATATCACATTGCGAGCCATAAAGGTCTTGCAACAGGTTGATTATATCCTTGCCGAGGATACGCGTACGTCGTCTTTTTTGCTTAAGCATTTAGGCATTGAGAAACGTTTGTATTCGCATCATAAATTCAACGAACACGCTACAGCGGCATCGGTAGCCGAGGCTATTGGTGAAGGTCGTGAGGTGGCATTAATTTCGGATGCGGGAACGCCTGGTATTTCGGACCCGGGTTTTTTGTTGGTGCGTACTTGCGTAGAGGCGGGAATCGAGGTCGAGACACTGCCCGGTGCTACGGCTTTCGTTCCGGCGTTGGTGCAGAGCGGTTTCCCGTGTGACAGATTCTGTTTTGAGGGTTTCCTGCCGCAGAAGAAGGGTCGAATGAAACGCTTGGAGGAGTTGAAGTCGGAGACTCGCTCGATAATATTCTACGAATCTCCTTTCCGTGTGGTTAAATTGTTGGAGCAGTTGGCTGAGACATTTGGTGCGGAGCGCAAGGTGTCGGTATCTCGTGAGTTGACCAAAAAGTTCGAGCAGACGGTACGCGGTACTATGGCTGAGGTGTTGGCACATTTTGTTGAGAATGAGCCAAAGGGAGAGTTCGTGGTTGTCGTGGCAGGTGCTGACAAGCCCGAAAAGGAGGGACGAAAAAATCGTTATCCCAAGCCGGAAGAGGCAGAAGAGTAAATTAAAGAGAATTATATGGCACACGAAAACCAACAATTAACCCTCTTGCAGCGTGCGGCTGTTGCCGTTCTGTGGGCTCTTTGCCGAGGCTTTGCTTTGTTGCCACATTTTGTAAGGCATTATCTGTTTGGCTATCCTATATATTTGCTGATGTGTTATGTGTTTTGTTATCGCCGAAAGGTGGTAATGACCAATCTGCGTAACTCATTCCCTGAGAAGAGCGAGAAGGAACTGAAGAAGATTTGTCGTGGTTCATATCGAAATCTTACGGAGCAGATTATCAATATGTTGAGCCAATCGGGTATTAGCGACGAGGAGTTAGGTCGAAGGATGGTTTTGCCTACACCTGATGTAACATTTAAGGCTATCGACGGCCGTAATACGATATTTATGTCGGCTCATTATGGGCCTTGGGAGGCGGGTAGTACTGCAAGTTTGACATTTGTCAATAATACGGTAATTGCGGTATATCACGAGTTGAGTAATGTTGTATTTGACGAATTATTTAAGCGTATCCGTAAGCATACAAATGTAGAGTTGGTGTCGATGCGGCGTTTGATGCGTCATTTTATCGATAACAAAGATAAACGCCCTATGATTGTGGGGCTTATATCGGACCAGAATCCTACGATACGTCCTAATTTTCATTGGCATAAGTTCTTGCATCAGTGGACAGCATTCTATAATGGGGCAGAGGTGTTGGCTTTGAAATATGGGTTACCAATATATTATTTTTCGCCTCGTCGAATACGTACTGGTTATTATGAGGGGCATCTGACTTGCTTGTATGACGGAGAGGAGCAGGTCGAGCCAAATGAAATTATGGAGCGTTATGTGCGCATATTGGAGCAGGATATTATGCTAGAGCCAGAAATGTGGATGTGGACACATCGTCGTTGGAAGCATCTGCCGCCCGAAGAGATTAGAAATCAGAAAATATGATACATACAGCCGTAGTCATACTCAATTGGAATGGTCGTAAACACTTGGAGCAATTTCTCCCGAGTGTGGTTGAGCATACACCCCAAAGTGTAGATATTGTGGTTGCAGATAATGGCTCTACGGACGATTCTGTGGGGTTTTTACGCCGAGAGTATCCTGATATAAAGTTGGTGCTGTTGGATAGGAACTACGGTTTTGCTGATGGTTACAATCGTGCGCTAAAGCAGGTTGATGCAGAGTGCTTTGTGTTGCTAAATTCCGATATTGAGGTGACGGAAGGGTGGCTTGAGCCATTGGTTGCAACGCTTCAGAATAATAGTCAAGTGGCGGCCGTAGCGCCAAAGTTACTCTCTTATGTAGAGCGAGAGAGTTTTGAGTATGCAGGTGCGGCGGGTGGTTTTATAGATTATTTGGGTTACCCATTTTGCCGAGGTCGTATCTTGTCAACCATCGAGCAGGATAAGGGACAGTATGATACCCCTTGCGAGGTGTTTTGGGCAAGTGGTGCAGCGTTTTGTTGCAAGGCCGATGTGTTCCGCGCTTTAGGTGGTTTTGATGCTGATTTCTTCGCCCATATGGAGGAGATCGACCTCTGTTGGCGTATGCAATTGCAGGGTTATAAGGTGATGGTTGAGCCGCGAAGTGTGGTGTATCACTTGGGTGGAGGAACATTGCCCAATGAGTCTCCACGAAAACTTTATCTCAATTACCGTAACAATCTGGCTATGTTGTATAAATGCGCTCCGACAATGCAACGCATTGTAGTTGCGATAGTACGTCCATTGTCTGATTTATTGTCGGTTGTATTGTATCTGCTCAAGCGTCAGACCAATTTGGCGGCGGCAACGCTGAAAGCATATCGCGATTTTTTTGCTTGGCACTCGGCCTTGGCCGAGAAACGTAGGGCAATACGCTCTTCGTGCCGTTTGGAATCCAATAAAATATATAAAGGTTCGATGGTTGTGCGATATATGTTGGGCGCAAAACGATTTTCGCAGATGATAAAATAACGATACGATGTTAAAACGAATTGTAGATAAATATAATAGCCTATCGGCTGATGGCGTGGTTGGCGTGTGGTTGGCTGTATGGTGGGTGGCTAATCTGCTGACGGCAGGTTGTAGCGAACTTGCCAATGATGAGGCTTATTATCACATTTTTGCGCAGGATTTGGCGTGGGGTTATTACGACCATCCGCCTATGACGGCATTTTTGGTGTGGTTGGGAGAGTCGCTATTTGCGGGAGAGTTGGGCGTTAGATTCTTCTTTTTGTTATTGCAACCTCTCTATCTCTATATGTTTTGGCGTGTCATACGTCCTAAAGATGTAAAGCGTGGCGATGCGGAGTTGTTCGTTATGATTTGCTCTGCAATGTTGGTGTTGCAACTCTATGGACTGATTGCAGTACCCGACGGCCCGCTGTTGTTCTTTACGGCTCTGTTCCTTTTGACATTCAAGCACTTTGCCGAATCGAAGCGTTGGGCTTGGCTTACGATGGGGCTATCGTTGGGCTTGTTGGCATTGAGTAAATATCACGGCGCTTTGGTGTTGTTGTTTGCTTTGGCGGCAAACGTAGGATGGTTCTTGCGCAATCCTCGTAAAATAGGGGAGTTGGTGATGAGTGGAGTGGTGGCGTTGGCCGTTATTGTTCCACACTTGTGGTGGCAACATCAGCACGATTGGGTGTCGTTTATGTATCATCTGTCGGGACGCAATGGCTATTTTGAGATTTCGAATATTACCGATTTCTTGGTTAATATGTTCGTGGTTTTCTCGCCATTCTATCTCCCATTATGGGTACAGGCCTATCGTAAACACGCGGCCTCGTCACCTGTTGAGCGAGCCTTGAAACTATATCCGCCTGCATTTATAATATTCTTTACCATTTCATCCTTTAGAGGCTATGTTCAGCCACAATGGGCTATTGTTGCGGTGTTTGGCTTGGTGTGGATTCTGTTTATGTATGCCCGTCAGCACACTCGTACTCGACGTTATGTAATGCGTGCGGGATGGTGGACAATGGGGCTTATTGTGATAACACGTCTGGTGTTGGTGTTTAATCCTATCGGAATTAATTTCGAGGTATTCCGCAATAAAGAGGCGTATCAGCAGATGGCAGATATTGCAGATGGTCGTCCTGTGATTTTTGACGGCAAGTATGCTATTGCGGCCAAATATGCATTCTATACAGGAGAGGAGACATTCAGCCAGCCCAATATAAGTCATCGTACATCGCAGTGGCAATATAGGGGCGATGATAGCGGTTTTGTGGGTCGAGATGTAATAATAGAGGTAGACCCTGCACGTTACACCGAGCAGGAGGCTATGCAACGTGTTAAACGAGTGGAGTTGGCAAATGGCCGAGAGGTATATTATGTCGAATTGTCGGATTTCCATCCTACGCGATTGGTCGAAATAGAGAGCGATTTGGTGTTGCCCGAAGAGGTGAAGCGTGGCGATAAGTTCGATTTTGTACTGACAATAAATAATCCTTATTCGTATGATATAGAGGTTGATGGAGAGCAATATCTGTTGCAGATGGCGTGGGGTTGGCGCAAACAACAATATCGTTTCTACCCGATAGGAGAGAGTGTGAAGATTCCTGCGGGAGGAGAGGTGAAAGTTAATTGCAGTTTTGTTGTGCCCGAGGAGTTACCCGCGCAGCCCTATAAGGTGGGATTTGTCTTGCATCATCGTGATATGTACACTTGGTTTAACGGTGAGGCTCAGCAGACTGAAATTAAATAGCGTAGGAGAGGGCTGAAGGATTGGAATGTGAGAGGAAATGAGTGAGTTATGATAAAAGAGATATTGTTAAATAAGATTCTGCTTGAGCGATTTGTAAAGTTCTGCGTTGTGGGAGGCTCTGGAGTCTTTGTCGATTTCGGAATAACCTATGTGGCAAAGGAGTGTTTGCGACTAAATAAGTATGTTGCCAATTCGTTAGGCTTTGCTTGTGCGGCAACATCGAACTATATACTCAATCGTATGTGGACCTTTGCGAGCAAAGACCCCGAGGTGATGATGCAATATCTTCGTTTTATCGGTTTTTCGCTCATTGGTCTTGCCATTAATAATCTTGTGATATATCTGTTGCACGAGCGCACAAAATGGAATTTTTATGTGATAAAACTGTTAGCAACGGGTATTGTGACATTCTGGAACTTTTTGATGAATTATATATTTACATTCCAGTAGATATTGCAACATATAGGTAAACAAATAGCGAGAAGTTTATGATTGACTTCTCGCTATTTGTTTGTCGCTATTTTAGTTCTACGCACTGCCTGGGAATCTTGACGAAAGTCGTGTAGCATATTCTTGTCCACATCGCTATCAACAACCATAAATTTATTGTGGCATCAAAGAATATACGCATCAGTTTTGGTGGACATAAAACGTCTACGGGCATTACTACAACAATTACAAATAGGAGCCAAAATAGCACCTTGTCGAATGTTGTCACCGCCCCCGCTCGGTGCATAGCCCAATACCACATCATATATCCTATGAGCGAAATGACGTAGGTGTGACCCTCGCTCGAATTGCTGAACAGAATTACATATCCAACCAAAACGGCAAATGCGCCAATGCGGTAGAATGGAATATTACGGTAGTGTAGATTTGATAATATTCCTGCAAAAAGAGCAACCAAAACCGACACTTGGATATACATCTGATATGGCTTCAGGTCGAATGGTTTCATATAGAATACCGTCATCCAGGTGCGGGTATCCTTATGCGAGAGAAGTGCTGTAACCCACTCATCGTAATAGGCTGCGACTTCGGATAATGGAATGCTTAAGGCTGGAATCAAAAGTATTGCCGCCGTTAGAGGTATGGCATATACAATATATCGCCACCACTGTTTTGCGGGATAGCAGAAAAGTAATCCTATGGCAAAGAAACCATAAATCTTGGTGAATCCCGAGATGAGGATTAGCAACACGGCCCAAAAACTTTTTCCTCGCTCCAGCATATTGTATGTCAGCAGGAACATAGCGCCTATGGCTACATTGTATTGGAATGAGAGTTGTGTGGTTGCAAGCAACAGAAATGTAAACATAAATGATTTACACTTCTCTTCGATAGTAAAACGTGGCAGGGTAAATATTGCAGTAAACCACAATCCATATCCAAATAGATTCCACATTATAGGCCCTACCCAGCCTGGAAGAAAGGCGAATGGCGCAAACAGGAGATTGAAAAGTGGGCCATATAAAAAATAGTCCAAGCCCGAATCCATAGCACTCCAATTGTCGCCATACGGAGCCACGCCCTTCCAAAACAGTTGTGTGGCTTGTGCAAAAATCTTGAAGTTGGAATGTCGGTCACGAGTAACCTCCAATAGCGTAAGCGTCAATATGATAATAGCCCCCAATATAAATAGATTGCGGGGGCTCATCATAAACTTAACTACTTTTTGCCAAAATGTAGTTTTGTTAGTTTGGGTTAAGTTTTGTGTACTATTTACCATATCTATTTCTTGCAGCGAATTTTGCGAAATGGTAATTTCATAACACCAAAGAGTGCCTCGCCAAAGATGCCTCCACTCATCTTTGATGCTCCCTCCTGACGCTCGGTGAAGATGATTGATACCTCACCTACATTCAAGCCCAAACGCCACGCCGAGTACTTCATCTCAATCTGGAAACCATAGCCCTTCATCTTTACAGCATCCAAATCGATAGTCTCCAGCGCTTTGCGAGAGTAGCATACAAAGCCCGCCGTAGCATCACGCACAGGCATACGCGTAACAAAACGTACATACACCGATGCAAAGTATGACATCAACAGGCGCGACATTGGCCAATTAACTACGTTTACGCCCTTTACATAACGAGAGCCGACAACCACGTCGTAGCCTTGTGTGGCCATCTGATGCAGGCGTACCAAATCGTCGGGATTGTGAGAGAAGTCGCAATCCATCTCGAAGATATAATCGTAGCCGTGCTCCAAAGCCCACTTAAAACCTGTGAGATATGCAGTACCGAGGCCCAATTTGCCTTTACGCTCGATGATATGAAGGCGTCCCTCGAATTCTGCCTGACGATTTTTAACAACCGTAGCAGTGCCGTCGGGTGAGCCGTCGTCGATGATAAGCAAATCGAAAGGCTCTGGCAGAGAGAAGACCTTGTCAATCATCGGAGATATATTCGCTATCTCGTTGTAAGTGGGGATTATAATTAACTTTTTCAATGTTGTAAGGTTTAACTATATTAATATTGCTCTTTCTCGTTGGGGAAGTCTTGGCTCTTTACGTCGCTGACATAATTCGATATGGCATTGCTCATAACCGTATTTAGGTCGGCATAACGTCGCAAGAAACGGGGCGAAAAATCGTTCGTAATACCTAACATATCGTGAACAACGAGCACCTGGCCATCGACACCACCACCTGCGCCAATACCTATTGTCGGGATTTTTATCTCTTTGGAAACACGCTCAGCCAATACTGCGGGAATCTTCTCTAAAACGACTGCAAAACAACCAGCCTCCTCTAAAAGATGTGCATCGCGTACCAACTTCTCGGCTTCGGCCTCCTCTTTGGCGCGTACGCTATAAGTTCCAAATTTGTGGATAGATTGCGGAGTGAGTCCCAAGTGGCCCATTACGGGAATACCAGCCGAGAGGATACGTTGGATAGACTCAAGTATCTCCTCGCCACCCTCCAACTTTACGGCATCAGCCTCGGTCTCCTTCATAATACGAATGGCCGAATCGAGCGCAACCTTTGAGTTACCTTGATATGTACCAAACGGCAAATCAACAACTACCAATGCGCGATTTACGCCTCGCACAACCGAGCGAGCGTGATATATCATCATATCGAGCGTAATGGGTAGAGTAGATTCATATCCAGCCATAACATTGGCCGCAGAATCACCTACCAAAATTACATCAACACCTGCGGCATCTACTATCTTGGCGGTAGAGTAGTCGTATGATGTGAGCATAGCGATTTTCTCGCCTCGCTGTTTCATTTCTGTTAAACGCAGAGTCGTAACGGCTCTGACACTTCCTGCTACTGACATAAAATGTTAATATTAAATTATGCTTTGTGTACGGCGCAAATATAGATAAGATTTATGGGTATACCAAATTTTTATTTTAATCTTATTTGTCAGATGTTTTTGAGGCTTCGGATGAAAGCGCTGCTGTCAAAAACTCCTCGAAAGAGTCGAATGTTGCTTTGTGATGTTTACGGTAGTGATTGTAGGCTTGGCCCAATTGTCGTTTGATGGGGAGAGTAGGGTAGCAGTCAATTTTGTCGCCACTGACAAAATGAGGAAACTCCTCCCAAAAATCCTCCACCTGAGGCTCTCGGCCAAAGTTTTGGCGAATCGAGCGGGCGTATTCAAAAGCCTCCTCAAGACAACGACCTCTGCGGCGAGAGAAATACTCGTCAATTGTGCAGATTACTCGTGCGGGGGCACCCACAGCAACCGAATCGGACGGAATGTCAGAAGTGACGATAGAGCCTAATCCGATTACGCAGTTATCTCCGATACTAACACCCTTCAAGATTGTAACGTCGCGTCCGATATAGATGTTGTTGCCCAACTTAACTCGCCCCGACGAATTAATAAGTTCGTTATATTTCTTTAGAAAGACTCCCGATGCAAAATCGTGAGTCATAATGGTGAAATTTACATTTATATCTACGTTGTCGCCAATCTCTATAAGGCTGGGGCGTGTGAGGTCGATGGTTACCGATTTGGCATCGCGAAATACTACGCCATCGCCAACTTTGACACCTCTGCTACGCAGATGGCGCACAAGACGTGTGCTGGCGCTATGAAATGGCCCTGTAAGCCAATCCTTAAATCGCTTAAAAGGACTATAATTGTATCGTGTCTTCATCGGTTACAACATAGTTTTGAGTTCGGCAAAAAATGGCCATAGTACCACACCTCCTGCTACCGATACATTGATTGAATGCTTTGTTCCGACTTGCGGAATCTCTATGGCTCCGTCACATATGTCGACAACAGCCTGGTCCACGCCCGCCACCTCATTGCCAAAAACAAGTGCGTAGCGTTTAGTGGGGTCTATGGTCAGTTGGTCGAGCATAACAGCACCTTCGACCTGCTCGATAGCCAGCAATGTGTAACCTTGTTGCTTTAACTCCTCGGCACATTCAACGGTCGATGGGTGGTGGCTCCACTCCACCGTAAGTTCTGCTCCGAGAGCCGTTTTGTGTATGTCGCGCGATGGTGGAGTTATAGTTATGCCGCAAAGGTCAATATGCTCAATGGCAAAAGCGTCGCAGGTGCGGAAAAAAGCACCTACGTTTTGGGCCGAGCGAACATTGTCGAGTACTACTCTTACAGGAAGCCTTTTCATCTGTGCAAATTGCTCAACCGAAGGCCTATGTAATTCGATATTGGAAATTTTTCTCATATATGAGTCGTTTTATCAGAACAAATATAATATAAATAACAAGAAAAACATTAACTTTGCGAGTTATAATTTACTTTTTATGCAAATGATACGGAAAATAGCATCTCTGGCATTATTGATTTTTGCTGTTACGTCAGCCATAAGCGTGAAGGCTCAAGAGGATTGGAAGATTCTTGTTGGGGCCGATTACGATATGTATTTCGATAATAGAGAGTTGGTTGATTGTCGTTTTGGCGAGTCGCAGACCATATTTTCATCACGCCTTACTCCAAAAATCGGAATAGCCTGGGATGATAAAAATAGCCTTGTAGCAGGCGTTGATTTGTGGTCGGATTTCGGCAACAATAATGTGATGTTTGCGAAAAAGCGCCCTCAGATATATTATCAGTTCAAGAGTCGCGAGGTGTCGGCTTATGCTGGTATCTTCCCCCGCGAGAAGATGTTGGGCGAATATTCAGAGGTTATAATGAGCGATTCGATGCGTTTCTTCCATAATCGAGTGCAGGGCGTTATGGCGCAGTATCACGTCGAGCGTGGTTTTGTTGAGATTTCGGCCGATTGGTGTGGTAAATTCTCGGAGGAGTCACGCGAGAAGTTCCGCATAATGTCGGCGGGTAAATACTTCTTCGATAATTATCATAAGCGATTTTATGGTGGCTACAACTTTATGATGTTCCACTTTGCAGGTAGTAAGTTAATCGAGCACTGCGTGAATGACCAACTTACGATTAATCCTTATGTCGGAGCACGCTTCAATGCATTCTTTGATTTCGATGTGAAGTTGAACTATGTGCAGATTTTCCAGCGTGACCGCGATAATGATGAAAAATATCGTACGCCCAAAGGCGGAATGTTGCAGATGCGTATGTCGAAGTGGGGCGTTTATCTCGATGAGTTGTTGTATGTAGGCGAGAATTTGCAACCATACTATCGCTCATTCCGCAGTGACCGCTTCCCGTATGGCTACGGTGGCGAGTTGTATGCAGGAGAGTCGTTCTTCGGTACGACAGAACATATCTACAGCAATACGAAAATCGGATATAACCGCTGGTTCTTTAAGAATACAGTCAACCTAAACTGCTATTTTGCTCTGCTATACGATGGTACGGGCTTGGGTAATAAGCAGGTAGTGTCAGTGTCGGTACGTCTGTTAAAGGATATTCCATTGAGTGAGAAATAATAAAATTAAGTGATATACTATGAGTAATGTAAACAATGTCGAGAATGTTGAGAGCAAGGAGCGTCTTAACTTCGTGGAGGAGGTCATCGAGGAGGCCATAGCAAAGGGTGAAAAGCGAGTACAGACCCGTTTCCCGCCCGAGCCTAACGGCTATCTGCATATAGGTCACGCTAAGGCTATTTGCTTGGACTTTGGTGTTGCGGCAAAGTATGGCGGTGTGTGTAACCTTCGTTTTGATGATACCAATCCGACTAAAGAGGATATGGAGTACGTTGAGGCCATCAAGGAGGATATCCAGTGGCTCGGCTTCCAATGGGGTAACGAGTACTATGCATCTGACTATTTCCAGCAGTTGTGGGATTTCGCTATCCGCTTGATTAAGGAGGGTAAGGCATATATCGACGAGCAGACATCGGAGGAGATTGCAGCGCAGAAGGGTACGCCTACACAGGCCGGTACCGACAGCCCTTATCGCAACCGCCCGATTGAAGAGAATCTCGATTTGTTTATGAAGATGACTGCTGGCGAGATTGAGGAGGGTCGGATGGTGCTCCGAGCAAAGATTGATATGGCAAGTTCAAATATGCACTTCCGCGACCCGATTATCTATCGCGTGGTGAATCATCCTCACCATCGCACGGGTGATAAGTGGAAGGTATATCCTATGTACGACTTTGCACACGGCCAGAGTGACTATTTCGAGGGTGTGACACACTCGTTGTGTACTTTGGAGTTCGTGCCTCACCGTCCTTTGTATGATTTGTTTGTTGATTGGGTTAAGGATGGTGTTGATGCAAGCACCTACCGCCCACGTCAGTATGAGTTCAATAAGTTGAACCTTAACTATACGCTGATGAGTAAGCGTAACTTGCTCATATTGGTTAAGGAGGGCTTGGTGAATGGTTGGGACGACCCCCGTATGCCGACTTTGTGCGGATTCCGTCGTCGTGGTTACTCGCCAGAGTCAATCCGCAATTTCGTAGATAAGATTGGTTATACAACATACGATGCACTGAACGACTTTGCATTATTGGAGAGCGCTGTGCGTGATGACCTCAATAAGCGTGCTACTCGTGTGAGTGCTGTTATCGACCCCGTAAAACTCGTGATTACCAACTACCCCGAGGGACAGGTTGAGGCTATGGAGGCTGTAAACAACCCCGAAGACCCCGAGGCTGGTACACACACAATCGAGTTCAGCCGCGAGTTGTGGATGGAGCGCGATGACTTTATGGAGGATGCTCCGAAGAAGTATTTCCGTATGACACCTGGTCAGGAGGTACGTTTGAAGAATGCCTACATCGTTAAGTGTACGGGCTGCGACAAGGACGAGAACGGCAATGTAACGACTGTTTATGCCGAGTACGACCCCGACACAAAGACAGGTATGCCGGGTAGCAACCGCAAGGTGAAGGGTACTTTGCATTGGGTAAGTTGCGACCACTGTATCAAGGCCGAAGTGCGCTTGTATGACCGTTTGTGGAAAGTGGAAAATCCTCGTGACGAGATGGCCGCTATCCGCAAGGAGCAGGGTTGCGAGGCACTTGACGCAATGAAGCAGATGATTAACGAGGACTCGTTGAAGGTGCTTACGGAGTGCTACGTTGAGAAGTTCTTGGCCGACGCCAAGCCACTCGATTACTTGCAGTTCCAGCGCATCGGTTACTTCAATGTCGATAAGGATTCTACTGTGGACCACCTTGTCTTTAACCGTACGGTAACGCTTAAAGACTCGTGGGCGAAGATGAATAAGTAATTGCGAAATTGTCTAACAAGGTGATTTCTGCGTTATGCTCGTGCTCAAAATGCTCATTTACGCTTAAGTAAACTCCGCTTTTTCGCACTTCGCAGGCCTAAAAATCCCTCTTGTTATACAACTTCGAAACGCAACACCCCGCCAATTTCTTGGTGGGGTGTTATTTTTGTATAGTTTTTATTGCTTATTATTTTGTTCTAATATATTGTTTATCCTGACTGCATATAATGATGTTTTTATCCATAATTTCATTCTCGTACATATTGCAAATCCTTGAATAACAATATATATACCACCAATAATTAATATAGGATAGCCGCTAGTTATACCTCCTATCAGTCCAAAAATACCAACAATAATAGAAAGAACTAATTCTGTATAAGCCCAAGATTCTGCACGTACTTCTACATTTGGAAAAACTTCATTTGTTTTCATAGTAGTGTCATTTTAAGTTAAACAATAAAATAAG
This sequence comes from Alistipes sp., assembly GCA_045658845.1. Taxonomy (GTDB): domain Bacteria; phylum Bacteroidota; class Bacteroidia; order Bacteroidales; family Rikenellaceae; genus Alistipes. The sequence continues at coordinate 18,528 of JAZOVT010000085.1, forward strand.
TTAGTTAATTTTCCTCGCCAGCAGATGGCAACCGTTTAACTCAAAAAAAAGAAACGTGGGTACTGTCTTTTGTGAAGAAGGGACGACCAAGTACCCATACAAGTATAGACACACCCACGCCAAACAGCGTGAGCATTTAATGTGCCTATTGTTATACTTGTTTAATAAATTTTGGTCGTTTTACTTCACAAAACAATAGCCTAAATGCCACCAATACAAGACTACCTATCCGATAGCCTATTACAAAGATAGCGATATTTTTTTGTAATTCAAAATTGATTTCTTATTTATTGAAAAACAAACTCCCTCTTTTGGGGAGGGAGTCGGTTACATCTTTTTATTGTTAGTATTACTTAAAAAGTCTTGGGGCGAGGTTGTGTAGGTCGTGGCGCCAAACGTGCCAACTATGACCGCCAGGCATCTCGCTGAACTCATATTTGATGCCGCACTTATCGAAGACCTTCAACATCTCTTTGCCGTTGTTGTAGGCGATGTCTTCGGGGCCGCCCTGCGTGAAGAGCAATAATTTGGCTGTTTTGTTGAGTGTTGCGGCAATCTCGTTCAAACGCTTCTCGCCATTGGCATACATCTCGCGGTTGTTGGCAAACCATCCCGAACTCATTACGTTGATGTAACCAAACATAGCGGGGTAGGCCATAAATGACTCCATAGTCTCCAAACCGCCCATCGAGAGGCCCGCCAAAGCGCGATTGGCGGCATCGGTCTTGGTGCGGTAGTTCTTTTGAATATAAGGTATAATATCCTTTACCAACTCGTCGGCAAACTTATCGGTGGGCATACTGCCGTCGGGCATAACGACAATCATTCGAGCCATCTTACCCTCGGCCAACAGATTGTCGAGAATGTTACCAGCGCGACCAACACCAGGCCACGATGCGTCGTTGTCGCCACCACCGTGAATAAGGTATAATACGGGAAGTTTCTCTTTCGAGGCGTTGTAACCTTCGGGTGTCCAGATGTGCATACGGCGTGTGGTGTTCATCGTTGAGGATTTATAGAAAACTTGTGCTACGGCACCGTGAGGAACATCTTTCTGCGCCCAGAAGGGTTGCTCGCCGCCCTTGACAATCTCGACTACGGGGCGAATCTCGCTAAGGCGTGGATACTTCGGGTCGAAAACCTGAATGCCATCAACCGTAAATGCGTAGCGGAAAGCACCTTCGCCGACCTGCTCCTTCGGAAGAGTTGCGCTCCAAACGCCCTTATCGTCTTTCGCGAATTTTGCGCCAAAGGCCATAATGTCGCCCGTCAGGCCTACACGTTGTGCTGTGGGGGCGAAGATGCGGAATGTGACACTGCCGTCGGCATTTACCTCTACGGATTTAAGATTGGCGTTAGGGGATTGGGGTCTACGCTGCTGCGCGCAGAGTGCGATGCACGAGAATAGCAAGAGTGCAACAAGGGTAATCTTTTTCATAATATTGTAATTTTTGGTTAGTTCTTGTTATGGGCGGCGTGGTGCGCGGCCTTGAGTTGAGAACAAATATAAGCAAAATAATTTGCAAATTCACTTTTTTGCGCTATATTTGCACCCGCAAACAAGCAATTAGGGAGTTTAGCTCAGCTGGTTCAGAGCATCTGCCTTACAAGCAGAGGGTCGGCGGTTCGAATCCGTCAACTCCCACACGGAAAAAGGGTTCCAATTTTGGAGCCCTTTTTCCGTGTGGGAGTATTCTTCTCTCCCCTAGCCCCTCCCTTTGAGAAAGATAGAGTTCGGGGAAAGAAAATATTATCGCTATCTTTTGGGCTCGGGATGGCGTTCGGGATTACGGAAGTCGTAGTAAAAAATATCTTTCGAATCCAAGAACTTATACTCTTTTTCTACACGCTTTAAGAATGCAGAATAGTCGATGTTAGAGTCCAAAGACCAAGCCTTTTCGGCCAATGCGAGGATGCGCGGATAAATCATATACTCGCGGCGAGGGTTGGTAATTACTCTTTCAGACCAAAGGTTTGACTGAACGCCGATAACCTTGGGGTTGTCCTCAATCTTGTATTCATAGATTTCCTTCATATAGTTTACGGCCTTAATCCATACCAAGTGGCCCTCCTTGTCGTCGGGGTCCTGAACAAAGTCGAGATAGAAGGGACGGTCGGGGCATACAACCATATCGAAGCCCTTGTCAGCACCCTGTCCCAAGAACTCGGGATGCTCGGTGTGCCACCAAAGCATAACCTTGCCTTCGGGTGATGTGCCGCTGTCAATCAAATCGTCCCACGCTACAACATTTTTGCCTAACGAGGTGATGATGTCGGCCAAACGACGGCAGAAATACTCCTCCACCTCGTTGAGTGACTTCAAGCCCTCCTTCTCCATTAATGCCTTAACCTCGGGGAGATTATCCCAACCATTCTTGTTTACCTCGTCGCCTCCGATGTGGATATAACGACCAGGGAACAGGTTGGCAAGTTCTGAATAGATGGTCTTAAGTGTAGCGTAAGTCTCTTCCTTACCTGGGTTTACGGTGCGGTCGTTGCCCTTGAGCGCTGGCATAACTCGGTTGAAAGCCGAGGCGTGGCCAGGCATATCAATTTCGGGTATAACCTCGATGTGACGCTCGGCTGCGTAGGCCAAAATCTCACGAATCTCATCTTGCGTGTAGAATCTTGCAGGGGCCTTTGAATCGGAGTAGCAACCTATACCGCCGACAGTAGTTAGTTCGGGGAAGGCCTTAATCTCTATACGCCAAGCCTGGTCGTCAGAGAGATGCCAATGGAAACGGTTCAACTTGTAGCGGGCCATCATATCGAGTACCTGCTTAACCTGCTCCTTTCCGAAGAAATGGCGGGCCTCGTCGAGCATAAAACCACGCCACTTGAAACGCGGCTCATCCTTGATTACACCACAATACATTGTCTCTTCTTCGGCAAGTTGATTCAACGATTGGAGCGCATAGAAACGTCCTGCATCGTCCGCGGCCTTGATGACAATACCGCTCTTTTTGATGTGGAGTTCGTATGCCTCGGCAGGTATATCCTTGGCCTTTATATACTTAATTTTGTTAATCTTTGCCTTGTTGAAAACGACATCTGTCATCTCGGCAGATTGAGGATAGGGGATAATGTTTACAGCCTTACAAGGTGTAATGCCAACAAAGGTAAGCAATAGCCACGCTGTCAGCAGAGAAATGAATTTTAATTGCATAATGTTTTATTTAATTGTTATTTATTAGTAATCATTATTTCTTGGGTGCGTATTGCAGCATCAAAGAGCCTCTAGGAGCATCAATTTTTAGCGCTATGCCCTCGGCAAGTTGCTTGCCTGTGGCCTCGCTTACAGAGCCGTCGTTATCGTTGCGGACAACGTAGGTCTGGTCGGGAGTTAATCCTTTTAGTTGGACAGTAATCTCGTTTTGGCCGTTCTCGCTACGGCGGAATGCCATCACAATGCCCGAGTTATCCGATGGACGATTGAGTTGATATGCCAACCAAACATCTTCGGCTGTAAGGTCTTTAATGCCTGTCAGCGGATAGTAATCCTCCATATAATATGGTCGTAACTCCTTGAATTGCTTTATCGAGCGGTGCATATCGGCAAGCGAGCCATTACGTGAGGCAACCTCCCAATTTGTTACCATTGCACTGCTCATACTTGAACGGAAGTTGTAGTGGTCGCCACCATATACACCCGTACCGTGTAACGGCAGGAAGAAATTTAGACCATAGGTGTGGCATTGATAACCATTCACTTCGCCATAACGATAGTCGGTGCGCCATAACGGCAGACTGCGGCTCATAGTCTCCAGGTCGAGGCGGCGTCCGCCTGATGCACAGTTGTCGATAATCATATTGGGGAAACGTTCCAAAAGATAATCCCAGTATGCGTAGAGGCCTTCGATGTGGCGAATTTCGCTTATGCCGATACGGCCAGGGGCATCGTTTGCCTCCCAATAACCGTTGATGGGCATATTGAAGTCCTGACGATAGTAATCGATGCCATTCTCCTCAATTAGGTCGCCAATATATTTGCACAACCAATCGAGCGCTTGTTTGTTGCCGAGGTTGAAGAGCATATTATCGCCTCCGCTGGGGAGCGAGAGTAACCATTCGGGATGCTCTCGGGCGAATTGAGTTCCCTTGAATACGCGCTCGGGCTCAAACCATACCATAAACTTTGCGCCAATCTTGTGGGCGGCATCCGATATGGGCTTTAATCCATTTGGGAAACGCTCCTTATCAACGGTCCAATTACCTACTTGATTATACCAATTGCGACCTTCGAAATTTGGTCCGCCGCTACCTGTGTACCAGCCTGCATCCAACCAAAATACTTCGGGTGTGATGTTAAATTGTTTGTGGCGATTGATAAGTGCTATGGCATAATCCTCGGTCAAGCATCCGTACTCGTTACAGGGCGTGGGGTCTCCCCAATCAAAACCTCCGCACAGAGGAGCGTGAGCATAGGCGCCATCGACCCTGTGGGTATGGTGGGCGAGCATAAAACGGCGGAAAGAGTTGTTGCCAGCCATAAAGTCTTCACCTTGCCAGAAGAGCATAGCGATGCGAGGCGTGCGGATGGTCTCACCGGGCAATAGGTGTAAATCCATCTTGTTCATACCAGAGTGTAGCATCAGACTCTTTTCGTCAATGCGATTCAAAGAGGCATACCATTCGCCTGTCCAGCCTATGGCTATGACTGCACCCGTGTTGTCGGGCGATATTACGTTGAAGAAGGGAAATGCTGAAGTGTCAGACGAACGTCCGTGCTCGGGTTTCATCAGGATGCCGTTTCCGATGTCAATAGGCTCTAATTGCGCCATAAAATCGGCTCTTGAAGCGTTGGTGCCTTTGCAACTCAAGAGTTGGTAAGGCTCTTCGGATTGGGCTTGCATCGTATAATCGAGGGCTTTGACCTGCTTTATCTGCGGAGTGTTCTGCTGTGAAGTATTTGTAAAGTGGATTACCCACTCTACGGCGTTGAACTCTTTGAAACCATTTATCTCGCATTTAACTTCAAGCCCTGTCGTAGGGTCAGTGTAGGTGACAATATAGGCTACAACATTACTATTGTCGCTCTGCTGTTTTTTGAGCGAGTGTTTCCATTTGCGGATAAAGCCCGCTGAATTTTTGTCGTTATAAAGAAATGAGAATGGGGGTAGTTTGCCTTTGCCAAACGAAGATGTAATCCATTTCTCAACATCTTGTGGAACGATAATCTTTTGTGTGGCTTGTGCCTGTGCACTCTTTGTGGAGATTGTTGCAAGCGCAATGGCCATAACAAAAAGAAGTAATAGTTTTTTCATAGTAGATATGTTTTTTATTTTCTACGGATTAAGTTTTTTTCTATTGGATTTTGCCAGCGGCAGCATCGGGATTCTCTTTGAGCCATCGGCGGTAGAGTTCAAAGAATGTGGGGGCATCCAACAACTCCAACTGCGGAGCATCTTGTTTTATATGCTCGATTATCTCCTTGTGCCAAGTGGGTGATTTCAGGATGTCACGATACCAACCAAATGGGGTGGGGTTGCGATAGAGCATATCCCAAACTATAAAGTCTGCATTTTCTTCGGGAGTGTGCACCAAATCATCGCCAGAACGCAATATGGGCATATTGCCAAAGAGGCGTGTGCGAGGAGTTTTTTGCGGTACTATGCCGTTGGGGCTGAATGATGCATAGCACTCCAAGCCTTTGTCGTTGAGCGCAGGGGCGTGACCGTCGATAACGAATCCCGTAATCGTAAGTCCCCACTTTTGGTAGAATGGACGGCAATGCTCGGCCCACGCATCAAGGCCATCGGGAAGGCCTGATTCGCGAGGCGCTTGTAACATTCCAGGCATCAGGTAGCCTGCTCCGTTATCGGCGGCAGCAAAGTAGTCGTTGGGCGATGCGGTACGACGAACGTAATCCATAACCATCGGAGCGCGGCGAGCCAATACGGGGCTTATGCACCACATTAATGGATATTCGCCTCGTGCGGGGTCGCTCCAAAAATAGGGCAGTACGCTCGTAATCCACGACGACGCGTCGTAATCGCCTACATAGAAGATGTAGAACTTACGACCGTCGATTTTTACCTTCCCCTGCTCGTCAAGATAACCGCGACTGCGTAATTCATCTTCGGTTACCCATTTTTGAGGATATGATTCTGCCGTTGGGAAGTGTTGCCAGAACGAGGCGTTGGCCATTGCTCCAAAGCCTATGGCATCAGCATCTTTGAAGGCATTGTAGCCGCTTATTATGCGGCTGAATTCCCACTCTGTTGCTACATCTTCGTGCTGGCCGTCGGCGTGTTTGGTGTATTTGTATGCCCACGCGGGAAATCCTCCAATGTGGCACATCTTCTCTCCTTTGTTGATTCGGTATGCCTCGCGTAGCATCTCAATTAGAGTGTTGTAATCGCATCCAACGCTCTGCTCTCGGTCATCCGTAGCAGGCTCGTCGGCCCAAGGCGAGAGGTCGAAAAAGAATGCTTGTTTGCTGACAAAAAAGTCGTGATTCGTTAAGCAGTGAGCATTCATCGGGGCGGCCTGAGGTCGCTCGCGCCAATATTGGTCGAGATAATATGCTCCGTACTCTCCGCTACAACGGTTTGATTTCATATAATTGTGAATGAACCAAATGTAAGGGTCGTTTTTGAGTGAGCCCGTAGATTGACGGTCTGTTTGAGGAATTGTGCCTTTACCCGTAAAGAGTGACGAGCCATTGGGATTAACTAACCATACCTTCACTTTTAGTTTTGGCCCTTGATTGATTAGTTTGTCGTAGAGTGAGCCTTTGCGCTTGTCGTAACGTATTGCGACCAGATTCTCAATGCCCGCGACAGCCGATGCCACGCACGACGTAGAGGCAATATTTGAATCATAAACAACCGCGCCATCTATATGTTTGGAATATTGCTCGATAAGTTGCACAACGTCGTCATACACAACTGTGTCGCGTTCTGCAAGCCAGCGCCCCTCCTGGTGATAATAGTTCCACCAGAAACGGTCGGCCTCCATCATATGATTTTTGACGTAGTTGATGTATATTATGGGTTTTTTGCGATTGACTATACCTTGCAGCGTGGCTGTGGTATGAAGTACATCCCATATCTCTGTTACTTGCTCCTTGTTGTTGGGTGAGTAGTCCCACATCGAGGAAAAATCAATATATGCTATAGGCCTTTTGTTAATATTATCGCACGACGAAAATGCAGACAATAAAACGAGCAACAAAATAAAAAGTTTACGGTTCATAGTTCTGTCAAAAATGTTCTCCACAAATATAGTTTTTTTCTCGGAAAGTCGCTATCTTTGTTAAGTGTAAAATTTGAAATTATTTATATGGATATACTATATTTGTCGATAATCGTCATATTGCTTGTCGTAGGAGTGGTATTGGCGGTGCTGTATGTTAAGCAAAAACAACGAGTTGCAATCACGCAGGAGCGTTTGTCGGTAGCCGAGCAGGCTCTGTCGGCGGCGGGTATTGCGACATCAGAGGCGCAACGTGTTCAGGAGTCATTGCGAGCAGAGTGTGAGCAGGAGCGTGTGGCGCGAGTAAAAGCAGAGACCGAACTCGAAGCCGAGCGTCGTGCGGTGGCTGAAAAAGCACATCAACAAGAGGAGTTTGAGAAGGCATTGCGGGAGCAGTTCAAGGCTTTGGCGGGTGATGTGTTAGGCGAGCAGAGCCGTCGATTTAAGGAGGAGAACCGTGAGTCGATGGATGTGATACTCAAACCGTTCAAGGATAATATCAGCGAGTTCCGCCGTCGAGTGGAGGATATATATTCGCATCAGACCGAGCAGAGTGGTGCATTGAAGAATGAGTTGCAGCGTTTGATGGAGTTAAATGTGAAGATTACAGCCGAAACGACCAACCTGACCAATGCCCTTAAAGGAAATTCCAAGGTGCAGGGCGATTGGGGCGAAATGATACTCGATACGATTCTCGATAATTCCAAACTAATTCGAGGTGTACACTATTATACACAACAGAATTTGAAGGATGAACAGGGCAATAATCTGCGTCCCGATGTGATTTTGAATTTGCCCAATAAGCGCCAGATAGTTATCGATTCTAAAGTGTCGCTCACGTCGTATGTCAAGAGTGTTGAGGCTGAGACGGAGGCCGAGCGTAGCGTGGCTATGGCGGCACATATTGCCTCTATTCGCCAACACGTTAAGGAGTTGAGCCGCAAGAAGTATCAAGAGTTGGTCGCATCACCCGACTTCGTTATAATGTTTGTGCCGAATGAGCCAGCCTTCCTGGATGCTCTCAAGGAGGATAATACAATATGGAGCGATGCTTATAAGAGCAAGGTTGTAATCTCTTCGCCGACCAATCTGTTTGCATTGCTGATGATTGTAAACGACTTGTGGCAGCGTGATGACCAGAGCAAGAATCAAGCGGCAATCTTGGATAATGCCTTGAAATTGTATCGTCAGTTGGTGGATTTTACTACGGCGCTGGAGGGTGTAGGTGCCGAACTCGACCAAGCCAAAGCAAAGTATGATGATGCATATAAGCGTCTGCATACGGGTAATAATAATATTGTGCGATTGGGTGAGCGATTGCGTAAGTTGAGTGCATCGACAGAACCGAAACGTATGCCGAAATCTTTGTTGGATAATTACGATGGTGCTTCGGAAGATGAAGTAATAGTTGAGGTGGAAGGGGATAAAATGCAGATAGATAATGAGTAAGACGGAAGTATTTTGGCAAAGATTGGATGTTCTATTGGAGCGTTCGCAGATAGTGATAGATAGACCCAAAGGGTCGCATCATCCACGTTTCAATGAGATTGTCTATGCGTTGGATTATGGCTATCTTGATGGTACTACGTCTGCTGATGGAGAGGGCGTTGATGTGTGGTTGGGTAGTGAGCCCGAGCGCGGACTCAATGCTGTAATATGTACCGTCGATTTGGATAAGGGCGATGCCGAGATGAAACTTATGGTAGGCTGCACTGACGACGAGATGCGCTACATCGAGGATTTTTACAATACTTGGCCCGATATGGGAGGATATATAATCAAAAGAAAAGAGTAGCACGCAAGGTTACTCTTTTGTATTGTAAATACTCTATTTTCCAGCCTCCTCTTTGATTTTTTGGAGTTCATACATACGGTCACGATAGCGAGCGGCGGCGAGGAAGTCCAGCGACTTGGCGGCGCGTTCCATATCCTCGCGGGCTTTGGCTATCAAAGCATCTACGTTTTGTGATTCGTATTGGCGTTGAACCTGGTACTCTTTCTCGACATCGGCTGCCGTCATATAGTGATTATCGACAATAGGATAGACCGTCATATCCTCTGGCTTGGCCTTGCTTGCAAGCAGTAGGCTTTGGCCAGTTCCGCTCTTTTGTGCCTGTCGTGGTAGCATCTGATGCTTAAGATTATAGCGCACCTGTTTTTCGCGGCGGCGGTTGCTCTGCTCTATTGCTATGCGCATCGAGTCGGTACATTGGTCGGCATAGAGTATAACCTGTCCGTTGGAATGGCGTGCGGCACGTCCGGCAATCTGCGTAATGGAGCGAACATTTCTCAAGAAGCCCTCCTTGTCGGCATCCAATATCGCCACAAGACCCACTTCGGGGAGGTCAAGGCCCTCGCGCAAGAGGTTTACTCCAATAAGTACGTCAAACATTCCTGCTCGCAAATCCTCCAGAATCTGTACTCGCTCAAGTGTATCAACATCGGAGTGGATGTAACGGTTACGGATGCCTACACGGTCAAAATATTTCGATAACTCCTCGGCCATACGCTTGGTGATGGTCGTAACCAAAATCTTGTCGTCCACGCGGGCCCTGCGCTCAATCTCCTCGATGAGGTCATCGATTTGATTCTCCGTAACGCGTACCTCTAACGGTGGGTCCACGAGTCCTGTGGGACGTATAAGTTGCTCGGCTATAATGCCTTCGCTCTTCTCTAATTCGAAGTCGGCGGGTGTGGCGCTGACATAGATGGCAGTACCCATCATCGATTCAAACTCCTCAAAGCGCAGTGGACGATTGTCCTTGGCGGCTGGCAGACGGAATCCGTACTCCACAAGATTCTCTTTGCGGGCACGGTCGCCTCCATACATAGCGTGTACCTGCGGCAGAGTGACGTGACTTTCGTCGATTACCATCAAGTAATCTTCGGGGAAGTAGTCGAGCAGGCAGAATGGGCGTGTACCCTCGGCTCGCCCGTCGAAGTAACGGGAGTAGTTTTCGATGCCTGAGCAGTAGCCCAACTCCTTAATCATCTCCAAGTCGTATTCGACTCTTTGTTTTATGCGTTGAGCCTCCATCTCGCGCCCCTGCTTCTCGTAGAACGATATGCGTTCACCAAGGTCGAGATAAATCTGCTGAACGGCGGTGTTGATGCGCTCTTTGGTTGTTACGAAAAGATTCGCAGGGAAGATTGTAACCTTGTCTAATGAGTCGTATCGCTGTCCGCTGACGGGGTCAATGAGTTGTATGGTGTCAATCTCGTTGTCGAAGAATGTTATACGGTAGCAGTTATCGCCAAAAGCGGCCATAATATCTATTGTGTCACCCTTCACACGGAATGTGGCGGGTGTGAGTTCTCGCTCGGTGCGAGTGTAAAGGGCCTCGACTAAGCGATATAGAAAATGCTTGTAACTGACCTGTTGTCCGACCTTTATTGTAATTGATGTGGCGTGAAAATCTGCGGGATTACCGATTCCGTATAGACACGAAACACTCGATACGACAATAACATCGCGGCGGCCCGATAGGAGCGCCGAGGTGGTGCTCAATCGCATCTTCTCAATCTCGTCGTTGATAGACAAATCCTTCTCTATGTAGGTGTCTGTCGTGGGCAGATAGGCTTCGGGTTGGTAGTAATCGTAATACGATACAAAGTACTCTACGGCATTGTCGGGAAAGAAATTCTTGAACTCGCCATATAGTTGCGCAGCCAGAGTCTTGTTGTGGCTCAAAACGAGTGTCGGACGTTGCAGTTTGTTGATAACATTGGCAACCGTAAATGTCTTGCCGGAGCCTGTTACACCCAATAGCGTAGTGTGTCGTGCGCCACTTTCGATAGAGTCGATAAGTTGCGCAATAGCCTCGGGCTGGTCGCCCGTAGGGGCATAATCTGACACAAGTTTGAAATCCATACGACAAAGTTATCTATTTCTTCGAAATTCAAGAAAAAAGCGGCAACAAATATGCTGCCGCCTACGGGTTTTTACTTGAAAATAGAGATTATTTCAGTATGGTGTCCAACTCTTTGTAAAAATCGGGTTGCGCTCCGAGATATTCTTTATGGATTTTACCCTCTTTATTGAGGATTATATATGTAGGGAAACCCTCTATGCCATACACATTTGTCAAATCCTTCTCTTTGGCACTGTTTTGGGGATTTATTACATTAATCCACGGCAACTCCATATCCTTTACCATCTTTTCCCAAGCAGCCTCCTCCGAATCGTTAACGACGCCGACTACCTCAAACTTGCCGGCGTATTTCTGATAATACTCCTTCAGGTGGGACATACTTGCTATGCAGGGACCGCACCAAGTTGCCCAAAAGTCCAATACAACCCATTTGCCTCGTAAAGACGAGAGCGTGAACGTATTGCCTTCGGTGTCGAAAAGGGTAAAATCGGAAGTGGATGTATTTACACCTTGTGCGAGGGCCTCTTCTTGTCGCTGTTTATAGAGTCTTCTCTCTTTTGCAGTTTCGATGTTTTGAAATATTACGGAGAATGGCGAGTTGCGAACATCATCGCTTATCATATCGGCATACTCAATCATATCGTCCAATGAGCCTGTCCCTGAAAGTAGATACGCTGATATGAGTTTATCGGGGTGTTGTCGTATATAGTTTTGGCAGAGATTGATTGTTTCTTCATCTATCTTATTCTTTCGCTCGGTATATTGCTTTTCGGGGATATCCTCGCATTGTAACAGCGCCGATTGGATAAGTAGCGGGTTGTAAGAGGTGTGAATCTCGCTCCAATCTCTGTTGATTTGTGAGCCACGCGCCGTAAAGTCGGTAACGAATATCGAATCCATACGGGCATTGAAACGTACGCGCTCTCTGTCAAATCTGAATATGGTTATGTCTGAACATCCATAAAAGCGGCGAGTACCACCCTCAATATTCTGGACTCCTTGTGCAGGGTAGAATGTGTAAACAGCGGGCTCATCGTAAGGTGTTGTGTACGAGATTTTGCCATTATGCGCAACGAGTGTGTCGGTGTGCTCCTCGTTGTTGTTCATAAGAGTAATGCGCAGGGCAACGGTGTCGTTTGTAAGACCTTCGATATGGCCGCTAATGAGGTTACGCGGCCCGCAAGCCGAAAGTGCACCCAGAATTGTAATAATGAAGAGAGATTTTTTCATTGTTTTGCAAATAATGTGTTAATCGTAATGCAAATATACGAACAATTTCCCCACGCCGAATGTTTTGGCGAGGTTTTGTTTATTATTTATTAATATTCATAATATTTTTGCTACCTTTGTACGATTATAGCCTATTAGTGATTGTATGATAGACCACGCTACCATAGACCGCATTTTTGCAGCCGCCGATATTGTTGATATCGTTGGCGATTACGTTACGCTCAAACGTAAGGGCGCGAACTATCAGGCGTGTTGTCCGTTCCATAACGAAAAGACTCCTTCGTTTGTTGTCTCGCCAGCAAAAGGTATGTTCAAATGCTTTGGTTGTGGTAAGGGCGGTAATGCCGTTACATTCATTATGGAGCAGGAGAATGTGAGTTACCCTGAGGCACTGAAAATAGTGGCAAAGCGCTATGGTATTGAGGTTGAGGAGCGAGAGCAGACCGAGGAGGAGGTACGCCGCAATAATGACCGCGAGAGTATGTTCGCGCTGAATGGTTGGGCGGCGGAATATTTTTCTAAATATCTGTTGGCTAATCCCGAGGGTAAGAGTATCGGATTGTCATATTTCGCACAAAAACGAGGTTTTACCGATGCGACTATCAAGAAGTTTGGTCTTGGATTCTGTTCTGCCGAGGGCGATGCTATGTCGCAGGCGGCATTGGCGGCAGGCTATAAAGAGGAGTTCCTGTTATCGACGGGCCTTGCATTGAAGAGCGAGCGCGACGGTCGCTTGCGTGACAGATTCCGCGATAGGGTGATGTTCCCCGTTCATAACATTTCGGGCCGAGTAGTGGCTTTTGGAGGTCGAACGCTGCGTACGGATAAGTCTGTTGCAAAGTATCAAAATTCGCCAGAGAGCGAGATTTATAGCAAGAAACGAGAACTCTACGGCCTCTATTTTGCGAAGAAAGCAATTCAGCAGATGGACTTCGCCATTATGGTGGAGGGATATACCGATGTGATTTCGATGCATCAGGCGGGTGTGGAAAATGTAGTAGCATCGTCGGGTACGTCGCTAACGGTAGAGCAGATTCAACTCTTACACCGTTTTACACGCAATATAACGGTAATCTATGACGGTGATGCGGCAGGTTTGAAGGCTTCGTTACGAGGTATTGACCTTATCCTGAAGGAGGGTATGAATGTCCGTGTCGTGTTGTTGCCCGCAGAGGATGACCCCGATTCGTTTGCTCGTAGCCATACGGCCGAAGAGGTACAAACATATATCCGCGAGAATGAAGAGGACTTCTTGACCTTCAAGGCCAAGTTGTTGTTGCGCGATGCGGGGCGAGACCCGATAAAACGCGCCGAGGTTATTCGCGATATGGTTGAGTCGATAATCCTTGTGCCAGATGCTATTCAGCGTTCGGTATTTACCAAGGAGTGCGCCCGAATTATGGATGTGGATGAGAATATGCTCATATCCGAAGTGGCGCGCAAGAGGGCTGTGCAGTCGGGAGATAGAGAGACCGAGGAGTTTATTCGTCGAGAGCAAGCCCGAATACGTCGTGAGCAGCAGATGGCGACAAACGCTGATGCTACGCCTATGCAAAGACCTCTGTCGGCTGGTAGTAGCGAAGAGGCTCTGGAGCGAGAAATAATAAAGTATTTGCTCAAGGCGGGCCATAAGAACTTTGAGGTTAAGGAGCATTATAATATTGTCTCGATAAATATCGCTGATGAAATATTCCGCAATTTGGATGCAGATAATATAGTATTCTCAAATCGAGTATATAATATTCTACTCACGACCTATCGAGAGCGTTGGCAGGAATTGGGTGTCGGTGTAGAGGTTGGCGCGCAGTATTTTGTAAATCATCCCGACCCCGAGGTGTGCAATGCGGCGGTAGATATTCTAACGTCGGATGATAACTATGTGCCGAGTAATATATGGCAGCGTAAGGATGTACACGTCGAGAGCGAGGAGGAGATATTGTCGGCGGGTGTTCCTAAAGCCATAATGCTGTATCGCTCGAAGGTCGTAGAACGAATGATAAAAGTGCAGTTGGAGCGATTGGCAGATAGTTCGCTTTCCGAACAGGATGAGGCCGAGTGTATTAAGCAGTTGGATTTGCTCAATAAGGTAAAGGCCCAATTAGCCAAAGAGAGTCAGCGTTTGATTCTGTAGCGCTATTATGAGAAAGAGGCCCTTGACAGAAACCAAAAAGGGGTAGGGTCGGTGGCGTACGCGTATTGCTACGCATACCGTGTGCAAACAGAAAATAAACAGAAAGATGTGTAAAACATATTAAAGATAAAAGAATTAGTTACCTTTAACCGACTCTACCCATTGAGATAAATTGCAAGAATAGTGCCACAAAAAGGCATAATCATAATTGGTTTAGATGCAATAGGCTCAAGGGAGTAGTCAAGGAAATGATGTAATAAAGATATATGGCTGATTATAAGAATATAAACATACGCAATAAGCGCGCTACGTTTGATTACGAGATATTGGAGGAGTATATCGCAGGCGTAGTGTTGGTTGGCACAGAGATAAAGTCGATTCGTTTGGGTAAGGCTTCGCTGACGGAGAGTTATTGCTATTTCGACAATGGCGAGTTGTGGATACGCGGAATGAATGTGGCCGAATATGGCTGGGGAACGTGCAATAATCATACACCCAAACGCGACAGAAAATTGCTACTCAATCGTAAAGAACTCAATAAGTTGCAGCGCGCATTGCAGGATAAAGGCTTGACAGTAGTTGGCTTGCGCCTGTTCATCAGTGAGCGAGGTTTTGCAAAGATAGTCATTGGCTTGGCACGAGGTCGCAAGGCTTACGACAAGCGTGAGTACCTGAAGGAGAATGATGCCAAGCGCGAAATGGATAAGGCAATGAAACGATATAAATAAGCCAATCCTAAACAGTAGAATTTATGAAGAGATTTTTTGTTGCTTTTATGGCGTTCTGGATGCTGGGATGTGCATCGCAAGATACATTTACGCTTTGGCAGTTGGAGTCGCAGGTTGATACAATAGGCAACTCGTATGTTATTCGTACTGCGGGAGGGAAACTCATCGTTATGGATGGCGGTATGGCTGTCGAGAAAGATTATCTTCGCGGATTTATTGATGCTTTAGGTGGCGAGGTGTCGGCGTGGATTGTGTCGCATCCCCACGATGACCATATCAGTGCCTTGGTGGCTCTGTTGGAGAATCCGAATGGACTGAAAATTGAGAAAATATACCACTCTCGTTTTACTGAAGAGTTGATTGTTAGTGAATCCGATGAGGCCGCAGTGATAACGCGTAAATTTTACTCCTTGTTGGATAACGCAACGGATATAGAGGTTGTGGATTGTCATTGTGGCGATGAGTTCGAAATAGACGGTGTGAAATTCAAGGTGCTGTCGGAGAAAAATCCAGAATTGGCAAATGTCAATCCTTATAACAACTCTTGTCTTGTGCTGAAAATGTGGGATAAGCAAAAATCGTTTATATTCCTCGGTGATGCTGGTGTTGAGCAAGGTAAGAAGATTCTCAACTCGGAGTATGCTGCTGATTTGGAGTGCGATTATATGCAGATGGCGCATCACGGCCAAAATGGATGCGATAAAGAGTTTTATGATGTGGCAAAGTTCCGTGCTTGCTTGTGGCCTTCGCCCAAATGGGTGTTTGATAATAACACGGGCGGCGGATTTAATACGGGTCATCTTAAAACCGTCGAAGTGCGCGGCTGGATGGACGAAAAGGGTATAATGGAGCACTATATCTCAAATGAGGGTTTAGTGCGTATTGATTAACTGCGATGTCAAGCATAAAGGATAGGATAAAGGCTGTATTTTTCGATATTGATGGAACGCTTGTGAGTTTTACCACCCACGCTGTTCCTGAATCGGCACGTCGTGCTATTGCGAAGTTGCGCGAGCGAGGTGTAAAAGTTTTTATTGCGACGGGACGTCTGTTGCGTCATACCGAGGTGGTGAGCGATATCGAGGTGGATGGCTATATTACGGTGAATGGCAGTTATTGCCTTACCTCATCGGGTGAAGTAATTTTCGAGCAGGCTTTCCCAAAGGATGTTGTAGAGCGTATTTTCGCATTGGAGAAGGAGTATGGCTTTCGGGCGGCAGTAATGACTCACGAAAATATATTTGTCGATTCGTTGTCGGGACGCCCATCCGAGGTCGCTGATATGGTGCATATCACGCCCGTTGAGGCCGATTTGGATGAGATTGTGGCGACGCAGTCGGTGTTGCAGATGTGTCCATATATAAGCAAGGAGTTGGAGCAGAAGATTATGCCTCTTTTGCCTGAATGTGTGTCGAGCCGATGGATTGATATGTTTATGGACTTAAATCTTAAAGGAATTGATAAATCGGTTGCAGCACGTCGCGTGATGGAGTATTATGGTTATACGCTTGACGAGGCTATGGCCTTTGGTGATGGAGGTAATGATGTACCTATCGTGCGTGATGTGGGGTTGGGTGTAGCTATGGGTAATGCTTGCGAGGAGTTGAAGAGTGTCGCCGACTATATTACCGAATCGGTGGATGAGGATGGAATAGAGAGTGCATTGCGACACTTTGGTTTGATTTGATAAATTTACATTTTAGAAAATGTCACTTATATTGTGTATTGAAACGGGAACAGATATTTGTTCCGTAGGCTTGGCTCGTGATGGCGAGTTGGTATCTCTGCGCGAAAGCGATGAAGGTCGTGACCACGCCAAGAATGTTGCTGTTTTTGTCGATGAGTTGTTGCGCGAGAATGGCGTTTCGGCCGAGGAGTTGTCGACCGTAGCCGTTGGTATGGGCCCAGGTTCATATACGGGTTTGCGTATCGGTGTGTCGTTTGCCAAAGGATTGTGCTATGGCTTGCAGATTCCACTTGTGGCTGTTGGCTCTTTGGATTCGATGGTGCAGGTGGCGCGTGAGGACTATGAGGCTGGTATTATAGATGTCGAGAACTGGGATGATGCCGTTCTTTGCCCGATGGTCGATGCTCGTCGTATGGAGGTATATACGCAGATGTTTGATGCAAAGGGTAAGCCGTTAAATGAAGTTAAGGCAGAGATAGTAACAGAAGATAGTTTTGCCGATTGGCGAAGTGAGCGCCCGTTTGTTATTTTCGGTAATGGAGCAGCCAAGTGTAGTGAGGTGCTTAATGATGCCACATATATAAACATCACGCCTTCGGCTCGTGGTTTGGCGGCATTGGCGCATCAGCGTTTCGAGGCTGGCAAGACGGAGGATATAGCCTACTTTGAGCCATTCTATTTGAAGGATTTTATTGTAATTCCGTCGAAGAAGAAATTGTTGTAAGAGGTTGTGTTGATAATGAATAGACTCTTTATGCGTATTGCTAATCTGTTGCTGCTTGCAATGTTGTCAATTGTGGTGGCTTGCTCATCGTCTTCGGATGATGTGCCACCTATGTTGTCTATATCGGTTGATGGCGTGGAGTTGTCGGGCTCGGCGTTGAATTTTGAGAGCGCAAAATCGGTAAAAGTCGATGTTAATAGTAATTCGCTGTGGAGAGTGCGTTGCAATGCGGCTTGGGTTAAATTAGGACCTGTCGAGGGCAATGGTAAGGGCTCGTTTATGGTGTCGGTGGATGATGCCGTAGTGTCGCGAAGTGCAGTGGTAGTAGTAAGCCTTGTAGGCAACGAGCATATTAGACATACGTTTGATGTTATTCAACGTGTGGCCCCACTTGAGCCAGATAATAATCCCAACCATCCAACTCCTCCAGCGGAAGATAATCCCGAACAGAATCCTGATACCTCATCTGACGGGGATGATAACACAGATGGCGATAAACCCAACGAAGGGTCGGATGACGATGGCGGGAATACAACTCCGCCTGGCAATGATGAGCAGGGCGATTTTTCATTGATTGACGAGTTGTACGAATTGAGCGAAGGGTGCTATCATATAGGCGGCTATCAAGAAGGAGTGTTGCATCTTGCGACGGGTGGCCTTACCTCGGTAAATTATTGTAATACTGCAATATTTGAGTTTGGAGAAGATGGCTCGCTTGTGTCGGATGCAACCGCCGCGGAGGTGGTGTTAGAGGCTGCAGATGCTGAAAATGGCTATTATATCCGTTTTGCCGAAGATGGCTATTTGACAGCAAAGGCATCGGGCGCAGGTAAGTTGCAATTCTCTGCCGAGAAGTCGGAATATTGGATATTTTCGGCACACGAAGAGGGAGGATTTGTATTGCATCAGAGCGGAGATATTGATGTGAAATTGATAATTTCGCAGAATGCCCAAAGTGATGTCCTGCGTTCAATCGCTGGTGATGAAGACGCCAACGCTGTAATTTTTCTCAAGATTAATCATCCCGAATAAATAGAATTGACAAGTCGAAGCAAAAAGTTGGTTAGTACATTGATGGTGGTCGTATTGACTGCTATCGTGTCGCATTGTGTCGCTCAGCACCGTTATGGGGTGATGTTCTACAATGTTGAAAATCTTTTTGATACGATAAATGATGCTGCGACAGCCGACGAGGATATGTTGCCCAAAGCCGACAGAGCGTGGACCGAGGAGCGCTATCAGCAAAAACTGAGCAATGTGGCGAGAGTAATTGCTGACCTGTCGGCAGATGGCGAATTTCCTGCTATTGTTGCGTTGGCCGAAGTGGAGAATCGGAGAGTGCTCGATGATTTAGCCTCGCAAAAGGCGATTGCAAGTGCAAAATTTTCCGTATGTCATTACGACTCGCCCGATGAACGAGGTATTGATGTGGCCCTGCTGTATCGCTCTGATTTATTTGAGTTCAAGGGGTGTAAGTCGGTAAGAGCCAACGTCGAATCTGCACCAAATTTACAGACGCGAGATTATCTGCTTGTGTGGGGTGAGATGGGCGGCTATGAAGTGTTGTTTTGCGTAGTGCATTTCCCTTCGCGCATAGGTGGGGTCAAACAGACCGAACATCTGCGTATGGGAT
Source organism: Alistipes sp. (assembly GCA_045658845.1). GTDB lineage: Bacteria > Bacteroidota > Bacteroidia > Bacteroidales > Rikenellaceae > Alistipes. Next base: position 37,730 of record JAZOVT010000085.1, read on the forward strand.
GTGCCAAGCAAGTGCGCGAGATTGTTGATTCTGCAATGAGAGCCAACCCCGATAGGAGGGTGGTAGTGCTTGGTGATATGAATGATAATCCTAATAATAGGAGTATTCGCAAGGTGCTTGGAGCCAAGCGCGCGGGACGTAGAGTAGAGAGTGGTAGATTGTATAATTTGACTGCATCGGGGCTAGGTGGCTCATCGGTTTATGATGGTCGTTGGAACAGATATGACAATATTGTTGTCTCTTCGAATCTTCTTTCTACTAGTGCAGGTTTGCATATAGTAATGCCTAAACGTAGTGGCCGAGTCAGATATGTTCAACGTTTTGAGTATTTGCTCGATGACCGAAAATATCCCCACCCAACATATCGGGGAAGTGAATATCTGGGTGGCGTGAGTGACCATTTGCCGATTTATATGGAGTTGGAGAGGTAGTCGTAGGATATATTTATTTGTAAAATATGGCAATTTCTTCCTGTTTTATGTAGTTTTTCGCAATCCTTTGCGACTAATATAACAGAGGGAACTTGTTAAATGTTTATTGTTATGGAGAGCCAGAAGATTTTATCGACCACAGGTCGCCGTATCGCTGTCATTGATGCCTTGCGAGGATTTGCATTGTTGGGAGTTCTATTGACACATATGATTAGCCATTTCGGATATTACTTGTTCGAAGTTGCAGAACGTGTGCCCTGGTTGAGCGGTTTAGATGGTTTTATCGGCTGGCTTAATACAAATTTGCTGACAGGTCGTTTTGTCAATATTTTTGCGTTTTTGTTTGGCTTGAGTTTCTTTATACAGATGGATAGAGCCGCTGCAAAAGGCGTAGATTTCCGTCGCAAGTTTTTGTGGCGAATGGCTATTTTGTATGCAATAGGTGTTATCAATACAATATTTTTCTCTGGCGATATATTGACATTCTATGCTTGCTTGGGCGTTATAATGGTGGCTCTGTATAAGTGGCGAAATTGGGCTTTGATGTTGCTGACGTTTTTGTTGCTATGTGGTGGCCCTCGTTTTTGTGGAGCATTATTATTAAGTCCTAATCAATCTGTCCAAACCGCGGAGGTTATCCCATCGGATAATAGTACTATAAATACGGTGGAGACTCCACAACCAAATCCCGCAGAGTGGAGTGCAGATAATAATCCTGCGCGAGATTTTGTAGAAAAAATGGGCTCTCAATCATTTGCCGATTCGGTAAAGATGAATCTTGTTTTTGGTCTGTTGGGTAAGATAATGTTTCAATTTTTTGCGACCAATAGAGGCTTTATTACATTGGCTCTTTTTATTTTGGGATTGATTGTCGGACGATTACGTTTCTTCGAGACCCTGCATCTTCATCCGCGACGAAATATGATTCTATTTGTGATATTTGCTGTTGGTCTTGTCATCGTAAATTGGTTGATATCGCTATTCCCGCAAAACAATTTTGCAAACTTTTTTGTGGGTAGTGTGCAGAGTTATGAATCCATAGCGTTGATGTCGTTACAAGATATTGCGACGGTGTTGTTGTCGGCAACATTGGTAATGGGCTTTGTGGTGCTGTATCAGTTGCCAATGGTGGAAAAATTACTTGTTGTATTGGCCCCGTATGGCCGTATGGGCTTGACAAATTATGTTTTGCAGAGTGTTATAGGTGCGATGATTTTTGCACCGTGGGCTTTGGGCGCGATATTTGGCAATTGGAGTTTGACTGAGATATTCCTGTTGGGATTGATAATCTATGCGGTGCAGATTATAGTGAGCGCACTGTGGCTGAAATATTTTAAGTATGGTCCGCTGGAGTGGTTGTGGCGTACGGCTACATATATGAAGATGCAGCCATTTAAGAAATAGACTCGCCACGGAGTGAAAATCTACTGATTACAAAACGGGGTTTTACTAAAAAGTAAAACTTCGTTTTTTTATTGTTATAGAGGAAAAGTTTGTTGTAATTTGGAAAGGTGTAAAAAAATGACTATTTTTGGCTAATTTTAATTGCTAATTCAATAGATGCTATGAAACTTAATCGTTTGTTTGTCCTTTGTGCCGTTATGTGCGCTGCAATATTTGCGCAAAGTTGTTGCTCTAATGGAGGGGTTGACATTGCAGGTGATGGCTATAAATGGCAGAATGGAATGATTGTTTTTGACGAGCCTGAGCGCGTTGAGGGTCAGGAGTCGATGTTGGGTTTTGCTGCAGAGCCTATCCCCGTAGTGCGTGTCGGTTTTGTTGGTATAGGTATGCGTGGTAGCGCGGCCGTTGAGCGCTTTACTCATTTGCAGGGTATCGAGGTTAAGGGTTTGTGTGACCTCGAGCAGGAGAATATCGATAAGTGTCAAAAGATGCTGACTGATGCCGGTATGCCCGCAGCCGATAGTTATCTTGGCGAGGAGGAGTATAAGAAACTTTGTGAGCGTGATGATGTGGACCTTATCTACATCTCTACACCCTGTACCAAGCACGTCGATGTTGCACTTTACGCTATGGAGCACGGCAAACACGTTGCAGTTGAGGTGCCTGCTGCTATCACACTCGAGGAGTGCTGGCAGTTGGTTGATACATCGGAGCGTACACGCCGTCACTGTATGATGTTGGAGAATTGTGTTTATGACTTCTTTGAACTAACAAGTATGAATATGGCTCACCAGGGCGTATTTGGCGAAATAGTTCACGTAGAGGGCTCATATATCCACAATCTGGAGCCATATTGGGAGGGTAGTCACAATAATTGGCGCATTAAGTTCAATCAGTCACATCGTGGCGATTTGTATCCTTCGCACGGCTTTGGCCCTATCTGTATGGCTTTGAATATGCACCGAGGAAATAAGATGACTTATCTTGTGTCGGTTGATACTAAATCGGTGAATGGATTGGAGACAGGTAAAAGGTTGTTGGGTGTTGATGAGTTCAAGGATGGCGACCATACTACAACTTTCATCAAGACAGAGTTGGGTCAGACTATCGATTTGCAGTATGATGTATATAGCCCCCGCCCCTATGACCGTCGCTATCAGTTGACAGGTACAAAGGGTTTTGCAAGCAAGTATCCTATCTCGGGCTATACCTTTACGGAGGGTATGTTGAAGGAGGGAGTAGTACCCGAAGGCGCTACGATTAATCCGCACGGCTTTGCTTCTACCGAAATTATGGCGGCTGCTATGGAGGCGTATAAGCATCCTATACATCAAGAGATTGAGGAGATGGCCAAGAAGGTAGGAGGTCACGGCGGTATGGACTTCGTGATGGATTATCGCTTGATTTACTGCTTGCAGAATGGTCTTCCTTTGGACCAGGACGTATATGATGCGGCCGAGTGGTCTTGTATTATCAATTTGTCGAGCGTATCGCTTCAGCACAATAGTGTGCCTGTGGCAGTTCCCGATTTTACACGCGGCGATTGGAATAAGTTGGATGGTGTGAAGTTTTATATGAAAGAGTAGGACAGCGCGAATCCTTTTGGAAAAGTGAAAAATAAAGATTAATCTAAATTTTAATAAAACTATGAAATTAAATCGCTTATTTATTTTGTGCGCCGCTATGCTTGTTGGTGTTTTGGCGCAGAGTTGCTGCTGCGATAGCGGTATCTCAGGTGAGAACTACAAGTTCGAGAATGGTATGATTGTTTTTGACGAGCCCGCTCGTGCGGCTGGTCAGGAGTCTATGTTGGGTTTCGCTGCTGACCCTATTCCCGTTGTACGAGTAGGTTTTGTTGGCTTGGGTCAGCGTGGACCGGGTGCAGTAAACCGTTTTACTCATATCGAGGGTGTTGAGATTAAGGGTTTGTGCGACATCGAGCAGAGTAATGTGGACAAGTGCCAAAATATGCTTAAGAATGCAGGTATGCCTGAGGCTGGTAGCTATGTAGGCCCCGAGGCTTATAAGGAGTTGTGTGAGCGTGATGATGTAGACCTTATCTATATCGCAACAGACTGGATTCACCACGTACCCATCGCATTGTATGCTATGGAGCACGGTAAGCACGTTGCTATCGAGGTTCCTGCTGCTGTATCGGTTGAGGAGTGCTGGCAGTTGGTTGATACATCAGAGCGTACACGTCGTCACTGTATGATGTTGGAGAACTGTGTTTACGACTTCTTTGAGTTGACTTGTATGAATATGGCTCACCAGGGCGTATTTGGCGAGATTTTGCACGCTGAGGGTGCTTACATCCACAACTTGTCTGATTACTGGGATAGCTATCATAGCAACTGGCGTTTGGATTTCAACCAGAAGCATCGTGGTGATGTATATGCTACTCACGGCTTTGGTCCCGTATGCTTGGCATTGAATATCCACCGTGGTAACAAGTTGAACTACTTGGTATGTATGGATACAAAGTCTGTAAACGGTTTGGAGAAGGCTGCTGCAAAGATGGGCTCTACAGAGTTTGCTAACGGTGACCACACTTCAACTCTTCTTAAGACTGAGAATGGTCAGACTATCGAGATTCAGCACAATGTATATACTCCGCGTCCCTACAACCGTTTGTATCAGTTGACTGGTTCAAAGGGTTTTGCTAACAAGTACCCTGTAACAGGCTTCACATTCACAGAGGGTATGTTGAAGGATGGTGTTATTCCTGAGGGCGCATCTCTTAATCCTCACGGCTTTGCTTCAAAGGAGATTGAGGAGGCTGCAATGGCTGCTTACAAGCACCCCATCCACCAGGAGATTGAGGAGAAGGCAAAGACTGTAGGTGGTCACGGCGGTATGGACTTCGTTATGGACTACCGTTTGATTTACTGCTTGCAGAATGGTCTTCCTTTGGACCAGGATGTATATGATGCAGCAGAGTGGTCTTGCATCGGCGAGTTGTCAGCTGTTTCTGCCGAGCATAATAGTATGCCCGTTGCAGTTCCCGACTTTACTCGTGGCGATTGGAATAAGTTGGATGGCGTAAAGTTCCATACAAAATAATCCTTTCGGAAAAGATTTGCGATGCGAGGTGGAGCAATCTGCCTCGCATTTTTTTTGCATTAACATTCAAAAAAAATGCTGTTTTGTAGTACAATGTTAGATATTTATTCCTATATTTGCATTACAAACAGATGTGGATATGATGCAGAATATACATAATTTGTGGTGGTGGCGCTCATTGACTATAATCGGACAATGACGTTTACCATATATATGTATTGATGCAATATAGATTTTTAGATAAAAGCCATTGTTCACAACAGAGAATGATGGCTTGTTTTTTTGTTTGTGACAATGAGTGAAAATTAGAATAATAAATATTTAGGTTATGAAAACAAAGAAGTTTGTTTTATCGGAGAGTGAGATGCCAACGGCGTGGTATAATATTGTGGCAGATATGCCCAATAAGCCTATGCCGGCGTTGGACCCTCAAACCAAAAAGCCCGTCACAGAGGAGTCGTTGTGCCGTATTTTTGGTGAGGAGTTGGTGCGTCAGGAGTTATCTACGGAGCGTTTTATTGAGATTCCCGAAGAGGTGCAAGAACTCTATAAGATATGGCGTCCTACACCCATTGTGCGAGCATATAATTTGGAGCGAATGTTGGATACCCCTGCCAAAATCTATTTCAAGAACGAGGGTACTTCGCCAGCAGGTTCACATAAACCCAATACTGCTATTCCGCAGGCATACTATAACGCCAAGCAGGGTATAAAGTATTTGGCTACAGAGACTGGTGGCGGTCAGTGGGGTAGCGCAATGTCGTTGGCGTGCCAATATTTTAATATCGACTTGCGCGTTTATATGGTGAGGGTTAGTTGCGAGCAGAAGCCATATCGCCGTTTGTTGATGAATGCGTGGGGCGCAAATGTAATCCCTTCGCCAAGTATGACCACCGATTTTGGCCGTAAGGTGTTGGCTGAAGACCCTAACTGTTCAGGAAATTTGGGTATTGCTATCTCGGAGGCCGTTGAGAGTGCTTTGCAACACGGCGATACTACGCGCTACTGTTTGGGAAGTGTGATGAATCACGTCTTGTTGCATCAGACAATCATTGGCGAGGAGGCTATTCGTCAGATGGAAATGGCCGGCGATGAGCCCGATGTAGTGATTGGCTGTTTCGGCGGAGGCTCAAACTTTGCCGGTATGGGATTCCCGTTTATTCGTCGCAATTTGTGTGAAGGCAAGAAGACGAGAGTTGTTGCCGTAGAGCCTGCTTCTTGCCCTAAACTTACACGCGGAGAGTTCCAATATGATTTTGGTGATACGGCAGGAATGACACCTATGATGCCTATGTTTACGTTGGGCCATACGTTCCAGCCGTCGGATATTCACGCTGGAGGTTTGCGCTATCACGGCGCTGGTCCTATTGTGAGCCAATTGTATAAGGATGGCTTGATGGAGGCGCAGTCGGTGCAGCAGTTGGAGACTTTCTCGGCAGGTATGCTCTTCGCCAATAGCGAGGGTATTATACCTGCTCCAGAGTCGTGTCACGCTATCGCCGCTGCCATTCGTGAGGCAAAACAAGCCAAGGAGGAGGGCCGCGAGAAGACAATATTGTTCAACTTGTCGGGAAATGGTATGATTGACCTTTATGCTTATGAGCAATATTTCAATAATAAACTCGTAGACCACGAGGTGCCAGAATCGGAGATTCGTCGTGCCGTCGATGAGTTGGAGAAGATTATAAAGTAATTAACTCCTATATACAACAGAGGCAGTCTCAAAAAGACTGCCTCTGTTGTATAGATACTAATCCTAATCTCTTATTTGCAAGCAATTTTCTCTACGCGGCGGATGTGACGGCCACCCTCGAACTCTGTTGTGAGGAATTTGTCAACGATAGCCATAGCCTCGTCGTTTGAGATAAAACGTGCGGGCAAAACCACTACGTTAGCATCGTTGTGCTGACGAATCAACTCTGCTACAGTATCGTTCCAACACAAACCAGCGCGTACAGCCTGGTGCTTGTTGAGTGTCATAGCCATACCTTCGCCAGAGCCGCAAAGACCAATACCGCGCTTCAACTCGCCATTCTCGATAGCCTCAGCCAAAGCGTGACCAAAGTCAGGGTAGTCGATGCTCTCCTCTGAGTGAGTGCCGAAATCGATAACTTCGTAGCCCTTTGCAGAGAGATAACCTACCAAAAACTCCTTCATTTCATAACCTGCGTGGTCGCAGGCGATACCCAATTTTTTCATATAGTTGTTGTTTAATATTTTATTCTGCTACAAAAGTAGTAAATTTTCATAGTTTTTGCCTAATTATCGGTGCTATTTGTTTTCGAATAATTATTTTTGCAGCCGTGAAAACACTATTTATCATAATCGGGTTTCTTGCATTGGGTTTAGGTATTACAGGTATATTTCTACCTTTGCTACCTACAACGCCGTTGTTGTTGCTTGCTGCGTGGTGTTTTGTACGCAGTTCGCCTCGCCTTTATGAGTGGTTACTGAATCATCCTCGTCTGGGAGAGTATATCCGTAATTTCAGAGAATACCGTGCCATTCCATTGCGAGTAAAGATTGTATCTGTTACGATGGTGTGGCTTACAATCGGATTCTGCATAGTTACGGTTGTAGACGAGTGGTGGTGGGCGCAGGTCGCGCTATTTCTGCTCGCTTCCGCCATCACTTGGCATATACTCTCGTATGCTACCCTAAAGCGCTAATTTCCTATTTGAGTGCGCATCATCTTGCGCCAACGTCTATATCCCGCAATAGCCAATATGCAGTAGAGTGCATATAATCCAGCCGTGAGCGGTATATCTTTATATATGTATAATCCTACGGTAATTGCATCCACAGCAAGCCATACAAACCATTGCTCGATAAACTTGCGTGATAGCATCCAATAAGCCACAATACATAGAGCCGTAGTCATTGAATCCCAGAATGGAACGGTGCTATCGGTGAATTTTATTAATAATATGTAGATTGCGGCGTGTAGGGCAACATATAATGCACAGATTGTTGGCCATATCTTTGTCGGTGTTGTGCAAATATCCACCGAGTGGTGGTCTTGATTCTTCGATAATGATTTCTTGCGCCATACGGCCAATCCATATAGTCCTGCCATTATGTAATATACCTGCATAGCACAATCGGCATATAGTCCCGAGCGGAAATATAGCGTACCGTGTACTATAGGCATAATGATGCCGACTATCCATAACCATATATTTGCCTTGTATTCTAAATATAGATACAAGAGACCGAGCGCAACGCCCACTATCTGAAGAATCAATTTCCACTCCATCTTAAAGTGTGTGTAATATTAGAATTTAACGCTAATATTTGCCAAAACGTGTAACATAGCCTGCGGGAAGTAATACGCCTCGTCGTATCGAACACCGTCCCACATATATGAATAACCGTATCCGTTACTGCAATACTCCTGGTTGAAAAGATTGTAGATGTTTAATCCGAAACGTACCTTCTTCACAGAGTGAGAGGGGAGGGTGTAGCCCAATTCGAGGTTTGTTACCGTGTAAGCATCGAGTGTTAAGGCCTCAATCTCGTTATTTGTGAAGTATTGTTTGCCGACGTGTTGCGTACGCACTACGGCCTCAAAACCGCGATGATGTACGTCCAAATATGCAGAACCTATAATCGAAGGCGAGTAGGCGATAGTCATCTCTCCGAGATTCTCGCCGTAGGTGGGGCTGTCGGCCAATAAATCGACATAGTCAATAATCTTGTTGCGGCTCAAAGTTGCATTTCCGCCTATGGTGAGCCATTTGGCAATATCCCACGCTGCCGCTACCTCTACTCCATAACGATAACTGTCGGGTACGTTCACGTTGAGGGCGTCTGAACTATCATTGACCATACCTGTCGGGATTAGTTGGTCCTTGTAACGCATATAATATAGGTTTACGCCTAAATTCAGACGTTGAGATGTGTAGTTATATCCCGCTTCATAATCTATCAATATTTCGGATTTGGGTTGCGTTGTGTCATCCGAGAACATATAACGGTCGGTGAAGTCGGAACGCGTAGGCTCTTTGTGAGCAATTGCTGCCGAGATGAAGAGTGAGTTGCGTGAATCAAATTCATAACTCAAACCTATGTGCGGATTTAGGAAATGGTACTGATTATCTACATCGATGGGCTGCATCTGCATTGTATTCCAGTCGAAGTTGTCGTTTACGCCCCACGCCTTGTAATCCACCATACGATACTGCAAATCAGCATATAGATTCAAGCCTTCTGTAGGTTGCCACGCCACTTTGGTAAATATGTTGGCATCGTGCTTTGTTACGTCGTTGTCATACCAACGACCTGCGATTTTGTTGTTCTGCCAGCCATCAACCCAATCCAACTCGCCCCAGTGAGGACAGGTGTAATAACTCCACGCTCCTCCGAATAACAACGAAAGATTGTCGGCCTGGTAACTTGTGGTTAAATTTATACCCGCAGTATGGTTGCGCATAATTTTACTGCGGATAAGGTCGGCCTCGATGCTTGAGTCGGTAACTCCTAAATTACCATATTCCAACAATGTGCGGGCATCTTTATATTGCTTGTAGTAGCCGTAGCCATAGGTGTAGAATCCCGTTGTGCTTATGGCCCATTGGTCGTTGAAATGGTGGTTTATAATCAACTGATTATTTATTTGCAGATAGTTGTCCGTCTGGTCATCGTAATAATCAACGTGAGTGCCGTCGGCCAAGACGTGTGGGCCGTGCGATGTTTCGTATTGTCCTTCGGTGTGGTAGCGTCGGCCGTAGAGAGCCATCTCCTCTTTTGTGACACCCGTGTATGTGAGATTTGTCTTGGCTTTACCTCCAAACGATAACAACTTTATGGTAGTGCGAGGACCGTAGTGTGCGCCTTGCAACATATACGATTTCAGGTCGGTTGCGCCGCGTTCGATGTATCCGTCAGAGCCGATGTGCGATAGTCGTCCGTCTATCATCCAGCCGCTACCCATCAATCCCGAACTGATGTGTACAGCCTGTTTGTTGGTGTTGTATGAACCATACGAAAGCGATACGTCACCTTCAAAATCTGTCGCAGGGGCAGCCGTAGTCATACTTATGGCGCCACCAAATGCTCCTGTACCATTGGTCGATGTGCCCGCTCCACGTTGTACCTGCACATCTCCGATGGCCGAAATCAAATCGGGTGTGTCGTACCAATAAGTTGAGTGCGAATCGGGATTATTCAGCGACATTCCGTTTATCGTGACGTTGAGTCGTGTTGCATCGGTACCTCGCAGACGGATTGATGTGCCGCCAATACCAATACCTGTCTCGTTTGTGGCTATCATCGAAGGAGTAAGAGCCAACAATGAGGGAATGTCCAGCGCGTAGTTGTTCTTCTGCACCTGCTCTTTCGAGATGTTAGAGTGCGCAATGGGTGTTGATTTTTTTGCGCGAGATGCAACTACCTCGATAAGTTCTACATCGTAATGTCGCAGTGAGTCCTGCTCTGTGCCAACATTTGTTTGATTTGATGATTTAGGTTGTGATTGTGCGCCCACAATAATAGCAGTGGCCGCGAGAGTCAAAAAAAACCTTTTCATAACTTTTAATTAATTTTTAATTAGTTAAAAACACGAAAAGGGGTATCTTTATCGATTACGCTTATCCCGGTCTCGGCATTACCCGTATCCGGTACAATGGGTATAATCTCAGCCTGATAGTAAGGCACCCCTTATGAATATCGTCGCAAAGATAAAGAAATAATCTCATAATTGTACTCGAGGTAGCATAAATATTTTATGATGATGGCGTTGTGCGAAAAATAACTACAAATATTTTGTAGTTATAAAAATTAGTGCGTACTTTTACAAAAACTAACCAATAATTAAACCTTTTTATATTATGAAACTTAACAAGACATTCTCTTTGATGGCGGCTCTTTGCTTATGCTCTGCTGCTTTTGCGCAGGAGTCGTTTAATGTAAAACTCAACGACTCGCCTAATGGTAAGGTGACGGTTATTCCCGAACTTCCTGCCGATGGTATGGTTAAGGCTGGCACCGTGTTGAAAGTCATTGCAACTCCCAATGCGGGCTGGGTGTTCGATAGCGGTTATTCACGCTCTGGCTGGAGTCCAGCGGTAGAATCGATGTTACCTATTTTTGAGGTTAAGGTCGATAAGAATATGTCAATCGGCGCATCTTTTATGGAGGCGTGGCGTGCCGATGGTTATCGTACAATTCAGGATGTTGTTTACGCAAAGCCTGGTGTAAAACCTCTTAAGTATGACGTGTTTATCCCCAATGGCGCGAAGAATCTTCCCGGTGTGATAATCATTCACGGTGGTGGTTGGTCTTCTAATACCGAGGATATTATGCGCGGTTTGGCTCGTGAACTTATCAATGATGGTAAATATGTTGTTTGTAGTATTGACTACCGCTGGATTAACAAGGGCGATGGCGATGAGACACCTGTGACGATGGCTAATCTAATCGAGGATTGCTATGGCGCTATCTTGCATATCCAGGAGCACGCTGCTGATTATGGTATGGACGGCAGCCGTTTGGCCGTAACGGGCGATAGCGCAGGTGGTCACCTCTCGGCTTCTATGGCTACACTCGTTGAGCGCATTGGTGATGGTGGTTTTGGTGTTAAGGAGGGTGTATATGAGTTTAAGCCCACTTATATGCCCGAAGGTATGACTACAGCGCAAGCACGCGAAAGCCTTAAGGCTATCAAGGCTGCGGCTCCGAGTTATGGCGTGTTTGATGTTGCTACGTTGGGTAACTTTGTTCGTGGCCTGTCGGATGATGCCAAGAAGGCTGTTGCTCCCATCAATAATGTACAAGATGCGAAGTCTCGCCCTGTGGCACAGTTCCAAGTTTTGGGTACACGAGACAACTTGATTAAACCCGAACCTTGTCAGGCCTATGTTAAGGCATTGCAGGATAAGGGCCATAAGGCTGTTTTGGTTATGGTTCAGGATGCTGGACACGCCTTTTTTGATTGGAAACCCGACCAGCGTACGAAGGATACTTTTGCCAAATATGGTGTTCCGTATGCTAAACAGATGAAGGAGTTCTTCAACGAGGTATTTTATAAATAATCAATAAATTACTCAAAAAATAGGCTGCTAACTTGCGAGTTAGCAGCCTATTTATATAACTAATACTCCCTGTTTGGAGCAGGGGTGATATTGCCAAGTATGACGTGCCGCGAAGCACCCGTAGCCGAGCAGACGTTTGAAGGGTAGCCGTGAAGCGTCTCATTGTCCATAATGGCAAAAGCGATGGCCTCTTTTGCATCTGACGATAGGCCAATTTGGTCTTGTGTCGTAACCTCTACGTTAGGCAACTCCTCTGCAAGCATACGTCGCAACGTAGCATTGTGGGCACCACCACCTCCCAAAACTGTACGCTTGATGGGCCATTTGGGGATAATGAAACGGCGATAGGCTTCGGCAATGGTGCGGGCTGTAAATGCTGTTGCAGTAGTCACAAGGTCGGCAGGGGCGAGCGTACTCCAACGTTCAATAAGTGCTACGGTGTACTGTTCGCCAAACATCTCACGTCCCGTGCTCTTGGGTAGAGGCATCGCGATGTAGGGGTGCGACATAAGTTCTTGTAGCATCTGCTCGTTTACCGTGCCACTTGCTGCAATGCAACCACCCTCGTCGTATGGACGAGAGTAGAGTCGCTGCATAAGTTCATCGATTATCATATTGCCAGGGCCTGTGTCGAAAGCATATACATCGGCCATATTCCCCGTCTCTGGTAGCACCGTTACGTTGCCTATGCCACCTATGTTTTGTAATGTTACATTCTCTTTGGGCGACGAGTAGAGTACAAACTCGCTATACGGCACCAGCGGAGCACCCTCGCCACCCGCTGCTATATCCATAGTGCGGAAGTTTGACACCACCTTCACACCCGTCTCGTAGGCTATAACCGCAGGCTCGCCAATCTGTAACGTCGAGCGAGCAAAGTCGCCATCGGGTTTGGGTATGTGCCATACGGTCTGACCGTGAGAGGCTATGAAATCGACCTTCTCAATAGGGAAGTCGGCTACGCGGCATACACTCTTGGCGGCCTCGGCAAAAAGGTAGCCAAGTTTGAAATTCAGCGAACATAGCAAATCGACCGTACCTGTTGATGGTTTTACAGCACGTTTAATCTCCTGCTTTATCTGCTCGGGAATCTCGGTGGTAGTGAATCCTATGAGCGTAACCTTTGTCGCGACACCTCGGCCCTCGATATTAACCAGTGCGGCATCTACTCCATCGAGCGATGTGCCCGACATAATACCTATGGCATACATAACTTACCTGCGTTGGTTGTATTGTGTTTATTGCTTTACTTCAATTCGTTAGAGAACGAGTATGGACGGTCTGCAGTCGCCGTTCCTCGCTTTTGGTTGGGCTTTGCTGACATCGTTACATCCATCTTGCCTCCACGCATAATATCACTATGAGTGATGTAGTTGTGTGTGTAGTTCTTCTTGTTGAGTTTCAGGTTGTCGATGTAGATATTCTTGTCGCTATTCTCGGGTGCGTTAATCTCGAATGTCTTGCCGTTTTCGAGATGTATTGTAGCCTTCTTGAACAACGGAGCGCCCATAATATACTCATCCGATGCAGGGCATACGGGGTAGAATCCAAGTGCCGAGAAGATATACCAAGCCGAAGTCTGACCATTATCCTCATCGCCGCAGTAACCGTCGGGTGTAGGAGTATAGAAACGGTCCATTACCTGACGTACCCAATATTGGGCTTTCCAGGGCTGTGCAGCATAGTTGTAGAGATAAATCATATGCTGTACGGGCTGGTTGCCGTGAGCATAGTTACCCATATTCATTACCGTCATCTCGCGGATTTCGTGGATGGGGAAGCCGTAGTAACTGTCGTCGAAGTGAGGTGGTACGGTAAATACCGAATCAAGCATCTCGACAAATACTTTGTCGCCTCCCATAAGGTCGATGAGTCCCTGCGGGTCGTGGAATACCGACCAAGTGTAGTGCCAACTGTTACCCTCGGTAAATGCATCACCCCACTTTAGTGGTGAGAAAGGCGCCATAAACTTGCCATCCTTGTTGCGGCCACGCATTAGGTTGGTCTCCTTGTCAAATACGTTGCGATAGTTCATCGCGCGCTTTGCAAAGAGGTCAATCTCCTCCTGCGGACGCTTCAACTCTTTAGCCAGGCGGTAGATACACCAATCGTTGTATGCATACTCCAAGGTGCGGGCTGTATTTTCATTGATTTTAACGTCATAAGGTACATAACCCAACGTGTTGTAGTATTCGTGACCAAGACGACCCGATGAAGATACGTTGGGGTGTACGTTCTTCGTGCCGTGCAAAATACCCTCAAACATAGTCTCTGTATCATCAACCTTAACTCCCTTTAGGTAGGCGTCTGCCAAAACCGATGCAGAGTTGTTGCCAATCATACAACCTCTGTGGCCGGGGCTTGACCACTCGGGGAAGAAACCACTCTCGCGATAGACATTAACAAAGCCCTCCTGCATCTTCTTGTTCTCCGAGGGATACAACATATTAAGCAATGGGAATAGGCTACGGAATGTATCCCAGAATCCTGTTCCTGTGTAGAAATAACCCTTCTCAATCTTGCCATTGTGAGGACTGTAGTGAACAACCTCGCCATCGGCGTTAATCTCGTGGTGTTTCTGTGGGAATAACGTAGCACGATATAGACACGAATAGAATGTGCGATATTGGTCTAAGTTACCACCCTCGACCTCTATACGGCTCAATACATCGTTCCACGCCTTGCGGCCCTTCTCTGTGACCTCCTCCAAAGAGTCATCACCCAACTCCTTGAGGTTGATTGCGGCCTGCTCGTGGCTTATGAATGATGATGCTACGCGGGCATTAACCTGCTCCCCCTGCTTTGTGGCGAAGCCGATAACAGCACCAACGTGATTCTCCTGCTGCTCTGTCGCATCCTTCTCAAGTTTGCCATTCACAAAAGTGCTTACATACTCGAAAGGCTTATCGAACTCTACAACAAAATAGTTCTTGAAGTTGCTAGCAACGCCACCCGAGTTGCGAGTCGTGTAGCCAATGATGCGGTTGTTAGCCTTGTCAATCTTGATGTAAGAGCCTTTGTCGAAAGCATCTACAACGATGTGAGAATCTTTCGACTCGGGGAACGTGAAGCGGAATATCGCAGCGCGGTCAGTTGGTGAAAACTCCGTAACGACGTCATACTCGGCAAGATATACCTTGTAGTAGTATGCCTTTACTACCTCGCCTTTGTGGCCAAACCAACTCGCACGTTTCTCGGCATCAAACTCTGGTGCACCTACTACGGGCATAATCGAGAACTGACCATAGTCGTTAATCCAGGGGCTGGGTTGGTGTGTTTGCTTGAAACCGCAAATCTTCTTCTCTGTATAAGAATATGTCCAACCGTTACCCATTTTGCCTGTCTGTGGAGTCCAGAAATTCATACCCCACGGGCGTGCTATGGCGGGATAGGTGTTACCTGTCGAGAAATCGAATGTCGATTGAGTACCAATCAAAGGATTTACATAATCAACAGGTGAGAAATCGCTCTTTTGAGCCACAGCGATGGCTACCGATGCGATTGAAATTAGAGTAAGAAATAGTTTTTTCATTATATAAAGTTTTAAGTTATCTTATGAATGTTCCCTCCCATTGAGTGCGGTTACCGCAACCGTCACGCAATGTGACTTTCACTTTGTGGCTCTTGCCGCCCTTAATGCCCTCTTCTCGAAGATTTACGGTAATGCGTCCTCCCGAATATTCGACGGGAACCCACTCGCCGTCAATAGTTACGGCGTAGGATGATACACCCGAAAAATTGTCCGACAATCGGAATGATATATAGTCACGTTTGCTGAAGTCTGCGCCATTGTCAAACGCGGGGCGTATTGTTGGGGGAGTGGTGTCTGTTGCGAGGCAATATGTGCCGAATGATGTGGTGCGACCTGTTAAACGGTTGTGGCGGTATGTGCCACCATCACAATAGATACGTCCGTTACTGCCAACAGATGCCATTACGACATAAGGCTGCAATTCCTTCTCTACGGGTGTCGAGAATATCAAACCAATGCTTGTCTGCAGAGGCGTTTGATTAGAGTGTATTGTGTAAGCCGCCGAGAGTATGCGTACCGTTGAGTCGGGATGAAATGGCTTCACTTCCGAGCGATGCATATCCAAAGCGATAGATTCGTATAACGAGCCTTTAGGGATAACTACACTGAACGTATCATCAACTTTTGCAGCAAAGTCATGGTTGTGCTGAACTATATGTGTGCCTTCGGGTAAAGTGCCCTTGAAACACTCATCGTCGCTCTTACCCACAATCTCAAACGAGAGGGTTGAAGAGTTGCCGCAATCATCAGTAGCGATAAATGTAATCTCGCGTTTTTGGTCGGCCTTACAGGTTATGACGCCTCTATTGCGAACTGTCGGATAGAAGTAGTCGGTACCACCCTCCATCGATGCAATGAGCATAACTTCGTTACGCGAATTACGCTGAATAGGGTAGTACGCAACAGCATTGCAATATCGCGACAAAGAGAATGGAAAACCGTCGTTGCGATATTCGAAATAGGTCTCTCCATCAATTTGCGCTTTGATGTTATATACGCCATAGGTATTTGCACAATCGTTCTTGCGGTCCGAAGCCTCCAGGATAAAATAACCTTTGCGGCCCACCTTAATAGGGCTTTTTTGCGCCGTACGATAGGTGTTGTCGTCGGCCTTGTTTACGGTATATGTTGCAAATTTGCTACGGCAAGGAACACCTTGGATGGTATCAATCTCGACATAGTGTACTTTCATCATATAAGGCGAAATATCATCTTTGGGCTTGATTATACCGTTGGCGATAATATTGAGTGTCTTTTGTGATGCTGTTTCGCGTAACTCATAATGGAGGTGAGGACCTTGAGATGAGCCTGTATTTCCTGATTTGGCTATCTCCTCGCCCTTTTTTACAATGAATTGGTCTGGCTTGCACTCTATGTCCACACGGCTACTCTTACGGCGGTGACGCTCGGCAAAGACAAAATCTTCTATATCTTTGCGGAAACGTGATAGGTGACCATAAACCGAAGTGGTACCATTGGGGTGGTTTACATAAAGAGCCAATCCATAACCCGATGGAGAGCGTGATACGCGACTGACGTAGCCATCGGCAACGGCAACAACCGATTTGCCTGTGACACCATCGGTCTTGAAATCAATACCCGAATGGAAGTGGTTTGGTCGCATCTCGGCGAAGTTCGCCGAGTAGTATCCCGCCACGTCACGCAGAGGATATGTATAGTAGTCGGCTGATAATTTTTGAGCATAACTTACGCTCGATGCCAATATTGCAAAAACTGCTATTAATATGTATGTTAGTCGTCGCATTCCTTTATGTTGTTATTTCTCATTACTTCGTTTACGCAATCCATCACTTCGTCCATCTCAAAGCCGAGTGAAAGAGCGTAACGTATTAATTTTGTTTTAAGTTGATACTCTGTATCGTATTTTATGTGTTTTATCTTGGTTTGTAGTCTATCTTGCAGACGTTTTTTATTGTCTGTCGGGCTGAGTGCCGCCAGGGTCTCCGCTATAATATCGCTGGCGATACCTTTACGCTTTAGGGCTGATTGTATCTTGTAACTCCCCCACGCGCTTAAATTACATTTATCTCTGACAAATGCCTCTGCGTAGCGCCTATCGTCTATAAATCGCTCGCTCTGCAACTTTTGTAGGACTCTGTATTGCTCCTCTTTGGCGACTCCCCAATTTTGCATCAGACGTAATGCATCCCCCGACGAACGCTCTGCTCGTGCACATAGGCGCATAAGTGATGCGAGTGCCTCATCGGCAGTCTTAGTGCGTTTTATTTTTGGAGTCTTTTGCAACATATCATTCTATCTCTGCCAAAGAAATCTTTGCGTATCTCTATCTCGCTATACTCTTCATCTTTCAGCATTTGCGCACACTCCTCAGCGAGCGGAGAGTGTATCTCAAACATCAAGTATCCGCTGTCGTTTAATATCTCTTTTGCGGCTTGCGCTATCTTGCGATAAAACAGTAGCGGGTCGCTATCATCGACAAATAATGCAATGTGCGGCTCGTGGTGTGTGACGTTGATGTGCATCGTCTCTCGTTCTGATAACGGGATGTATGGCGGGTTGGATACAATTATATCATATTTCTCTCCTCGCAGAGCCTGTAAACCACCCAATGCGTCATCCTTGATTACGGCTATATCTGCATCCAGCCTTTCTGCATTTTCTTGCGCCAATGCAATAGCATCGTCCGATATATCCGTAGCCGTAATTGTGGCTTTTGGAAGTAACTTTGCAAGTGAAATGGCTATGCATCCACTTCCTGTGCAGATGTCGGCTATGCGTGGCGACGTAATACTCTTTGCCTGCTCTGCCGCCCACATTACCAACTCTTCAGTTTCGGGTCGAGGAATCAAAGCACCCTCGCGAACAGAAAAGGTGTTGCCACAAAACTCACACTCTTCGGTAATATATTGTACGGGTCTGCCAGCCGCTAACTCTTTGCCTATAAGTTCGAGGCCGTCAATCTCGATAACTTCATCGGGGTCAATGATAAACCTCATCTCCGAAGAGCCGCTCTTGTGTGCCGCTACAATTCGTGCAATACGTCGCGCCTCCTCTGCGGGATATAAATCCCCCATACATTGGCATAGGTAGTTGATTATGTCAGCGCGCGAGCCTCGCATTGTTATGCTCTTAATTTTAAGTCTGCCAAAGCGATAGCAATGGCTGATTCTACAACGACCGCCGCACGCAAAGCAATGCAAACATCGTGACGACCTTTGATAATTAGAGGCTCAACCTTTCCGCTTTCGAAGTTGTAGGTGCTTTGCTCTCGTGCTATCGATGCGGTGGGTTTGATGGCTACTCTTACCACAATCTCGTTGCCGTTGGTAATGCCACCCACTATGCCACCAGCGTTATTTGTCGCTGTCGTTCCTTGCTCGTTGATAATCGCATCGTTATGCTTCGAGCCTTTCATTCGCGCCGCATCGAATCCTTTGCCGAACTCTACGCCTTTTACGGCAGGTACAGAGAATAATAGATGAGCAATCAGGCTCTCTGCAGAGTCGAAGAACGGCTCTCCTAATCCTGCTGAAATACCGTTTACTCGACACTCTACAACACCTCCTACGGAATCTTGTGCAGTGCGGGCCGCCTCTAATATCTCGGCAAACTTCGCTTTATCTTGCTCTCCGCCAATCTCGACTATCTCGGTAGAAAACTTTGCCTCCTGTCCCAAT
The DNA here is from genome assembly GCA_045658845.1 of Alistipes sp. GTDB lineage: Bacteria > Bacteroidota > Bacteroidia > Bacteroidales > Rikenellaceae > Alistipes. Next base: position 56,850 of record JAZOVT010000085.1, read on the forward strand.
ATCTTTTTTGCGACAACGCCTGCCGCCACAATACCTAATGTTATGCGACCAGAGAAGTGACCTCCTCCGCGAGGGTCGTTATAGCCGTTCCACTTCTGTTGCGCCACCAAATCAGCGTGTGAAGGGCGCGGATGGGCTACCAAGTTTCTGTAATCCCCCGATTGTGTATTTTCGTTCACGAACTCAATAGTTAGCGGCGAGCCTGTCGTAAAACCATTATACACGCCAGAGACTATATGTGGTATATCGCTCTCCTTACGGGGTGTAGTACCCAAAGCCCCTGCTCGGCGACGCTCTAAATCTTTAGAAAAATCCTCCTCGCACAATGCTATGCCCGACGGCACTCCGTCGATGCTTACACCTACCTGTTGTCCGTGTGATTCACCCCAGATACTTACCCGGAATATTTGTCCCCAAGAGTTCATATTATCGCATTGTTATAGATTCTAAATCCTCAAAAAAATCGGGATAACTCTTCTCTACGCACTCGGCTGCCGTAATCTTTACCTCACCCTTGCAACGCAAAGCCGATGCTGCCAAAGACATTGCTATACGGTGGTCGTTATGGCTGAACACCTCGGCGGGCTGAATCTCTCCACCGCGAATCTTCATTACGTTATCCTCCGATATATCAATCTCGATACCCAACTTCTCATACTCTTGGCAAAGTGTCTCTGCTCGGTCACTCTCTTTGTGGCGTAGACGTGATGTGCCAATGATTCTGCTCTCACCCTCGGCGGCGGCAGCCAATGCTACCAATGCAGGGAAGAGGTCGGGAGAGTTTGTAGCGTCAAATTCAAAGGCTCGTAGTTCACGCTTTGAGACAGTGACGGCATCGTGCTCAATTATGATACCCGCACCTGCTCGCTCCAGAGCGTGGCAGATGGCTGTGTCGGCCTGACGTGATAGGGTAGATAGATTGTTGATAGTAACCTCTCCTGCTATAGCACCCGCGACAAGCATAGTCGATGCTCCGCTCCAATCACCCTCGATGGCTATGTCGGTTGCCTGATATTTTTGACCACCCTCGATAAAGAACTCCGAGTAGTCGCCCTTGTTGTGCATAATCTCCACTCCAAAGCGTTGGGCTGTATCTATTGTCATATCAATATAAGGTATAGATACGGCATCCTCAACGAATAGAGTGGTGTCCTCTTCTGCCATAGGTAGGGCCAAAAGCAATCCTGTAATGAATTGCGACGATATGCTACCATCAACCTTTACCACTCCTCCGTGAATAGGGCCTTGCACCTCGATTGGCAAGAATCCTCCACCGTCACGCACCGAAACTCCCAATGTGCGTAGTGGCTCAATCATCATATCCATCGGACGGTAGAGTAGTGTACCCTCACCCTGAATATTGATGGGCGATTTGCATAGTGATGCTATAGGGGTGAAAAGACGAGTCGCCAAGCCTGATTCGCCGACGTAAAGCGTGTCGGATGTGGGGTTTAAGCCCCCTTCGATAGCGATAGTGCGCTCGTTAATGAATGTAACTTTTGCGCCCAATGCCTCGATGCACTTCAAGGCCGAGCGAGTGTCTTTACAAAATTCGATGTTACGCAGTACGGTGCGTCCCTCGGCTAAAAGGGATAGGGCTATGGCACGTTGTGCATAACTTTTAGAACTCGGTGGAGTAATTGTGCCTTTGACACTCCCCAAGGAGACGGTTTTATCCATATATAATTATAATGTGGTTTCATTTTCTGCAACTTCGCTCGTCGGCGTTGTTACTTGTTGCTCGTCCTGCGAATCTATTGGTGTAAAAGATTGAGGACGACGCAGAACGAAGTTCTTGCCGAGATATACTTTTCGCACCATCTCGTCGTTGGCCAAATCCTCGGCGCTACCTGTCTTTAGAATCTTACCTTCGTAAAGCAGATATGTGCGGTCGGTAATGGCCAAAGTCTCATCGACATTGTGGTCGGTGATTATGACTCCGATATTTTTGTTTTTGAGAGTGGCAACGATGCTCTGAATATCCTCTACGGCAATGGGGTCCACACCCGCAAACGGCTCATCGAGCAGAATAAATGCAGGGTTGATGGCCACAGCGCGAGCAATCTCTGTACGACGACGCTCACCACCCGAAAGTTGGATACCCAAACTCTTGCGTACTTTCTGCAAACGGAACTCCTCGATGAGCGACTCTACTCGCTCGCGTTGATACTCCTTACTGTAGTCGGTCATCTCCAACACCGCCTTGATGTTATCCTCTACACTCAAACGACGAAATACCGAAGCCTCTTGCGCCAAGTAACCGACACCCATCTGTGCGCGTCGATATACAGGCTCTTTGGTTAGTTCGGTAACCACACCCTCGTCATTCTCCAAAAAGATTTGGCCCTCGTTGGGCTTGATGAGGCCTACTATCATATAAAAGGTAGTGGTCTTGCCGGCACCATTGGGTCCCAACAAACCAACAATCTCTCCCTGCTTAACGTCGATAGTAACGTGATTTACCACCGTACGAGATTTATATTTCTTAACAAGTTCGCTCGTGTATAGACGCATAATCGATGAAATTTTTTACAAAGTTATCATTTTTTCCAAAAAAAGTTTTATCTTTGAATGAAAATTCACTTTTTAAGAAGTTTGCGACTCGTGTTGCACAGTTATTTTGGTTGAACGATGGAGCAGGAACAGACGATTTTGCACGAAAAATTAAAGGAGTATTTTGGTTTTACCTCATTCAAGGGAAATCAAGAGGCTGTTATACGTAATCTACTCGGAGGGCGAGATACCTTTGTATTGATGCCGACGGGTGGAGGAAAATCACTTTGCTATCAGTTGCCTGCGCTGTTGATGGATGGTGTTGCCATCATCATCTCTCCACTTATCGCCTTGATGAAGAATCAGGTCGATGCTATGCGTACGTTCTCTACCGAATCGGGTATCGCTCACTTCTTGAACTCGTCGCTCAATAAGGCGGCTATCAATCAAGTGCGTCAAGATGTGCTGGATGGTAAGACCAAGTTGCTCTATTTTGCGCCAGAATCGTTGACCAAAGAGGATAATGTTGCATTCCTGCGTAAGATTAAGATTTCGTTCTATGCTATCGATGAAGCGCATTGTATTTCGGAGTGGGGTCACGATTTCCGTCCAGAGTATCGCCGTATCCGTCCTATTATTAATGATATTGGCCAAGCCCCGTTGATAGCCCTTACAGCAACCGCTACACCAAAAGTGCAGATGGATATCCAAAAAAATTTGGGTATGAGTGATGCCGTAGTGTTTAAGTCGTCGTTCAATCGTTCAAATCTTTTCTATGAGATTCGTCCAAAGCATAATGCCGAACACGATATAATCCGATTTATCAAGCAGCGCGCTGGCAAGAGCGGAATCATCTATTGTTTGAGCCGTAAAAAGGTTGAGGAGTTGGCCGAATTGTTGATGGCCAACGGCATTAAGGCTTTGGCTTATCACGCCGGTATGGATGCTCAAACGCGAGCCAATAATCAAGATGCCTTCTTGATGGAGAGGGTCGATGTGATTGTTGCGACTATCGCTTTCGGTATGGGTATCGATAAACCCGATGTGCGCTATGTTATCCATTACGATATTCCCAAGTCATTGGAGGGCTATTATCAGGAGACAGGCCGTGCGGGTCGCGATGGTGGCGAGGGACATTGCCTTACCTTTTATAGTTATAAGGATATTCAGAAATTGGAGAAGTTTATGCAGGGCAAACCACTTGCCGAGCAGGAAATCGGTAAATTGCTCTTGTTGGAGACTGTCTCTTATGCCGAGAGTTCGATGTGCCGTCGTAAGACATTGTTGCACTACTTTGGCGAGGAATATACTGAAGGAAATTGTGGTTGCTGCGATAATTGCGTAAATCCCAAGCCGAAAATTGATGCTCGTGAGGAGATGAAACTCGTATTGCGAACATTGCAGGCTATTGGCGATAAGTTCAAGACCGACCATCTGGAGGCTGTCCTGACGGGTAAGACTACGGCGCAGATTAAGAGTTATGGACATAATAAGTTGCCACTCTTTGGCGAGGGCGATGAGCACGATGCCAAGTTCTGGGGCGCAGTGATTCGTCACGGATTGATTATGGGTTTGATAGATAAGAGTATCGAGAACTATGGCCTTATATCGGTGAATGAAAAGGGCCTTGAATTCTTGAAGAACCCCCAGCCTGTGACCATTACGGGTGACCATAATTACGACGAAGAGGAGCGCGAAGATGATGTAGTAGCCCAGGTTGGTAAGGGTGGAGCAGCCGATGAGGAGTTGTTCGCTATGCTGAAGGATTTGCGCAAGAAAGTGGCCAAGAAGCACGATTTGCCACCATTCGTAATTTTCCAAGACCCCTCGTTGGAGGATATGTCGGTACACTATCCCATAACGATTGAGGAGATGCAGAATATCTCGGGCGTAGGCGCAGGTAAGGCCAAGAAGTTTGGCGAGGAGTTTATAAAACTCATCAAGGCCTATGTCGAGGAGAAGGATATTGTGCGTCCGCAGGATATGGTCGTGAAGTCGGTAGCAAATAAGGCTGGAAATAAGATATTTATTATCCAATCTATCGACCGCAAGATGGATTTCGAGGATATAGCGCGTGCCAAGAATCTCGATTTTGATGAGTTGCTTACAGAAATAGAGGGTATCGTAAATTCTGGAACAAAACTCGATATATCATATTTCCTCAATAGTTATATGGATGATGATAAGATTGAGGATATATACCTCTATTTCAAGGAGGATGCCGAGAGCGACTCTCTCGAGGAGGCTATCGAGGAGTTGGGCTCTGATTATAGCGAGGAGGAGATTCGTCTGGTGCGCATCAAGTTCCTTTGCGAGGTGGGTAATTAATATTTGTGGTCTAAATTCTTGCGTCGAGTTATCATTTTATGAATCAAGTTAGAGCAAAGAAAGCATTGGGTCAGCACTTCTTGACCGACCTGAATATCGCTCGTAAAATATGTTATTCGCTTTCGGGCGGAGATACCGATGCGCCAGTTAAGGTGCTGGAGGTCGGTTGCGGTATGGGGGTACTTACGCAGTTCTTGTTGCAGCGTGACGATGTGGTGACCTATGGCGCAGAGATAGATAGCGAGAGTGTGGAGTATCTCCACGAACATTACCCCGATTTTGCTCCGAGGCTGATTGAGGGTGACTTCCTGAAGATGGATTTGCGTGAGAAGTTCGGAGAGGAGGTTAAGGTTATTGGAAATTTCCCCTACAATATATCTTCGCAGATATTCTTCAAGATAATCGAAAATCGTGATATCGTTCCCGAGTGTGTCGGTATGATTCAGCGTGAGGTTGCAGTGCGTATTGCCGAGCCGCCAGGGTCGCGCGAGTATGGCATATTGAGTGTACTGTTACAGGCGTGGTACGATATAGAATATCTATTTACTGTTGGCGAGAAGGTCTTTAATCCGCCACCAAAGGTAAAGTCGGCCGTAATACGCCTCAAGCGCAATGCAACCAAGACGTTGGGTTGCGATGAAGTGCTTTTTGTTAAGGTCGTTAAGGCTTCGTTCGGTCAGCGCCGTAAGATGTTACGAAATTCGTTGCGTTCGGTGTTTGGTGATTTTGGTGGTGCGGAGCATCGCTTCTTTACCGAGCGAGCCGAGAAGTTGTCGGTTGCCGATTTCGTAGAACTTACAAATTGGGTAGCCGAAAATCTGTAAAATATCAATCTAATAGAATACGATGAAGCGGATAATTGTTTTTCTGCTTATTGGTGTATTTGCGTTCGGAGTAGAGGCCGAGGCAGCCTCTCGCAAGGAGCGTGCGCCAAAGAGCGGTGATACGGGTTGGACTATAACTCAACTCGATGGCGATAAACTTGTGTGGTATAGTTTCCGTGGCGAGAAATTTGGCGCACAACAATTTGTTAATGTCCTATCATTAGACCTCAATTGCAAGGATTACGAATTGGAGTTTGTGGCACTTGATAAGTTGGATTCTCTATCGAGTGTGGCCGTAAAACGCGATGCCGTGGTGGCTATCAATGGCACCTACGAATGGGATGCATCGTATGTAAAAGTAGACGGTAAGGTCTTCTCGGAAATAACTTTGCCCGCCGACCATCTGCGCTATTGGAAGCACGAGGGAGCAGTTGCCTACGATGGTAAAAAGATAGAGATTGGCTATGGTGACAAATCGTCGTATGCCAAGAATAAGATGCCGAATATACTCTCATCATCGCCTATGCTGATTGACAACTATAAACAGGTAGGCGCTACTTTTGTGGGAGATTTATCGAATACTGACATTAGTAAATTGCCTTCGGAGGATTATCGTCGTCATCAGAGCGTACGTCACCCTCGAACCGTCGTGGCAATATCTCGTTCTAACAGATTGCTGCTCATAACTATTGATGGCCGTTCAAAGAATAGTGCGGGTATGAGTGCAAAGGAGGTCACCGAGTTTTTGGTGGAATATTTCAATCCTCGTCACGCCCTTAATATGGACGGAGGAGGCTCTACGACAATGTATATCAAAGGTAGTGGCGAATCCCTTACCGATGTCATAAATTATCCAACAGATAACAGACGTTATGACCATTATGGTCAGCGCAGAGTGTCATCTCATATTATCGTAAAACGTAAGGAATAAAATCTTTTAATAAGGCTCTCGTGGAGGCTGCGTTGCGTTCGGGCGATATGAAAATAGGTAATTATAGAACGCCTTAATAGTAGTGTAATTTTGTATGTAAGCACCTAAAAAGTTACGGGGTGGTAGATTGTTCTGCCACCCCGTAAATATGTAATAATGTCAACTTAACTAAAATCTCCCACGACAACTTTTACTAAATCTTTTGCGGCGAGATAGCGTTGTGCCAAATCGCGCAACTCTTCGGGCGTTGTTGAGCGTATGCGTTCCAGATTGTACTGAATATGTGAATTGTCGAATCCGCACAAAATGTTTTCGGTCGTAACGTCGGCAATGCCAAATGGGCCATCTAAAATACGCATCATCTCGCCGGCCATAATATTCTTCACCAAAGCCAACTCTTGCTCCGATACTTTGTCGTTTTGTAGTCGTTCTATCTCTAATGCGATTTGTTGCAAAGCATCCTCTGTCACCTCTGTACCGACTTGTGTGGCGAGTGCGAGGTAACCCGTATGCTGGAAATTGACCATTGCACAAAATGCTCCGTAGGTGTATCCGTGTTGCTCGCGCAAGTTTTGCATCAGTCGCGAGCCAAAATATCCGCCCAAAACCGTTGAGAGCACCTGCATAGGAATAAAATCCTCGTGTGTGCGAGGGAATAGCAGTCGGCCCATACGAATAGAGGACTGAACGGCTCCATCGTGCTGGTGACGTACATCGTGGATGGTCTCAAATTCGGGCAATGAAATGGTTTGAGTATTGCTTGCGGAATGGAGTTCCGATGCTATGGATTCTATGCGAGCCAATACCTCGGGGTTTATGTTGCCGCTGCATACGACTATGCAATTTTCGGCCGTGTAGCATCGGTTGTAATGCTCTTTGATGTTTTCTCGCGATAGAGCGTCGTAAGCCTCCTCGCTATATGAAACTCCGTATGGATGATTTTTCCCGAATATGGCATTTGCAAATTTCTCGCGGGCAATGGTCTCTACCTTGCGGCGTTCGATGGCGAGTTGTTGTTTGCGCTTGGCAGCGTATGTTGCAACTTCCTCGGCTGGAAAAGTGGGGTGGAGTATGACTTGTTCAATCACCTCGGCTGTCTGCATAAAGAATTTAGAGAGCGAACAAAACGTGATGTATGAATAGTCGCGGTCTATATTTATGTCGAAGTACGACCCGAAATAATCCAATCGCTCGGCTATTTGTTGTGACGAAAGGGCGGCTGTACCTTCGGCCAACATATTAGCAGTTGCCGATGCTGTAAAGGGGTGGAGTTGTGTTATTGTTCCTGCGTGGAATACAAACGATAAGCGAACTACCTCATATTCGGGGCAGTTTATAGCATATATTTTTGTGCCATTGGTTGCCTCGTGGCATACGGCTACAGGGATATCTATGCTCGATGGGGTTGTGAGTGGTGGCTGTTTCATCTCTTTGCGCGATAAATTAATGTTGAAGAGTTCTCCTGGCGGAATACGCGAGTCGCGAAATCTGCAATATCGTCAGCCGAGAGTGAGCGATAAATCTCTACTTCGCGGTTTATGAGAGGCAAATCCCCAATCATCTCGTAATATCCCAGATTCATTGCTTTATTCATCACGTTCAACTCTCCGAATAGCGTGTTTGCCTCGAACTTGTTTTTGACTTTTTCCAATTCGTAAGCAGATATGTTGCTTTGTTGTAGGTCGGCGATTTCGCTCCAAAATGCCTGCTCGGCCTCCTCCTCGGATGTCGTTGGTAGCAACTGCCCCGTAAAGATGAATAGTCCGCAATCTACGTCACCTGTGATATACGCATTTACCGATGCAAACAGTCGTTTGTTCTTGATTAGATGCTCATATAGTCGCGCCGAATCACCGCCTGCTAATATGTCGGATGTAATATCACCCAGGAAGAAATCGCGCGAAAGACGATTACCCATCTTGAAGGCTATGGTTATGGTTGTGGCGGGTACGTCTCGTTCCACGATTTGTCGGCGAGCCTCATTTTGCGTGGGCTCGGCGGGGATTTGCGGGATGTCGTGCTTGTGGTCCTCGATGCCTCCAAACCATTTTTCTGCTAATGCAAAAAACGCCTCTTCGGCCATATCTCCCGAAAATGATAGTATGGCATTTGAAGGATGGTAGAATGTACGATAGAAATTGTGAATCTCCTCTAACGATGCCTGCTCGATATGCTCGGGCGTAAGGCCGATGGTTGCCCAACGATAGGGGTGCTGCTTGTAGGCTAATGCGCGAAGTAGCATATTTGCATCCCCGTAAGGTTGATTCAGGTAGCGCTGACGAAACTCTTCGATTACAACCTTTTTTTCGATTCGACACGCCTCGTCACTCAGGTTAAGCCCCGTCATACGGTCACTCTCCAACCAAAGAGCAGTCTCGAGGTTGGCAATTGGTAATGTGATGTAAAAATCGGTATAATCGTTGTTGGTAAAAGCGTTGTTTTCGCCGCAAGCCATCTGTACGGGCGTGTCGAAATCGGGTATCTGATGCGTACCGCGAAACATCAGATGCTCAAACAGGTGGGCCAGCCCCGTGCGATTAGGATTTTCGTTGCGGGCTCCTACTTTATAGAGAATATTGACAGCGGCCATACGCGATGTTTTGTCGCGGTTAGCAATGACCGATAGACCATTCGCTAAAGTGGTTTTCTTATAAGTAATCATAACCTTGTTTTCTGCGGATTAAATTAGTCGCAGGTGCAAAAATATTGATTTTTTATAAAAGAGAGGATTTTTTGTTGCAATAAAATGCTTTTGTCGGGTCAAATGCGAGTGTTTGTAACGGCTAATATTTGTTAAAATATTAACACTGAAAAAACTATGAATTTTTGCGAGAAATTTATAACTTTGCCAAGATTTGCGGAGAAAATATCTCCTATGACAGAAAATTAACATAAAAATTCATAAATAAAATTACTTTCACTATGTCAGAAAAGAAATTTATCACTTGTGATGGTAACTACGCAGCAGCGCATATCGCCTACAAATTTTCAGAGGTGGCTGCTATCTATCCCATCACTCCATCATCAACGATGGCCGAGTATGTTGACGAGTGGGCAGCACAGGGTCAGAAGAATATGTTTGGCGAGACTGTCAAGGTCGTAGAGATGCAGTCAGAGGCTGGTGCGGCTGGTGCCGTTCACGGCTCATTGCAGAGTGGTGCATTGACCTCTACGTTTACAGCATCACAGGGCTTGTTGTTGATGATTCCTAATATGTACAAGATTGCTGGTGAGTTGCTCCCTGGTGTATTCCACGTTTCGGCTCGTGCTTTGGCGGCACAGTCATTGTCAATCTTTGGTGACCACCAGGATGTAATGGCTACACGCCAGACAGGTTTTGCTATGTTGGCTACATCGTCTGTTCAGGAGGTTATGGATTTGGCGGGTGTTGCGCACATCGTGGCATTGAAGGCTCGCGTTCCTTTCTTGCACTTCTTCGACGGTTTCCGTACATCACACGAGATTCAGAAGGTTGAGATTATCGACGACGCTTCGTTGACATCTTTGCTCGACCGTGATGCTTTGAAGGCATTCCGTGCGGCTGCATTGAATCCTGCACACCCCGTAACTCGTGGTACAGCACAGAACCCCGATATTTATTTCCAGACTCGTGAGGCTTCAAATAAGTTCTACAACGCAGTTCCCGATATGGTAGCCGAGACTATGGCTAAGATTTCGGAGATTACAGGCCGTTGTTACAAGCCTTTTACATACTATGGTGCAGAGGATGCCGAGAACGTTATCGTTGCTATGGGCTCTGTAACAGAGACTATCAAGGAGACTATCGACTATTTGGCAACTCAGGGCAAGAAGGTTGGTCTTATCACTGTTCACCTCTATCGTCCCTTCTCAGAGAAGTATTTCTTCCATGCTGTTCCTGCTACAGTAAAGCGTGTATGCGTTTTGGACCGCACAAAGGAGCCCGGAGCAAATGGCGAGCCCTTGTATCTTGACGTAAAGGATATGTTCTACGGCAAGGAGAATCAGCCTTTGGTAATCGGTGGTCGTTATGGCCTTTCATCAAAGGATACAACTCCTGCTCAGATTTTGGCAGTTGTTGAGAACTTGTTCGCAGCAGAGCCCAAGAATCACTTCACTGTAGGTATCAACGATGACGTTACTAATCTCTCATTGCCCGTAGGCGAGGAGGTTGCATTGGCAAAGGCTGGTACTTTCGAGGCTTTGTTCTTCGGTTTGGGTGCTGATGGTACTGTAGGTGCTAATAAGAACTCTATTAAGATTATCGGTGGCTCAACTGATAAGTATTGCCAGGCATATTTCTCATACGACTCAAAGAAGTCGGGTGGTTACACTTCATCACACTTGCGTTTCGGCGACAGCCCGATTCGTTCACCTTATTTGGTTACAACTCCCGATTTCGTGGCTTGCCACGTTCCATCGTATGTTGATAAGTATGATGTATTGAAGGGCTTGTAGAAGGGTGGCTCATTCCTTTTGAACTCTGTTCACGATGCTGCTACTACTTGCGCTACTTTGCCCGACCATATGAAGGTATATTTGGCAAAGAATAACATCAACTTCTACGTTATCAACGCTACAAAGATTGCATCAGAGTTGGGCTTGGGTAACCGTACCAACACTATTATGCAGTCTGCATTCTTTAAGATTGCAAACGTGATTCCTTTCGAGAAGGCTGTTGAGGAGATGAAGAAGGCTATCTTGAAGTCTTACGGCAAGAAGGGTGAGGATATCGTAAATATGAACTACGCTGCTGTTGATGCAGGTGGTAATGCAGTTGAGAAGGTTGAGGTTCCAGCAGAGTGGGCATCAATCGAGGTTAAGGCTGCTGCCGCTGTAGTAGATATGTCACGTCCCGAGTTTGTTCGCAATGTTGTTGACCCCATCAACGCATTGAAGGGTGATGACCTGCCCGTATCGGCTTTCAATGGCCGTGAGGATGGTACTTGGGATAATGGTACTGCCGCTTACGAGAAGCGTGGTATCGCAGTTAATGTTCCCGAGTGGAATGTAGATAACTGTATCCAGTGTAACCAGTGTTCTTATGTTTGTCCTCACGCCGCTATCCGTCCGTTCCTCGCAACAGAGGAGGAGGCTGCTGCAAGTGGTTTGGCTTGGAAGCAGGGCTTGGGTGAGACCAAGACTTATAAGTTCCGTATCCAGGTATCTCCGTTGGATTGTACAGGTTGCGGCAACTGTGTTGATGTATGTCCTTCAAAGACCAAGGCTTTGGTTATGAAGCCGCTTGAGTCACAGATGGCAGAGGCCGAGAATTGGAATGTAGTAATCAAGAATGTAGGTTACAAGCAGGTTGTAGATAAGACAAAGACAGTTAAGAACTCGCAGTTTGCACAGCCTTTGTTCGAGTTCTCGGGCGCTTGTGCAGGTTGTGGTGAGACTCCTTATATTAAGACTATCACACAGCTATTCGGTGATAAGATGATGGTTGCTAATGCTACAGGTTGTACATCTATCTACTCTGGTTCAGCACCTTCTACTCCTTACTGTACAAATGATAAGGGTCAGGGTCCCGCTTGGGCTAACTCACTCTTCGAGGATAATGCCGAGTTCGGTTTGGGTATGCACGTAGGTGTTGAGAAGTTGCGTGACCGTGTACAGGCATATATGGAGAAGGCTATCGCCGAGTGCGAGAAGTGCTCTGACGAGTTGAAGGCTACTATGAAGGAGTGGATTGAGAATCGTGGCTCATCAGCGAAGTCTGCCGAGGTATCGGAGCGTCTTGTGCCTATGATGGAGGCTTGTGGTTGCGATGCTTGCAAGAAGATTCTCGAGATGAAGGATTGGCTCGTTAAGAAGTCACAGTGGATTATCGGTGGTGACGGTTGGGGCTACGATATCGGCTTCGGTGGTGTAGACCACGTTTTGGCATCAGGTATGGATGTTAATATCTTGGTTGTTGATACCGAGGTTTACTCTAATACTGGTGGCCAGTCATCAAAATCTACTCCCGTAGGTGCAGTTGCCAAGTTCGCATCAAGCGGTAAGCGTATCCGCAAGAAGGATTTGGGTGCTATCGCTATGACTTACGGCTATGTATATGTTGCACAGGTATCTATCGGTGCTTCGCAGAACCAACTTCTTAATGTATTGAAGGAGGCTGAGGCATATCCTGGTCCATCACTCGTAATCGCTTACGCACCTTGTATCAATCACGGTATCAAGGGCGGTATGACTCGCACACAGACTGTAGGTAAGCAGGCAGTTGAGTGTGGTTACTGGCACTTGTGGCACTACAATCCTCAGTTGGAGGAGCAGGGTAAGAATCCTTTCGTTATGGATTCAAAGGAGCCCGATTGGTCGAAGTTCCGTGACTTCTTGATGAAGGAGGTGCGTTATACTTCGCTCCAGAAGTCATTCCCTGCAGAGGCTGAGGAGTTGTTCCAGGCTGCCGAGGAGAACGCAAAGTGGCGTTACAACTCTTACCAGCGTTTGGCAAAGTTGGAGTATTAATTTGATTAATATTCATATACAGAAAGCCCCGAACCGTCAGGTTTGGGGCTTTTGTTTATACATTTATATAATAATAGTGGCTATTTTGCATAATATTGCACGATAGCCACTATTTTATTCTTGAACTTATACTCCCTTTTACTCTACATACAATACCAAACCCTTCAAATATTCGCCTTCGGGGTGATAGATGTTGATGGGGTGGTCGGCAGGTTGCGTCAGTTGATGCAGGATGCGCACTTTGCGACCAGCAATGGCTGCTGCCGAAAATACAGTTGTGCGGAACAACTCCTTGCTTACGGCCTGTGAGCACGAGAATGTAAACAATATTCCGCCACTCTTGATTTGCGATAAGGCTCTTGCGTTTATTCGCTTATAACCCTGCATAGCATTGCCCAAGACCTTGTGATGCTTGGCAAATGCGGGAGGGTCGAGGATAATTAAATCATATTTGTTGCCAATCTGCTTGATGTACTCTACCGCATCAGCTGCTACTGCCTCGTGAGGAATCGAATCGCCGAAGTTCAGACGCATATTCTCGTCGGCCAACTTTACGGCTCGCTCCGAAGCATCTACCGAGCATACTTCCACAGCGCCACCTGCTGCGGCATAAACCGAAAATCCACCCGTATAGCAGAACGTGTTGAGTACGGTACGGCCCTTTGAATAATGTTTTACCAATTCACGGTTGTAGCGCTGGTCGAGGAAGAAACCTGTCTTCTGTCCCTCCTCCCAATTGACCATAAATTTTTGTCCGTTCTCCAATACGACGTGCGATTTTTGCTCCGAGTGTCCCCAGATGTAACCATCTACGGCATTTAGCCCAGCCTTGAAAGGAACGGTTTGAGAACTCTTGTCGTATATTGCGGTTAGTTTATCTCCGTAAGTGTTGCGCAGAGCCTCGGCAATAGCCATACGCGATAGATACATACCCACCGAATGACACTGTACGACGGCAGTCTTGTCATAAATATCAACAACCAATCCTGGCAGAGAATCGCCCTCGCCGTGAATCAAACGGTAGCAGGTAGTATGCTCGTTGTCGGTAAGATTCAACGTGCGACGTACATCGTAGGCTACGGCTATCTTCTTATTCCACCACTCTTGGTTTATCTCCTCTTGCTCGAAAGTCAAAACTCTAACGGCGATTGAGCCAATCTGGTAGTGGCCGCGAGCAATAAAGTCGCCTTGTTTGGTGAAAACATCGACTATCTCTCCCTCCTTAATCTCCTCTCCGCTACACTTTATGCGCTCGATGGCACCCGAAAATATCCAGGGGTGGCGACGCAACAACGACTCCTCTTTGCCGCGACGAAGATATATTTGTGCTTTTATCATATCTTATTGCTAATATTCGGTTTGTCTTCTCGTTTATGTCTGAATCTACGTTTTGGTTTTCCTCTATATTCGCTTTTTGAGGTCTCCTTTTTAGTAGTATCTGTCTCTTTCTTTGTGTTGTTTGCGGTTTTTGCGGGCTTGGTTTTGATTGGAGGTTGAGCCGATATAGTCTTAATCTCTACATCCTGCGATACGGGCTCGGTCGCCATCAATTTGTCGTATATCTTTATGCAAACCCACGCATCTGTCGCTGCATACATCTGCTGCTGCGGAGTTAGTTTTCCCGCCTCCCAATTGCTCAAGCGTTGCGCTTTCGATACTCTTTGGCCCAAAACAATAGCCGACAATTTACGCAGACTCTTCTCTTCGATGCCCCAACGACCCGCTATCTGCTGCAGGTCCACAAATCCACTTTCGTTGAAGTGTCGTAAGGCGTGTAACGAACGTATGTCGCCAGCAACATCTGCTCCGATTTTAATGATGTTGGGGTTGCTCAAAATCTTCAGTATCGAGTTGTGTAACTTCATACGGCAAAGACGAATCAAGTAGCATCGCTTGCGCGTTGATAGTTGTAATAGAGCAACTTTGTTGGTAATACCAGCCTTGAACGAGGGGCGTGTTTCGGTATCGAAGCCTATAATTTTTTGAGCCGACAAATCGCGACAAACATCTTGTATCTGCTCGTCACGCTCCACGACAATAATCTCGCCATCGAAGTGTGCCGAGTCTAATGCCGAGGTCTGCTCATTGCTTATAGTTGCCTGAAATACCATACTCCCAATTATTCAAACTACAAAGTTACTCAATTATTGTCAGTTTTCCGTCACTCGTGGCAGATATTTTATTTTCGGACTTCAATATATCGATAGCCTTGGCCACTAATTGCGGGTCGGCTTTCTCCAGACGTGCTATTTCGCGGGCCGAAAGAGGCTCTTTGCGCAGAGCGTCTATAATTTTGTCAAATAACTGCTTCGGACTCTCTTTTAGTCGTTTGCGTTTTGCTAGACATATGTCGCATATTCCGCAGGGCTGTGCATCCGTATCGCCAAAATAGCGTTGTATGATAACGCTACGACACTCCTCCTGATTCGACGCATATATAATCATATTCTCGAATCGTTCGCTTATTAGTCGCTTACGGTGAAGATATGTATCGGGCGAGATGTATATATCTTTTGTCGGTAATCGCTCCTCGTCAAAGAATATCATCGGCGAGGTGTTTGATGGGATGTAGCGGATGATTCTCATCTGCCACATCCTCTTCAACAACTCCTTAACCTTCTCGACGGTGTAACCACTTGTCGCTGCAATATCTTGCTCGTTTATTGACCTAAATTCGGTGAATATGCCATTGTACATTCGCAGAATAGTACGAATAATATGGTCTAAATCTTGGCGGTCTATGCGTATTTTGTACAAGTCGTCGCGGCTGACGCAAAAGAGTATTTTTGCAGGATTTTCTAACTCTTCGGTTAGAGTCATATATCCATTCTGTTGTAATAATTTTAGCGCGGCCCTCACCTTGCCACCAAAAATGTGCTCTCTAACACAAAATTCGTGGATGTTAAAGATAAACGACGAGTACAATCCATCACCGATGGGGACTTGCAAATAGTTACATATTTTTTCGTATATGCTCTTTATATCGTCAAGTGGCGGGAACTCCGCTTCGAAGTGTTTTACAATCTTCTGATTGTCGTCCGAAGCGACCAAAAGCACAGCATAACTTCGTTTGCCATCACGCCCCGCGCGGCCAGCCTCTTGGTAATAGTTTTCCAAAGAGTCGCACATCGAGTAGTGTACAACAAATCTTACATCGGCTTTGTCTATTCCCATTCCGAATGCGTTAGTTGCAACCATAATGCGTACCTTTCCCGATGTCCACTCCTCTTGTCGTAAGGAGCGTTCCGTGTGAGGTAGTCCAGCGTGATAGTATGATGCAGAAATGCCTTGTTGTTGCAGTACTTCGGCCAACTGTTCACAACCTTCGCGTGAACGCATATAGACAATGCCCGAGCCCTCTACATTATTTATGACTCGGAATAGTTGTTCGTTCTTGTCATCGGTGTGTCGTACTGCAAACGAAAGGTTAGGGCGGGCAAAACTACTTCTTATGATGTGGGGTTTATCGAAGTCGAGTTGTCGCATAATATCCTCGGCAACCATCTGTGTAGCCGATGCCGTGAGGGCTAATATTGGGACATCGGGCAGTAGTTTTCTTACCTCTTTTATGCGAAGATATGATGGACGAAAATCATAGCCCCATTGCGATATGCAGTGTGCCTCGTCGACGGCCAAAAGCGTAACGTTCATACGTTGCACCCTCATCCTGAAGGCCTCTGTCGCTAATCTTTCGGGTGCGATATACAAAAATTTCATATCGCCATATACGCAGTTGTCCAACGCTATATCAATCTGCGAATACGACATTCCCGAATGTATGGCTGTGGCGGCTATACCCATCTGTCGCAGGCGGTCCACCTGGTCCTTCATCAGGGCGATGAGTGGCGTTATGACAATGCACAAACCATCAGTGGCCAGGGTCGGCACCTGATACGTCAGCGACTTGCCTCCACCCGTTGGCATCAGAGCCAGTGTGTCGTGTCGGTTTACGACGGCATCGATAATAGCCTTCTGGCCAGGGCGAAACTCCTTGTAGCCCCAGTGTCTATTCAATACCTCCAATAGGTGGTCTTGTGCGTTGTGGTTTAGTTGGTTCATACTCCGCAAAAATAGGTAAAAAACTGCTGATTTGTTATTTTTTTTGTATATTTGTCGCAGAAATAATTAAATACTTTTATAGCGTGAGAATCAAATCGGAATATAAAGTGCGTCAAATTGCAGGTGAGAATGTGGTTATACTACAAGGTCGCGGTAATTCCGATATGACTCAAATCATCACCCTGAACGATAGCGCATTGCTTTTGTGGAATCAGTTGGAGGGTAAGGATTTTGCTACAGCGGATGCTATCGGCGTTTTGTGCGAGAATTACGATGTAGCCGAATCGGTAGCCGAGTCTGATGCCCAAGCGTGGGTTAAGCGTATGCAGGAGTGTGGCTTGATTGAGTGTTAACTATAAATGTAATATGCAGATGCGTAGGCGAGTGTATAGATTTTTTGCGACATTGGTAATGATGCTCCTTTACCTCTCGGTAACGGTAGGGGCTGATGCTGTGTCGCTCACTTGTCGTTGCGAGTGTAGTCATTCAGCCGATGCGCATAGTGCTTTTGCTCATACTCATTCTTGCGATTGTGATAAGGAGTGTCACGAAACACACGATAATTGTCAGGGGTGTCAACCCTCGTTGTGTGCCGATAAGTGCAAATGTCTGCATAATCACTCTACCGAGATAAAACTCTACACCCAGCCGCGTAGCGTTGACGAAGATGCCCTCTCTCGTAGTTTAGTCTTGTGGGCTGTTGTTGCGTATGCATTTGCCGACGTTGAGTTTGACGCGACGGTGACGGGTGATACGTCGTTTAATAAATATCTTCTGCCTCCACTTCTTGGAGCGCATAAATGCGGAGACAGTTTGCGTGCTCCGCCTGTATTGATGTAATTGTTTTCGAGTAGTTGCGGTGACATTGGCTCATCGCAAAGCAAATGTTCAATTATATCAATAAATTATAAAGATGAAAATCAAAAATATTTTATTAGCAACTGTTTTTTCGTTTGTTGGTGTTGTCGCATCGGCGCAGTCTATTAGTGGAGTAATTACTGCATCTGACAATAAAGAACCTTTGGTGGGAGCGGCTATTTATTGGCTTAATACGACGGTTGGTGTAAGTAGTAATGTTGATGGTGATTACAGTATTCACCGTGTTAAGGGTTACGATACACTTGTCGCCACCTATGTCGGTTATCGTGCCGATACGGTCAAGGTTGCAGATGGGCAAACGAAATTGGATTTTGAATTAAAGCCCGATACAGAGTTGGAGGAGGTTGTTGTCGAGGGTGGCTTGGGTAACTATGTCAAGCGTGACGGAATCCTTAAGGGCGAGACAATCTCTTTCGCAGGCTTGTGTAAGATGGCTTGCTGTAATTTGGCCGAGAGTTTCGAGAATTCGGCTTCGGTAACAGTGGGTTATAGTGATGCTATTTCGGGTGCGCGCCAAATCAAGATGCTCGGTCTTACGGGTACATATACCCAGATGCTGGATGAGAATCGCCCCGTGATGCGAGGTTTGAGTTCTCCTTACGGATTGAACTATACACCAGGTATGTGGCTCAATTCGATTCAGGTTTCAAAGGGTGTGTCATCGGTAACCGCGGGCCACGAGGCTATTACAGGTCAGATTAATCTTGAGCATCGTAAGCCTACCGATGAGGAGCGTTTGTTTGTAAATCTCTATTTCGATAGCGAACTTAAACCCGAGATAAATATTTCGTCGGCTATTCCTTTGACGGCTGATAAGCGCCTTTCGACTGTTATCTTGGCGCACGGCTCTATGGATACCCAGGCGCACGACCGCAATCACGATGGTTTCCGTGATTTGCCCGAGGCTAACCAGATAAACATTGCCAATAAGTGGTTGTGGCAAACTGTTGATGGTACGCAGATACGTTGGGGCTGGAAGTATGTCGATGAGAATCGTTTGGGCGGTCAGCACGACTATAAAAAGTCTATGCGAGATGAGATGGAGCAGAGCCTCTCAATCTATGGTTCGCATATGGACAATAGCAACGTAAATGCCTATTTGAAGGTCGGTACGCCTGTCGGCAAGTCGGTTTATGATGCCGAGTCGGATGAGGAGTTGCGCTCGAATATCGCTTTTGTAGCCGATTATAGCCACTTCAAGGAGAAGGCCTACTTTGGTCTTAATCGTTTAGATGCTTACGACCACGCTTGGTGGTTTAACTTTATGTATGCTCACTATTTTTCGACACGCTCTTCGATGATATTCGGTGCGTCAGCATCGCTTACCAACAGCAACGAGGATATGATGAATAGTGTGGTTGCGGGTAGCCTTGTTGCGGGCGGTGCTCCTCAACGTTTCCACTACAATACCATCAACACTATGCGCTATGTTGAGCCGGGTGTGTATGCCGAATATACCTATAATCTCAAAGAGAAATTCTCGTTGGTGTTAGGCTTGCGAGGCGATTGGATGGGTGCGACTAATTCTAACTTCGGTGGCGTTGCTACAAGTGAGCCAAAGCCGTCGGCTTCGTATAAACCTAAAGAGTATTTTGCGCTTACCCCTCGTTCGCATATCAAGTGGGATATTACCCCCTCTACGGTATTGCGTGCGTCGGCTGGTATGGGCTATCGCCGAGCAAATATCTTTACCGACAATATCTGGATGTTGGCAACAGGTCGTACGATAGGTGTTACAGACCTTAACGACGATATCGAGAAGGCGCTTACTGCGGGCGGTAGTATTACACAATATATTAAGTTGGGCGGATACGACGATGCTACGTTGAGTTTCGACTATTTCCGTACACAACTATACAATACGGTTTTGGCCGACCAGGAGTTCAGCGAGGGTGTTGTAAATATCTATAATACGGATGGCCGCTCGTTTACCGACACTTATCAGGTCGATTTCCAATGGACAGCCGCAAAGGGTTTGGATATCTTTGCGACATATCGTTATACCAACGCAAAGGTTAGCCTTATGCGTGACGGTGTAAGCCATTTGGTTGAGCGCCCTCTGACAAGCCGTTATAAGACATTGCTTAATATACAATATGCTACGCCTTTCCGTCGTTGGGTATTTGATGTTACGGCTCAATACAATGGTCCAATGCGTCGTCCGTCGCTCGATGGCGATATTACCCGCTCGGAGTTGTCTCCTGCCTATCCTATGTTCTATGCGCAGGTTAGCCATAAGGTACGCGATTTGGAGATATATGTAGGTTGCGAGAATATAGGTGACTATATGCAGAAAGACCCGATTTTGAACGCCGCAGACCCATTCTCACCCGCCTTTAACTCATCGAGCGTGTGGGGCCCGTTGATGGGACGTAAGTTCTATGTCGGCTTGCGCTTTAATTTGTATTAATAATATGTAAGCGGATAATGTTGCTTGCAATGTGTGAAAATTAAACAAAAACTTAAAACTATAAAGACGTATGAAAAAGATTATTTTGATGTGCCTTGTGGCAATTATGGGAGTAGGCGTATGCTCATCTTATGCTCAAAAGAAGGAGGCTGCAACCAAGACAACAGTCTTTATGACTGATATCGATTGCGAGAATTGCGCCAAGAAGATTACCAACAGCATTCCTTTCCAGAAGGGTGTTAAGGATGTTAAGGTTGATGTTCCGACAAAGAAGGTAACAGTTACTTACGATGCTGCCAAGACTAACGATGCCGCTTTGTTGAAGGCATTCCAGAAGGTTAAGGTTAAGGCTGAGGTTGCTCCCGAAAAGAAGAAATAAAGGGCCGCAAGACCTATGACGATAGGAGCGACAATCCCGCAAGATAGTCGCTCCTGCTTTTTTGTAACTTAAATTAGAAAAATATTATGAAGAACATTAAGACTCTGTTGTTGTGTGCTGTTGCTTTGTTGGCTGTTTCGTGCCAATCTCATCAAATGCGTATTATGAGTTATAATATCCGCATTGGTATCGGTATGGATAATAAGACTGATTTGCAACGTGCAGCCGATGTAATCACTCGTGTTAACCCCGATTTTGTGGGCTTGCAGGAGGTTGATAGTGTGGCCGAGCGTTCGGGCTGGGTTGACCAAGCCAAGGCATTGGGCGAAATGACGGGTATGCACTATATCTTTGCCCCCGCATTGGAGCGTTCAAAGGGCTTGTATGGCATTGCCGCATTGGTTAAGGAGAAACCTTTGGCTGTTCGTAATATTCATCTGCCGGGCCAGGAGGAGGTGCGCACATTCTTGGTGTTGGAGTATGATGACTATCTGTTGTGTAACACTCACTTCTCGTTGGTTGCCGATTCGCGCAAGGAGTCTGTAGAGATTATCCGTCAGGTTATATCGGAGTACGATAAACCTGCAATTATTACGGGCGACTTTAATATGTTACCTACATCGGAGGAGTGCCACAAGATGGATGAGGCGTGGAAACCTCTGTCGGATACAACCCGCTTTACCTTCCCCGCCAATGGCGCTACTCGCGCTATCGACTATATTTGGGGCCGTGAGGGTTATGAGTATGATGTGAAGTATTATGAGGTTGTTGATGAGCCAATGGCATCGGACCACTTGCCTCTGTATATTGACGTGGAGTTTTAGTTAAATAATACTCCTTATTAATAGTAAATATGCTACCAACTCGCAAAAGTTAGTAGCATATTTTTTATTTCTCATTCTTTGCCTGTTCTTTTAGACGGATACGTTGTCGGATAAATGTGTCGAGCAACATTAATGAACATAATACTACGGCAAAAAAGTATAATACGCCGTAATCGGCAAGGTGTAAATCTTTTGCGAGCGACGGCAACTGCCAATTGAAAGAGAAGTTAGGCGTCAATAAAGAGCCAACCTTGTCGGCAAAATCTACTGCAAATCCAAAGTCGAGCGCTGGGATATAACGTAATGCGGCCCAAACGAGTGCCCCGACGGTTACGATACACCCTGCGGCAAGGAGCATCTGCTCCTGCAACTCCTCGCGTCGTTGGCTTCGCTCTATACGAGCCATTACGCGCGCCTCAAACTCTTGCGGCAAGGGCTTGCACTCTAATCTTTGTGTGGCTCTATATATGGCGTTATTTTGCTCCTTGTTCATCTCTGTAATCTGTAATTAGTATATATAACTTTTTTCTTATTCTGTGCAGTCGCACCTTTGTGTTGCCTATGCTCTGCTCGATTATCTCGGCGCACTCGGCTATAGGGCGGTTTTCGTAATAATGCAATGTCACAAGGGCCCTGTCTTGCGCATCTAATTGCTCTATCGCGGTTGCGAGTGCTTCGAGGTTACGCTCCGAAGTGTCCGCCTCCATTCTCTCTACGTCATCTTCGTCTATCGAGGCTAACCGTCGCTCATCGAGAGGAATGCAGGTCTGCCGTTTTCGTCGCGTGTGCGATATTGCAGCATTGTAGGCTATGCGGTATAACCACGTCGAGAATGTGCTACGGCCCGAAAAGTAGCGGAGTTGGTTGTAAACTTTCATAAAAACATCCTGCGTTACCTCTTCGGCCTCAAATTCATCGCCAATGATGCGTACAACGAGAGTATATACCCCTTGCGAATAGTGTTTCGTCAAGGTGCTGAATGCGGCCATATCGCCGCGAGCAATCTCTTCCAAAAGTTCCTTCTCGTTGTTTAGCATAGTTACCCTTTAGACGCAAAAGCGCAGGAAAGGTTACATCAGCAAGCGAAAATGTTGTAAAAATATTTTTATCAAAAAATGTGTAACCTTTTTCACTCCGTTGCGTCTAATAGTGCAAAGGTCGCAAATTTGAGACAAAACAGAAAGCAATTAGAAAAGTATAAAATATGTTTAACTTAATAAATAATTAGTGTTATGTTTAATGAATTGGCAGTAGCAGCAGGTTTTATTGGTGTCGCATTCTTTATCTACAAATGGTTTGAGTTAATAATTCTTAAAAAGGAGCGTATGAATATAATTCAACGCCTTGAGGGTGAATCGCTGATGGAATATACCAAACGAATACCCATTGGCTTGGGCCGTGGCAATACGGTGGGTGCAGATGCTGTATGTGCAGAGAAGATTCATCCCGTACAGCCGCAAGCAAAGGCGTTGCGTTGGGGTATGTTGATGCTCGGTATAGGATTGGGTGCCTTTATGGGTGTTTTATTTGCTTATGATATTGATATTAGTAGTTTTAAAAACATATATAGTCCTCGTTATATGTGTGAACTTGTTGTTGGCGCTTGGATTATTTTAGGTGGTGGTTTGGGTTTGGTTTTGGCCTTTATTATCGAGCGCATAATGTATAAGAAAGAGGAGTAAGTTTTTCTCTAAACTATTACAAAAACGAACAAGGCTGCTGACTCAATAGGTCTGCAGCCTTGTTTAGTGTTTTTTCATATTTATGTAGTGTCATTGCGAGGAGGTCTATAGTCCGATGTGGCAATCTCCTACATATTGGAGCGTGGGGGATTACCATAGTCGCTACGCTCCTTCGTAATGACATGTAATAGTTTGTAGATTTTACAAACTCCTATTCCATCGGGAATACCCTTACGTCGGTTATGCCCTCCAATTCTCTCTTTAGGCGTTCGATGTCGGTCTTTTCGTCCACCTCGCCGTAGTGGTAAGGGTAGAAAATGCGGGGCTTTATAGCCTTTATGGCCGTTACTGCCTGCTCTACAGTCATTGTATATGGCTGATTGACGGGCAAAAATGCAATGTCGATACCCTTCAATGCGAGCATCTCCTCGGTCGGCTCTGTGTCGCCTGCGACGTAGATGCTCAGGCCTTCGAAACGAATAATATAGCCATTGTCCTCGCGTGCTTTGGGGTGGAAGTCGGTGTGGCCCTCCGATGTGTTATAAGCGGCTACAGCCTCAATGATGATGCCTCCGTCTAACTGCGCTTGCATACCTGGAGTCATCACTATAGCATCACCATCGAGTGACTCGGCTGTAGTCTTGTCGCAGATTATCGCACTCTTCTTTGTCGTTACGTCCTCGACTGCCGCACGGTCAAAGTGGTCGTAATGAGAGTGGGTTATAAGTACAGCATCGGCCTTCGGAAGTTGAGGATACTTGGCATACTCGGTTACGGGGTCGATGTATATGTGATGCTGTTCAAACTTGTCGCCATAAGTAATAGCAAACGATGCGTGTTTGAAGAATGTGAATTTCACCTGCTCCTCGTCACCATATGTTACCACATCGGTGGGGTAGTCAGATGCGCAGTCCTTGCTGCCGAAAAACGAAAAAAGTCCCATTATTAAAAACGTTATTAGGTTTAATCTCATAGTTTTGGCTTGTTTAGTGACAAATGCCGTGTTAAAAGTATCTGTCGTTATGGACAAAGATAGCGAAAGAATTTTAGTTTTTCAAGCCACCAAACAATAATCTGCCCATAGTGAAAAACAATTTGAAAAAAGCAGTCAAAATTTTTGGGTTGGTCGCCAAAAATGAGTAAATTTGCAAGATGAATTTTTTATGATTAAAAACCCACACTATGCTATCGATTTTGTACTATCTTTTTACCTTGTTGCAGGTAACGTTTTTCTTCATTTTGTCGATTATCGTTTTGGTAATTACATATCCGTTCGATAAAAGCCGCCGTTGGGTACACGAATGTTCGCGTTGTATCTGTTGGTTGCTTTTTGGCGTGCCGCCGCGTGTAAAACGCACCATCGACGGATTGGAAAATATTGATAAGAACAAATCTTATGTGATGGTACTGAACCATAATTCGGGTGTCGATATTTTTGCGGCATATAAGATTCCGCTGAATTTCCGTTGGGTGTCGAAACGTGAGGTTTTCCGCGTGCCGTTTATGGGCCCGTTGCTTACGATTCACGGTGATATACCCATCGAGCGTGGTAATCCGTCAAAGGCTATGGCCAAAGTGTTGTCATTAGGTAAACTTTGGCTCGGTAGAGGTGCCAGCGTGGCAATCTTCCCCGAGGGTACTCGTTCAAAGACGGGTGAGATAAACCGCTTTAAGTTGGGTGCGTTCAATCTTGCCAAGGAGGCTGAGGTTGAGATTCTGCCCGTAGTGATGACAGGAACTAACAAGATGTTCCGTAAGGGCTGGTTGATGAATTGGACCAATCACGTTGCTATTCGTGTTTTGAAGCCTATCTCTGTTGAGCAGGTTGCAGCAACCGACGTAAAGGATATGGCACAGCAGGTACACGATAGTATGGTCGAAGCGTTGGCCGAGTTGCGTGAGGAGGTTAAGAAGTAATAGATATTTTTTAGAATGTCATAAATTGACATTTTGAGTGTATAGTTTTGTGGCCGAAAAGGTCAAAATCAAAATAAGCCAAATAACGAGAATTAAGCATATATGGCAAATAATATAAAAAATAACCCAACCCCCGTAGCATACGATGACGATGCGATAAAGACCCTTTCGCCTCGTGAGCATTTGCGTTTGCGTCCAGGTATGTACATCGGTAAGTTGGGCGATGGCTCGCAACCCGATGATGGTATCTACGTCTTGATTAAGGAGACTGTGGATAACTCCATCGACGAGTTTATTATGGGTGCGGGCGACCGTATCGAGATTACGATTGAGGATAATGTCGTGTCGGTGCGCGACTATGGTCGAGGTATTCCGTTGAAGTCGTTGTCGGCTGCCGTGAGTAAGATGAATACCGGCGGTAAGTACGAAGGCGAGGCCTTTAAGAAGACTGTAGGTTTGAATGGTGTGGGTGTTAAGGCTGTTAATATGCTTTCGAGCGAGTTTACAGCACGTTCGGTGCGTGATGGCGAGGCTCATACAGTTACCTTTGCCAAGGGTCTCGAGGTGTCGGACCGTTGGGAGAGCGGCGTGAGCGATAAGAACGGTACGTTTATCAGTTTCCGTGTTGATGAGGAGATTTTCGGCTCATACTCCTATAATATGGATTATGTCGAGCAGCTGGTGCGTAACTACACCTACCTGAATCTCGGCCTTAAGATTTTCCTCAATGGTCAGGAGTATGTCTCAAAGAATGGTTTGCTGGATTTGGTGAACGATAATCTCTCGGAGGAGCCCTTGTATCCGCCTATCTATCTGTCGGGTAACGATATCGATGTTGTGATTACCCACGGCTCGGGTTATGGTGAGAGTTACTATTCGTTTGTGAATGGTCAATATACACCGCAGGGCGGAACGCATCAGGCTGCGTTGCGTGTTTCGGTGGCTAAAGTCATAAAGGAGTTCTTCAAAAAGGATTACGACCCATCGGATGTCCGTACGTCGATGGTGGCGGCTGTCTCAATCCGTATGAACGACCCTATTTTTGAGTCGCAGACCAAGATTCGACTTGGCTCAAAGGAGATAGCCCCAGGTGTTTCGATGCAGCAATTCGTGAGTGACTTCCTATCGACAAATCTCGATAACTACCTGCATAAGCATAGCGAGACTGCGCAGGTTATGCAGAAGAAGATTGCTGAGAATGAGAAGGAGCGTAAGGCCATTTCGGGTATTCAGAAGAAGGCTCGTGAGACGGCAAAGAAGGTGGCAGTGAATAACCGTAAATTGCGTGATTGCAAGGTGCACTTGACCGATAGCAAGAATCCTTTGTCGGAGAAGACGATGATTTTCATTACCGAGGGTTTGTCGGCTATGGGCCCTATTACTATGACGCGCGATGCTATGACGCAGGCGGTGTTCTGCCTGCGTGGTAAGCCGCTTAACTGTTACGGTTTGACGAAAAAGGTGGTTTATGAGAATGAGGAGTTTAACTTGTTGCAGTCGGCTCTTAATATCGAGGATGGTTTGGAGAATCTGCGTTTCAATAAGGTGATTATTGCAACCGATGCCGATGTCGATGGTATGCACATCCGCTTGTTGATGACAAGTTTCTTTGTGCAGTTCTTCCCTGAATTGATACGTGCTGGTCACCTTTATATCTTGCAGACGCCTCTGTTCCGTGTGCAGAATAAGAAGGAGAACTTCTATTGCTATACCGATGAGGAGCGTCAGCGCGCAATCAAGAAGTGTGGCTCGACGGCCGAAATTACTCGATTCAAAGGATTGGGTGAGATTTCTCCCGAGGAGTTCAAGGACCTCATAGGTGAGAATATGCGATTAGATAAGGTGCGCCTCACGAAGGATGACCCTATTTCGGATATGTTGGAGTTCTATATGGGTAAGAACACCTTTGAGCGTCAGGGCTTTATTATTGATAACCTCCGTATCGAGGAGGATATTACAGACGATATCGTAGCATAAATTTCGAAAACAGAATAGAATCTACCATATATGGCAGAAGATAAAGATATAATTGAGCAGCAGGATGTAGAGTCGGTTTCGTTGTCGGCTGTTGAAGCCGATAACGAGGCGGATGCGGTATGTGATGCACCCTCATCAGCAAGCGGAAAGTATAATCGCTTGTTTGCCGATTCGGGTAATATGCGCAAACTTACGGGTATGTACCAGAATTGGTTTCTGGACTATGCCTCGTATGTTATTTTGGAACGTGCCGTTCCGCATATCGACGATGGTTTGAAGCCCGTACAGCGTCGTATTCTGCATACGATGAAGAAGCATTGCGCCGAGGGTGTGCGTACCAAGGTGCAGAGTATTGTGGGTGATGTGATGAAGTATCACCCTCACGGCGATGCATCTATCAAGGATGCATTGGTGCAGTTAGGCCAAAAGGGATTGTTGATTGATACGCAGGGTAACTGGGGTAATATCCTTACGGGCGATGATGCGGCTGCGGGTCGTTACATCGAGGCTCGTTTGTCGAAGTTTGCTTTGGATGTGGTCTATAATAATAAGACTACCGAGTGGATGCGCTCTTACGATGGTCGTAATGAAGAGCCTGTGACTCTGCCCGTCAAGTTCCCGCTTTTGTTGGCGCAGGGTACCGAGGGTATTGCCGTAGGTTTGGCTTCGAAAATTCTGCCTCACAACTTCAACGAACTTATCTCGGCAAGTATTGCTCACCTTAAGGGTGAGGAGTTCCAACTATTGCCCGACTTCCCGACAGGAGGTTTGATGGATGCCAGTCGCTATAACGATGGCTTGCGTGGTGGCGCGGTCAAGGTGCGTGCGCGTATCTCGAAGATTGATAAGCGTACGTTGGCTATTACCGAGATTCCATTCTCTACAACATCGGAGTCGGTCAAGGAGTCTATCTTGAAGGCTAACGAAAAGGGTAAGATTAAGATTAAGAAGGTGGATGACCTTACGGCTGACAAGGTAGAGATTGTTATCCACGTTGCTAATGATGAATCGAGCGACAAGACTATCGATGCACTCTACGCCTTCACTTCGTGTGAGGTGTCTATCTCGCCCAATGCTTGCGTTATTGTTGATGAGAAACCCTGCTTTATGGGCGTTAAGGATATTCTCCGTCATTCGGCAGACCGTACTCGCGCTTTGCTGGGTAAGGAGTTGGAGATTCGTTTGTTTGAACTTAATGAGGCTTGGCACGCTGCATCGCTTGAGAGAATCTTTATTGAGAATAAGATATATGAGCGTATCGAGGGTTGCCGTACTCCCGAGGAGGCATATAATGCCGTTGATACAGGCTTGGAGCCCTTCAAGAAACTGTTGCGCCGTGAGGTTACGCAGGATGACGTTAAGCGTTTGACCGAACTTAAGTTTATCCGCATATCTCGTTTCGATAAGGATAAGAACGACAACGAGATTAAACGCATTGACGAGGATATCAAGTCGACACAGTACGATTTGGATCACTTGACCGAGTATGCTATTGCCTACTATGAGCGTATTCGTGAGCGTTATGGTGCAGGTAGAGAACGTAAGACCGAGATTCGTGAGTTTGATACCATCGAGGCTACAAAGGTTGCTGTTACCAATGCCAAGTTGTATGTCGATAGGGCCGAGGGCTTCTATGGCATAGGTAAGGGTATGAAGGATGCCGAGTTTGTATGCGATTGTAGCGATATTGACGATGTAATCGTAATATTGAAGGATGGTCGTTATAAGATTACCAAGATAGAGGATAAGGCTTACTTCGATAAGAATATCTATTATATTGGCGTCTTTAAGCGTAACGATGAGCGTACGATTTATAATGTCCTCTATCGTGATGGCCGCGGTGGTGCTATTATGATGAAGCGTTGCGCCATCAAGAGTATTACGCGCGACAAGGAGTACGACCTGACCAAGGGAACACCCAAGAGCGAGATACTATATATGTCGGTTAATCCCAACGGTGAGGCCGAGGTGTTGAAGATATATTTCCGTCCCCGTCCCCGTTTGAAGAAGGTTATTGTCGATTTGGATTTCTCTACAGTTGCCATCAAGGGCCGCCAGAGTCAGGGTAATCTCTTCTCTCGTTACGGCATCCACAAGATAGTATTGAAGGAGCACGGTGTATCGACTCTCGGAGGTCAAAATATTTGGTACGACGAGGATGTACGACGCCTGAATACCGATGGACGAGGTGTGTTGCTCGGAGAGTTCAAGGGCGAGGATAAACTTATTGTGTGGACAACGAAGAATCAATATTACATTACAGGCTTTAATGTTGACCAGCACTTCCCCGACGACACTGTGCGCGTAGAGCGTTATGTGGCAGGAAAGGTTTATAGCCTATGCTATTTCGATAAGGAGCAGAACTACTATTATATGAAACGCTTCCCGTTGGAGATGAGCGAGAAGATGCTATCATTCCTGGAAGATGAAGCGACAATGACGTTTGTTGCCATTACCGATAAGCAGGGGGCTACGTTGGTTGTAACATATAAGGGTGCGCAGGCTACACGTCCTGCCGATGAAATCGATGTTGATTCGTTTATCGGTGTCAAGAGCCACAGAGCAAAGGGTAAGCGTATCACGACTTATGATGTCGATACTCTGCAATTTGTCGAGCCTGAGGAGCCCGAAGTAGATGATAATATGGCAGATGACGTTGATTCTTCCGAGAGTGGCGAGCCTATGGATATTGCCGATGCTATGGATTTGGTGGCTGATACCGATATTGACACCGAAGTCGAGGCTTCGTTTACACCCTCTGCGGGCGATAGTGCTGATAAGGAGACACCGGTTATGGTTATCGACCCCGAACAGTTAAATCTGTTCTAACCCTATTCGGGGATATGATGTTTAATAAGAAGTAAGCGAAATGAAACTCTTTTTAATAGGATATATGGGTTGTGGCAAGAGTTCTTTGGGACGAAAACTTGCCAAACGTGCCGATTATGAGTTTGTCGATATGGATTCCATTATCGAGCAGCGAGAGGGTGCGCCTGTTGCCGATATTTTCCATTATGCGGGTGAGGAGTATTTTCGCAAGACGGAACGAGCCATTATCGAAGAGATTGGTGATGCGGTAGGCAATTATATAGTCTCGACGGGTGGCGGTGTGCCTACGTGGGAGGATAATATGGAGCGTATGAATGCTATTGGCTCTACTGTCTATCTGCGTCGTACGGCCCAGCAGATTGCATCACGTTTAAGTCCTCACGGACGCCAAAAACGCCCTAAGTTGCGTGGTTTGAATGATGAGGAGTTGGTCGAGTTTATGACAAAAAATATGGCCGAGCGCGAGCCGTTTTATTCAAAGGCAACGCACGTTATTGAGTGCGCGTCGTATAGCGACGAGGAGATAATAGAGATTATTCTCTCAAAACTTGAGGCATAATGAATAATAACCCGATAGGCATATACGATTCAGGCTTTGGAGGTTTGTCGGTGTGGCGCGAGTTGTATCGAGCCCTGCCTAATGAGTCGTTGGTTTATTTGGGTGATGGTAAGAATTGTCCCTATGGCAGTCAAGCCGCTGATAAGATTTTGCAGTATGCCACACAGTCGGTAGAACGACTTCTGGAGCGAGGATGTAAGATGATTGTTGTTGCGTGTAATACCGCGACGGCAGTCGCCATTAAACATTTGCGAGAGAAGTATCCTGCAGTGCCGTTTGTTGGCCTTGAGCCAGCGGTTAAGCCTGCTTGCCTGACTACAAAGAGTGGTGTGGTGGGAGTTGTGGCTACCGAGCGAAGTCTGCAAGGCGAAAAGTTCCTTACGACATTGGCGCGTTATGGCGAGGGTGTAGAGGTTATCAAGGTTGTAGGTCAAGGGTTTGTCGAGGCCGTTGAGGCTGATGCCGAGTTGTTGATGCAGACTGAAACGCTTGTGCGTCAGACCATAGAGCCTATAATTGCGGCGGGCGCCGATGTGATAGTTTTAGGCTGTACGCATTATCCTTTTTTGCGAGGCGTGATTGACAAGGTCATAGGCGATAGGGCGGTGCGTGTGATTGATTCGGGCGAGGCGGTTGAAAAACGTGTTGAAAGCCTTCTTGATGAGTATGATATGAGAGCCTCGGAGGATAATCAGGCGCAATATGAGTTTATGACCTTTGCCGATGAGGCCTATGCCGAGCGTCTGCGCCGTAAGGCTTTTGGCAAGTAAACACAATGTCGTTGCATACGATGCGATATATTCTGCATAAGCAGAAAATAGTAGAAAATTCAACTTTTACAATCGGGCTTTGAGCCCATAAATATTTATTGATATATGGCACAACGAGTTAAGAAACAGACAGCGAAGAGTAAATCACCGCAACCGACAGTCGCCGCATCATCTAACGACAATCTGTTATGGATGATGGGGTTTGTGTTGTTGATTGTGGGTGTTATATCATTCTTTTCGGTGTTGTCGCACTTTTTCCATTGGTCGTCCGACCTGTCGGCTCTGCGTAATGACGAGGAGTTGTCGGGTGTTGTAGTGCCTTTTGAGAATATTTGTAGCAGTATGGGTGCCCATATTGCGAATTGGTTTGTCGATTGCTCGTTTGGTGTTTTCGGTATAATTATACCAATATTTATTGTGGTTATCGGATGGCGTATCTTCCGTAAGAAGGCTCTGCACCTCAATCATTTTGCATTGAGTGCCGCTTTGTTGCTTATAATGGGTGCGCTGACACTTGGTTATGCTGGCTCGCGTCTTGGCGTAGGTTACGACATTGGTGGTCGTTTCGGTCACGCTTGTGCTACCGACCTTACTGCAATAATTGGTAACTTCGGAATGATAGTTCTGTTGTT
The DNA here is from genome assembly GCA_045658845.1 of Alistipes sp. Classification (GTDB taxonomy): domain Bacteria; phylum Bacteroidota; class Bacteroidia; order Bacteroidales; family Rikenellaceae; genus Alistipes. Next base: position 88,793 of record JAZOVT010000085.1, read on the forward strand.
GGCAGGTTGGGTGATTACGGGTGTATTTATCAATCGTAATTTTATCCATATAGTCAACGACTTTAGCGATAGTATGGTACATCAGAGCGAGAAGATTGTATCAGCCGTAAAGGATAGCGTCAGCAAGAGTAAGGCCGAAGAGTCAGAGGATGTGGAACAAGATATGCCTCAGCAAGATGTAAATAATCCAGCCGCGAGTGTTCCTGTCGAGCAGACAGTTGTAGAGCCTGTTGCATCTGCTAATCCACAATTTGTGCAAAGTGCTCCTGCACAGGATTTTGGCGCTATGCACTCCGCCCCATCTATTCCCAATGCGGAGCGTGTTGTGGATAATCCTATAAATGATATAACACCCCCTGTTGAGCCGACAGAGCCTACTCGCCCTCTTACTATTAATGAGCGATACGGTATGGGTTATAGCGTTGCTCAAGAGCCTGAAGAGGAGGATGAGTTTTATATCGAAGGCGAGAAGGAAACCGTCCCTGCAGAGCCCGTACAACCCACCGAGCCTCAATTCGATGAGGATGGTTTTATGGTTGTTCCGAGTGCAGGTGCAACACTCAATAAGATTAATGTCGATGCTCTGCTCGCTAAACCCGATGCCGCAGTAGAGCCCACTCGCCACGACTCTGCCGAGCCGCAGTTCGATGCCGATGGCTTTGCCGTGGTGTCGCGTGGTGACGAAATTCAGCCGCAAGGCTCTGTGGCGGGTGTTGGTGCGAGTGGCGATATGCAGTTGCCCCCTGCGGATAAATCAAAATACGATTTCTCTACCCCCAAAGCGCAGATGCCTTATTCTTCGCCCGACCAACAGGAGCAGGAGGATGAGGATGGCTTAATTATCACGGTCAGAGAATCAGCCCCCAAACAACGCCGTGAGAGCGAAATAGATAATACTCTCTACGACCCATTGCGCGATTTGGAGTCGTATAAGAAACCCTATGTGTCGCTGTTGGAGGATTATAAATCTCCCCATAAGGTTAGCGATGCTGAGATATATGATAATAAGTGCCGTATTCAGGAGACATTGAAGTATTTCGGTATTCCTATTATCGACATCAATGCCACAGTCGGCCCGACAGTTACGTTGTACGAAATTGTACAGGCGCAGGGTGTTAAAATCTCGAAGATTCAAGGTCTCGAGCGAGATATTGCACAGAGCCTTAAGGCTTTGGGTATCCGTATTATAGCCCCTATTCCTGGCCGTGGTACGATTGGTATCGAGGTGCCTAACCGCGATAAGCAGATTGTCTCGATGTATTCGTCAATTTGTTCCGAGGAGTTCCAATCGTCGAAGGCCGAGTTGCCCGTTGTGATTGGACGTACCATCCAGAACGAGAACTATACTTTCGATTTGGCCAAGATGCCTCACTTGCTTGTGGCGGGTGCTACGGGTATGGGTAAGTCTGTAGGCTTGAACGCTATTGTTACGTCGTTGTTATATCGCAAGCATCCCTCAGAGTTAAAGTTTGTTATGATAGACCCCAAGATGGTCGAGTTCTCGATTTATGCCAAGTTGGAGAGACATTTCTTGGCAAAAATGGAGTCGGAGGATGAGGCTATCGTTACCGATTCGAAGAAGGCTGTTTATGTGCTTAACTCGTTGGTGGAGGAGATGAGCCGTCGTCTGGAGTTGTGTAAGTTGGCAGGTGTGAGAAACATCGTTGAGTATAACGCGAAATTTGTGTCGCGCAATCTTAATCCGCAGAAGGGTCATCGTTTCTTGCCTTATATCGTTGTGATTATAGATGAGTATGCCGACCTTATAATGACTGCCAAGGAGGTCGAGGTGCCCGTGATGCGTCTTGCGCAGAAGGCTCGTGCTGTAGGTATCCACCTTATCGTGGCTACGCAGCGTCCCGACGTGAAGGTTATTACGGGTAATATCAAGGCCAACTTCCCTGCTCGTATTGCGTTCCGTGTTCAGCAGATGATTGACTCGCGTACCATTTTGGACCAGCCAGGTGCAAACCAACTTATTGGTCGTGGAGATATGCTATTCTCTAATAATGGAGAACTTACGCGTATCCAGTGTGCTCTCGTCGATACCCCCGAGGTGACTCGTTTGGTTGATTATATAGCCAAGCAGCAGGGCTATACCGAAGCCTATCCTCTGCCCGATTATGTGCCCGAAAGTGGTGAGGGCGGTGGTGGCGCGATGTCCGATGGTGAGAGTAGCGCCCCGATTAAATATGACTCGTTGTTTGGTGAGATTGCTCGCGATGCCGTCACCAATGGTGCGATTTCTACCTCTGCTATTCAACGTACCTACGAGGTCGGTTTCAACCGCGCAGGCCGTATTATGTTGCAATTGGAGCGTGCTGGTATCGTAGGCCCACAGATGGGTTCAAAGCCGCGCGAGATAAAGTTCTACGACCTGCCATCTTTGGAGGCGAAGTTGCAGGATTTGGGCGTGTTCTAAATCCGTTGCAGGGCAATATTTCTCCCCGCGGTGACGTTTTATAATAAAACAGAGTAGATTATGCGCAAGATTATATCTCTATCATTGTTGCTCATTTTGGGCCTGACGGCAGTGGCGCAGGCGGCTACCGATGCCAAAGGTGTGCTTGCAGGGTTGAAGCAATGTATCGCCAAGTTGGGCCGCTATGAGGCTACGTTTTCGTTGCAGGCGGGCGATTACAAGGCCGAGGGCCGCTATATGGTCGATGCTGATGCCTACCACATCGTGGTGGGAGATTTAGCCGAGGTCTATTGCGACGGCAAGGTGCGCTATGAAGTCGATAAGGAGCGCGAGGAGGTAAATATCGATGTCGTTGATGCCTCAAGCCGCAATATTTTGGACAATCCTACACGTTGTTTCGATTTTGTTGGTAGTGATTATCGGGCTACGGTTGTCGCGCAAGACGAGAAGCAGATAACGCTGAAACTTGTATCTACAGACGAGAAGGTTGAGGGCGAAATCTTCCTAACGGTCGATGCCGCAACCTACACTCCAAAAGAGATAGAGTACCGCTTGTACGATGAGCGATTTAATGTAAAAATTCTCTCTCTCGCCAAGTCGAAGTCTTTCCCCTCAAAGTTCGACCGCTCACGCTACCGTAACTACGAAATAATCGATTTTAGATAAGCAAACAAAAACGGAATTATCTATTGTAATGGTGTCATTACGAGGAGGACTTTAGTCCGACGTGGTAATCTCCGTTAGCCCTTAATGTGGGAGATTCCCACAGTCGCTATGCTCCTTCGGAATGACAAAAGTATTACAACACTAAACGATGTATTTCTAAACAAAAATCCCTGCTCACAACGTGAGCAGGGATTTGTTTGTAAGATTAATTCTATCATAGTAGATTATTCTACCCATTCAGCAGTGAAGTTGTACAATTCGTGATAACCATCGTGCATATAGAAAATAATACGCTGATAACCCTCACTCAACTCAAACTCAACAGACTCTGAAGGTGCTCCAGGACCAGCCCAACTGCCGCTGTTTTGCAGTTTGAAACGAGGACCGAGAGCATTCTCTGCAACATTGGGGTCATCGAGGAACCACTGATATGAACCACCATAAGTACCTACGGTTTGTGAAGCCGCTCCATACATAGTAAACTTATAAGTACCAGCATCCTCAACATAGATTGTGTATGCCAACCACTCGCCAGATTTTGTGTAACCGACACCACCGCTGGGGTTTACATCGGGTGTGCCACCGTTACGTCCCGACAAGTCGTGATAGCCTACGCCTTCGCCACCTCGGTCAAACTCGCCCGTCATCTTTGATGCAATGCTCTCCTTATTAAGCACGGGAAGTGTACCTTGCTGGTTAGGTGCATCGGGGTTAATTCCCTCTATAAAATTAGCATAAGCACTCCATCCGCTTGCTGCTTTGTAATCTGCAACCGCTGTATATGGTACGATAATCTTACGATTAGAGGCATTTCGGTCAAATGGGCCATAGCCCAAAGTTGGCGGCGTGGTCGGATTGCAATAAACTTCTGCAAGTTTAGAACACCAGTAGAAGGCACTGCCACCTATAGATGTGACACTCTCAGGAATAGTAATGCTTGTCAATGATTCGCAACGCTGGAAAGCATTGCCGCCAATCTCGGTAAGTCCTTCTGGAAGTGCAACATTTGCCAAAGACTTGCAATCCACAAAGAGGCCTGAAGCAATCTTGTTGATACTTTTAGGAATAGTGATACTTGTCAACTTTGTGCACACTTGGAAAGCAGCATCACCAATTGTGGTAACATATTCAGGAATATTAATGCTTGTCAAAGAGTGGCAACCTGAGAATGCATATCTATCAATTGTGGTAAGACTTTCGGGAAGAGTAACGGTGGGCAATGCAGTACAACTGTCAAAAGCGCGTTCTCCAATTGAGGCAACGCCTTCGGGAATGTTAATACTTGTTACTCCATAACAACCCCTGAAAACTTCTTTCTGAATTGCAGAGAGACTTTGCGGTATGACTATACTTGTAGCCCGAGTACAAAATGTAAATGCAGATTCTCCGATGGATTTAATTCCTTCTGGTATAACGATACTTGTAAGCGATGAGCAAGAATTGAAAGCACTCACTCCAATCAAGGTTACCCCTTCAGGAATAGTAATATCTGTTAGTTGGACACAACCATAGAAAGTCTTATCTTTAATTTCAGTAACGCCCTTTGGGATATTGATGCTTGTCAACGCAGTGCACATCTCAAATGCTTGTGAGCCAATTGAAGTAACGCTTTCTGGAAGTGTGATTTCTGTCAACTTTGAGCAATTAGCAAAAGCGTGTCCTCCAATCGATGTAACACCTTCTGGGATGGTGATATTTGCCAAAGAAGAACAAATGTTGAAAGTTCCATTTTTAATGGCAGTAACACCTTCTGGAATAGTAATGCTTGTCAATGACTCGCACCAAGTGAAAGCATAATCACCAATTGCAGTAACACTCTCGGGAATATTGACTTCCGCTAACTTGTTGCAGAACTCAAATACGTGACTGCCAATTTCGGTAACACTCTCGGGAAGAGAGGCACTTGTTAATGCTGAACATTCAAAGAATGCATAACCTTCAATCGAAGTAACACCTTCGGGGATAGTGATACTTGCCAATGTAGCGCACTTTTGGAATGCATATTTACCAATCTTTGTAACCACTCCATCAAAAGTAATCACACCCTGGCCATTTTCGTAGGTGTTAGATACGATTTGTGCGCCGCCCCAATCGGTGTCATCCGCTGGAGTTACAATGTTACCATCGGTTGATGTGTAATAGATTTTTGAAGCGCCAGCCTCCTGCTTTACTGCGATTACCTGCGAAATCTCGTCATTGTCCTTCGCTGTGAAAGTTATTGTGCCGCTACGCTCTGCATCAGTCTCGTTTTGGGCCACATTAAATATGAGCGTGCTTGTCTCAAGTGCGCGAGTTTGCACCTGCGAAATCCAATCTACATCAATCTTGATGTCAAACTCCACATTGTGGCCTACTGCAATCTCTATGGCATCGCCCTGTCCGCTTACGCTGTAACTATCCTCTGCAATTACAATCGCATCCTTCTGCGCCTGTACGATAGTAACTACCTCCGCGAGACCTTTGTCTGTGTTAGAGAACTTAATCTCGGCTGTACGTTGGTCGTACTCCTCGTTTGCAGCAATGTCGAAATAGAATGTGTTGGTCGATACACTGCGTGTTGTACTCTCCAAAATCCAATCGGCATCGGCAGGCAGTTCCACCGTAACATCCACATTGCTGGCAACCTCAACAACGATAGTCTCGCCCGCTGAAGGCACCGCATATTCGCTCTGTGAGATTACAAGTGTAGGCTCTGCGCCCGCCTGATAGATTGTAATTGTCTCGTCGAACTCGCCACTTGTGATGTGAATCTTCGCCTCGCGTTTCTCAACGTCGTCATTCTCGGCAACAGCAAATGTGAGTGTCGAAGTCTCTATGGCGCGAGTACCCTTGTACTCAACCCACTCTTTAGCCGCCTCATCAATCTCATACTCGAAATCGATGTTGGCCTTCACCTCAACCTCAATCTCGCCACCCTCGTTGCCAACTTCGAATGTAGCGGCTGTGACGGTCAAAGCATCTTTCTGCTTTTGGCTAATCTTTACAGTCTTTTCGACTGTACCAGATTTGATAACGATTGTAGCCGAACGGTCATCGGGTGTGTCGTTAGGCTCTGTAGTTACGGTGATAGTTGCCTTACCCGCCCCTCCGCTTGTCGGATGAATCGATACCCAACTATCGGCACGAGTGTTAATCACCTCGGCACTCCACGCTTCGCTTGCAGTGAACGAAATTGTGCCCTCGCCACCTTCTTCTGCAAATGAAGGTTGGGTGGGTGTTTCAATAGTAATTGTTGGCTTCTGTGGCTGTGGCTGTGGCTGATTCGGATTGTCCTGACCGCCATCAGTCTCGCTCTCTGTACAAGCGACCATCAATGCTATTGATGTTAAGAATAGAAATAGTTTTTTCATAACTATTACATAATACCTTCAGCCCCAAAGGATATTTAGGTTAATAAATGAAGAAAGCGTGGTGCTGAAAGCATATTCAAAAATTACAGGTCGTAGGATACCTCAGAGAATTAAATATGCGACAGTCCCACGCCGAAATCCATAATGGATACGACGCGGTAAAATGTCCGCTTACCCTTTTCTCTTGCGAATTTCCTACGTTCGTAATTTAAGAATAAACTTACACTTTCCGTGTTTTGTTAGTATGTCACCACAAATTTAATAAAAATAACTAATAATGCAACGTATGGTGCGAAAATGATTTTTTCCCGAATCTCGAGAGCGAAATCTTCGACACCCTGTCGGGTGAAAATTTTTTTGCCCTCAAAAAGGCTAAAAATGGCCAAAAAACAGGTGCTTCGCATTAAAATCTTAAATTTTGTAGCAAAAACGCCTCCTAAAATTGTTTATTTGCAAAAAAAAGAGTACTTTTGTTTGATTAAACGGGTGCGCTAAAGTGCGCTAATTTTGAAAAGAGGAAACTATGTTAAATGAAGAAGAAAAGAGTGTCGGTTTGACGGGACGAATCGTTCCTGTCAATATCGAAGAAAAGATGAAGTCGGCCTATATCGATTACTCGATGTCGGTTATCGTTTCGCGTGCGTTGCCCGATGTGCGTGACGGTTTGAAGCCCGTTCATCGTCGTATTTTGTACGATATGAGCGCCGAACTTAATCTCTATTCCGATAAGCCTACCCGTAAGTCAGCCCGTATCGTGGGTGACGTGTTGGGTAAGTTCCACCCCCACGGCGATAGTTCTGTTTACGAGGCTATGGTACGTATGGCGCAGGATTGGGCTATGCGTTATCCGTTGGTTGAGGGTCAGGGTAACTTCGGTTCTATGGACGGCGACTCTGCTGCGGCTATGCGTTATACCGAGGCCCGTATGCAGAAGATTACCGACGAGGTTATGGCCGATATCGATAAGGAGACTATCGATTGGACCACTAACTTCGACGAGACTTTGAAAGAGCCTACCGTTTTGCCTACCAAGATTCCTTTGTTGCTGGTAAATGGTGCGAGTGGTATTGCCGTAGGTATGGCTACAAATATGGCCCCTCACAATTTGGGCGAGGTTGTGGATGCCTGCTGTGCATATATCGACAACCCTGATTGTGAGTGCGAGGAGTTGTTGCAATACGTTAAAGGCCCCGATTTCCCGACAGGAGCATTGATTTATGGCTACGAGGGTGTCAAGGAGGCGTTGCTTACAGGTCGTGGCCGCGTTATGATGCGTGCCAAGGCCGATATCGAGACAAGTGCTACGGGTCACGAGACAATCGTTGTGACCGAGATTCCCTATATGGTCAATAAGGCCGATATGATTAAGCGTATCGGTGAGATGGTCAACGAGAAGAAGTTGGAGGGTATCTCGCATATCAACGATGAGAGTGACCGTCAGGGTACTCGTATCGCTATCGAGGTTAAGCGCGATGCGTCGGCTAACGTGGTGTTGAATACGCTCTTTAAGAATACGCAGTTGCAGACATCGTTTGCCGTGAACAATATCGCATTGGTTAATGGCCGCCCGATGTTGCTTAATCTTAAGGATTTGATTAAGTATTTCATCGAGCATCGTCACGATGTTGTTGTACGTCGTACACGTTTCGATTTGAAGAAGGCGCAGGAGCGTATGCACATCGTGCAGGGACTTATCATTGCACAGGATAATATCGACGAAGTTGTACATATCATTAGAAACTCTCGTAATAACGAATTGGCAAAGCTGGCTTTGCAGGAGCGTTTTGGTCTTAGCGAGATTCAGTCTGCTGCGATTACCGAGATGCGTCTGCGCCAATTGACAGGCTTGGAGGTTGAGAAGTTGGAGAACGAGCGTGCTGAGTTGGAACGCCAGATTGCCTACTTCAACGATGTTTTGGCAAGTGTTGATATGCAGTTGCAGATTGTCAAGGACGAGTTGCAGGAGATTAAGGAGAAGTACGGTGACGAGCGTCGTACCGAGATTGTTTACTCTTCCGAGGAGTTCAATCCCGAGGATTTCTATGCTGATGAGGATATGGTTATCACCATTTCGCATATGGGTTACATCAAGCGTACACCGCTTGCCGAGTACCGTACACAGCATCGTGGCGGCGTAGGCGTTAAGGGTAGTGCTACGCGTGACGAGGACTTTATCGAGCATATCTATGTAGCCTCAATGCACAATACAATGATGTTCTTTACCGAGAAGGGTCGTTGCTATTGGTTGAAGGTTTACCAGATTCCCGAGGGCACTCGTACATCGAAGGGCCGCGCAATCCAGAATGTCATCCAGATTGAGCCCGATGATAAGGTTCGTGCATACATCAATACCAAGAACCTGAACGATGCTGAATATATCAACACTAACTATATCGTGATGTGTACCCGTGAGGGTGTTATCAAGAAGACCAAGTTGGAGGCATATTCACGTCCTCGCCAGAATGGTGTAAATGCTATTGTTATCCGCGAGGGAGACCGACTCATCGAGGCCAAGATTACCAGCGGTAATGCCGAGGTTATGATTGCGGCACGCGGTGGTAAGGCTATCCGATTCAACGAGAATACAGTTCGTCCTATCGGTCGTGTGGGCGCAGGTGTTCGCGGTATTGCATTGGACGAGGGTGATGAGGTTGTAGGTATGATATGCATCGAGCCCGAGTCAATGCAGGATGTATTGGTATTGTCGGAGAATGGTTACGGTAAGCGTACCGACTTGGATGAGTACCGCATCACTAATCGTGGTGGTAAGGGTGTCAAGACTATCAACATCACCGAGAAGACTGGTAACCTGGTATCAATTCAGGCTGTTACCGATGATAACGATTTGATGATTATCAACCGCTCGGGCGTTACTATCCGTACAGAAGTTAAGCAGATTCGTTTGGCTGGTCGTGCTACACAGGGTGTTCGTATTATCAACTTGCGTGAGGGCGATGCTATTGCTTCGGTGATGGCTGTTCCCGTTAGCGAGACCGAGGAGGATACGGAAGGTGTTGTAGCAGAAGGCGCTGTTGAAGGAGTAGTGTCTGATGCGGCTGTAACTACAAATGAGACTCCCGCAGAAGAGTAAATAAAATAGACACACGAAATAATAAATAGATTAATAAACACGTTTTTCATTAAAAGAAATTAATTATGAAAAAGTTAATTTTCGCGGTGTTGGCTATTACGTTTATGGCTGCACCAATGGCAAATGCACAGAGAGGAGTATCTAAGGATGCTCTCACTTCAAGATTGGCTAAGGCTGATGCTACTATTGCTGACGCAAAGAAGGCTGCAAAAGCTACTACTTGGCTCAAGCACGCACAGGAGACTTACAACATTTTGTCTGCTCCTACTGCAAACATCTTTGTAGGTATGCCTTTCGAGGAGGCTCAAATCAACATCGGTAAGCCCGATTCATCTAACGCAAACGTGAATCTTAACGGTAAGGCTTATACAGAGCACGTATATCCTTGGTTGAAGTTGTACGTAGGTGCTGATAACAAAATCGGTACTTGGGTAATGACTCAGCAGGTTAGCGACAAGGACTTGGTAGGTGCTATTATGAACTCTTACAATAAGGCTTTGGAGTTGGATGCAAAGAAGATGGTTGAGCCCGTAGGTGAGGGTCTTAAGATGTTGGAGAACTACCTTAACCAGAGCGCAAGCGTTGCTATGGACGCTGGTCTTAACAAGATTGCAGCCGAGTTCTATGCTCGTGCATACGCTGTTCAGGAGTCTGCAGGTTTTACAGGTGTTCCTAACAAGCAGTATCTTTTCTATTCTGGTTTCCTCTATGTAGTTGACGCGCAGAATAACAACAACCAGGCATCTTACTCTGCAGGTTCTGTTGTATTGAACAAGGCTTTGCAGTCAGGTTATACTGATGAGGAGGGTAACATCTACTACTACCTCTACCTCTGCTACTTCGGTCAGGATGACTCGTCAGTACGCGTTGCTAACCTCCAGCGTGCAAAGCAACTCTTGATGGAGGGCTTGTCAAAGTATCCCAAGAACGACAAGATTGTTGAGGGTCTTATCAATATCTACACATCTGCTGACAGCGGCACATTGGGTGACCCCAGCGAGTTGATTAATATGGTTGACGCAGCTTTGGCTCGTGACCCCAAGAACCGTGATATGTGGTATGGCCGTGGTCGTATCTTCTTCAGCCTTAAGAACTATGATGAGAGTATCGCATCGTTCAAGAAGGTTGCAGAACTCGACCCCAAGGATGCTCAGGTGCAGTTCTTTATTGGTTACTTCTACCTCGTACAGGCTGATGCTATGAACGACGAGATTAACAAGAAGGACTATAAGAGCAATGCCGAGTTCAATGAGGACCAGGAGAAGGTAAAGGGCGTATATCGCGCTGCTATTCCTTACTTGGAGAAGTCATACGAACTCAATCCTAAGGATTTGCGTAACGTAGAACTTGCAAAGGAGGTTACTTTCAAACTTCGTGACGAGGAGGGTATGATGCCTAAGTACGAGAAGTATAACAAGGCATATCAGGAGTTGAAGGGTGCAAACTAATCTTTCGCTGATTTAATACCTTATTTATAATATCGAGATGGCTCTCTTTTCGTGGAGAGCCATCT
>JAZOVT010000086.1:0-4113 GCA_045658845.1 Alistipes sp.
ATTAGGTTATTTCGGCAATGCCCACATTGAGAGGTGAAGGTTATTCAAAAGAGATTGTCTTTCAAATTCAGGCATAAAAATAAAACTTCTAAAAGACGCCTTTCTACTTGTTTTAGAGCAAGTTCTGTAGTATCCCAAAATAGCAAGTAATTGAAAAGTGAGCCCAAAAGTATATACAAAAACCTTTGGGCTCACTTCATCTGGCATCACTACCTTTTTGCTATATTGGTATTAATATGTAAGTAATATGGCAAAATTTACTTATACAGACTACTCTAAAAGTTTTGAACTATCATTGTCAAGATATAGAATTGCTCCTGGTTTGTGGCGTAATACGCTGGCAGGGCATATCTCGCTGACTTTGCCTTCGACTGTGGCCTTGACAGCCTCGGCCTTCGTAGCGGCTGGGACAATACAGAAATGACGTGATGCCGCCATAAGCGCAGGTATAGTCAATGTCATTGCGTGGGTAGGAACATCATCAAGCGATGCAAAGCATCCATCATTTACTTGTTGCATACGACATTTGTTATCCAAATCGACAACCTTAACCCAGGCTGTGTCGTTAAAATCTGCAACGTGCGGGTCGTTAAATGCGATGTGACCATTTTCGCCAATTCCCATAAACACCACATCGGTAGGATATTCCTTGAGTAGTTGCGTATAGTTTTCGCAGGCCTCCTCTGGGGCAATTGAGCCGTTTAGATAGTGGACTGAGCGGAATGGCACTTTGTCGAAAATTGCTCGACGCAGGAAGTTACCGAAGGCTTGCGGAGCATCGGAATTAATCCCTATATACTCATCCATATGGAAAGCATTAATCCTTGACCAATCAATATCTTGCTCTGCCAATGCCGCCAAAAACTCATTCTGCGAAGGAGCCGCTGCAAAAATAGCATTAATCGTCGGTTTCTTTTCGAGCATCTCACGCAAGCACTCTGCAGCGTCAATTGCTGCCGCCTGGCCCATTGATTCACGTGTCGGGTATATCTTCACTTGCAGATTGTCTGCAAAAAACTCTTTAGATGTCATTGTTGCAAATTTTATATGTTATAAACTATTTGGCCATTAACAATTGTTGAGTGTATATTTACCTCATCGTCAAATATTACGATATCAGCATCATAGCCAACCTCTACCGCTCCCTTCCTATCGGCAATGCCCATAATTCTCGCTGGTGTCTCGGTTGCCGAACGCACAATCTCGGGCATAGGTCGCTTGGTTAATTGTTGTACAGTACGCACAACTCTATCCATAGTAGCCACACTACCAGCAAATGCCGAACGGTCTAACAACTTGGCAACACCATCCTCTACCACAACCTCTTGACCTTGCTCCAGACTGCCAAGCATATACTTTCCATCGGGCATTCCCGCCGCACGCATTGAATCGGTGATTAGAGCAATTCGTTCAGCGCCTTTAATCTTATATACAAGATTGAGCAGCGACTGCGGAACGTGTATTCCATCGCCTATTATCTCGATTGTAATATCATCGTTGAAATACCCATACTCGATTACGCCGGCGCAACGATATGCATTGCGGCGAGTTATGGTACTCATACAAGAGTAGAAGTGTGTTAAATGCGTAAATCCTGCATCGTAGGCGCGCTGACACTCCTCAAAAGTCGCACCCGTATGCCCCATAGCCATAAGTATTCCCTCGTTTCTCAACGCAGTGGCCATCTCTGCGGCACCTTCTAACTCGGGGGCAAGACTCCAACGAGCAATATCTCCCTTACCTGCTTTAATTATAGCATCATACTCTTCACGCTCGGGATGTCGCAAATAACGCTCATCTTGCGCACCGCGATAATCATAAGCAAAATATGGGCCCTCCAAGTGTAATCCGCCCATAGCGGCGCCTACGATATTGGCTGACTTGACCTTTTTGTAGAGTTCGACACTTTGATGCAGAGATTCGGTTGTACTTGACAAAGTCGTAGGATAAAGCAGAGTCGTACCGTGCTTGGCGTGCATCATCAAGGCCTTCTCAAAAGAATCTATCGTTCCATCCATAAAATCTCCACCTCCTGCACCGTGTGTATGTAGGTCAATAAATCCCGCAGATACCCATTTACCGTTGGCGTCGATTACGGTTACATCATCAGGGAAATTTATATTATGCGAGCCTATGCTGATAATCTTGCCATCGTTAATTATAACATCTGCACAGGTATATTCTCCTCGATTTATTACCTTTCCTCCTATTATCTTAACAACACCCATAACAACTCTATTTCTATTTACTTACCCTTTTCCAATGCTCGATTTTGTGACCATAAATGGCATAGAAAATCATATATAGGAAACAGGGTACGAGCACCCAATAACCCGTGCGAAAACTTACGCTATCTGCAATTGCGCCATATATTAGCGGTAGAATAGCATTACCGCACAATCCCATAACCAGAAGCGATGAACCTATATTGGTGAAACGCCCCAAATTGCGTATCGCAAGAGGCCAAATGCCTGCATATATTAACGAATTAGGTATTCCTAACAAGACCAAACACCAGAGCGACAAATCGGTATGAAGTCCAAATATTGTCACATCGCCCGAAATAAATATAATACCCAGCGAGAGAATCAAGCCCAACGTCGTACATCCCAGCAAGGCCTTTTGCTGGCTCAAATATTTGGGTATAAGAGCAATACCACAAACATATCCGATAAGAATACAAGCCAAAGTGAGTGAAGGCAGAATTTTTGCTTCGTCGAGCGTAACACCCATCGTTGCCGCATAACGGATGCTTGTATCAATCGAAACCACCTGAGAGCCCGTGTGGCAAAACATAGCCAACGCGCCCAAAATAAGATACGGGTACGAAAGCACACTCTTACGACCATTACCATCATCATCCATCGAGGCATTATCTTTCGTGGGATTGATATCGGGTATTGCAGATTTATAGAATACTATTCCAAATACGAAAAGCAATACGCCCAGGCAAATATATGGCAAAATAACTCCCGAAATGAGTTGGTCTAAAGCCGCCTCTTTAGCTGCTCCCACAAGTGTTCCGTTGCCGACCTGCTCCATAATGATTTTGTCGCTTTGGCGAATCACTACAGCCGAGAATATTAGAGGTGACACAATACCAGCAAACTTATTACATATTCCCATTATACTAATTCGGCGCGCTGCACTCTCAATAGGTCCAATAATGGTAACAAAAGGATTGGCTGCAGTCTGCAAAATAGCGAGTCCTGTACCCAGTGTAAAAAGCGCCAAAAGGAATAGCCCGTATGTACGAGTTAACGCTGCAGGAGTAAAAAGAAATGCGCCTACGGCCATAATCCACAAGCCATATTTCACGCCTCGCTTGAAGCCTAAACGATTAAGCATAATCGACGCGGGAATCGTCATCACAAAGTATGCAATATAGAACGCGAAAGCCACCAAATAACTTTGGAACTCATTTTTCAAATCGCACGCAATACGAAAATAGGGAATTAAAATTGAATTAACCCAAGATACGAAGCCAAAGATAAAGAACAGACAACCTGTCATAAGCAGGGCCTTCCAATAGGACGGGGTGGGGTTTGGGGTCTTGACCATAATGAGTAAATATGAAGTTTGAGGTTTGTATTACAGATAATTATCTAAAAATAAATTCTTATTACAAAGATATTTTTTTTATAATAAAAAAGCAAGTTTTTTTCAAAGCACCTTTGCCGAGAGACTACTTCGATTTTATATTCATCGTGATTTTCGGCTTACACATTGGTTTACATAAACACTTTCATACCACCCTCTAACGGCCAAAACGAGCACAAAAGCAGCATTACTGCCGCTTGCTCTTGCCTCTTGAGCGGTAAGCGGGACTCGACCGCCGAGCAAAGCGAGGTGAAGCGGGGATACCTTTGAAAAATAAATATCTTTTTATCCCCGCAACCCTGCCCCATACTACCTTACCGCGACTCATAGACGAGCAAGCCGTAGGCTCGTTTTTGGGGAGAGGGGCGGAGAACTTGTTCTCACGCACATCTACAAAAAACGAACAACAGTAAGACTGTTGCTCGTCTAAACCGAGCGGTAAGCGGGACTCGAAACTCGTGCAAGCACGAGTATGACCGTGATGCATATTGACACCCCCAACCCCTGATAGGG
>JAZOVT010000087.1:0-14984 GCA_045658845.1 Alistipes sp.
AACAAGGGCTGGATGCGGAATTAGAATTATCATCCTTGGAATATATAGGGGTTTCACCCATTTCCTCGCTCGCCGCAACAAATTCAAAACCTTTGAAGTCAAATCCCAGATTTCTTTCATTGTTTTCTTCTCTTTCTTCCAATCGTTCACTATCGTTCTCGATTTCTTCTTGAAAACCTATTGAAGAATTAGAAAAAGAAGATTGAAGACCTATTGAACCTGATGGGTTTTCCCCATCATCATCGCCATTTACATCTACTTCTTCATTTACATCTTCTTCAACATCTTCATTAGCATCTACATCAAGGGGTTGTTTTAGGGGTTGTTTTTTGCGAGCGTTCTGATTGCCCTTCGGTGCGCCACCTAACTTACCATACTCGGCACCCTTTTTACCATTCTCAACGCTCGCCATATACCGCCGCCGTGCCGAGTCGAGGTTTGGTTTCGCCATCGCCATTATTACATTCACCATTGGACTGCTACTCTCTTCATCAACTCCTTCAAGAGCATAATCCCTTATTTTCAATACACACTCACGAAACTCTGCATCGTTGAGGTGCTTCATCGCCTCCAAAAAGGAGTCGTAAAATACAAATGACCGTCTTTCATTTTTCTTAATCATTTACAAATTGATATTTATAACTTTATTATTAGAACCACACCGACACCATCGGTGCAGTTTGGGGTATTTCTACTAACATTATAAGGTAATAGGGATACGAAGTCAAGACTTTTTTGTAAGAAATGCTGCTTTTTCGGGATAAAAGTCTTTTAACCACTCGATAAACTCGACAATCTTCAAGTAGTCATCTATAAAAGTTCGATAGTCTGGCAGGGTGAGGCACGAGCGACTGTCTTTAGGCAGTCGCTTTTTTTATGCGGTTACCGCAACCTTTTATATTGAGGCGAGCGATATTGAGGTGAGCGCTCTTTGCCAAAAGGCTTATTTTTGTTTTTCGTAATAACTTTCGTATATTTGTGTAATGGTAAAAACCATATAAACTAACGCCGATTCGAGTATCGGCAAATAACTACTATATATGCGACGATTTTTAATCCACACTCTGGCTTTGATGGCACTTGTGATGATTGCGCCTAAGATTTCAGCGCAAGAGAGCAATACCGCGAGCGAAGTAAAGCATCTTACCGACAACATTCGCCTAAAATATGCGCCCGACAAGCGTGTGGCGGTGTTTGACGTAGCCCATACCGTAAATCAAAACAACGTAACGCTCACGGGCCGTACAACATTGGAAGAGGCTCACTCCGCCCTTATTGATGCCTTGCGCGACAAAGGTTATACCGTTACAGACAATATAACGCTACTCCCCAATCGCAAGGTGCACGGCGAAACGATTTACGGCATCGTCAACATCTCGACCTGCGCCCTGCGCTCATCGGCCGACTACTCATCGGAGATGGTGACACAGGCCCTATTAGGTATGCCCGTCAAGATTATCGAGCGCGACGGCTGGTATCGCATACAGACCCCCGACAACTACCTGGCGTGGACTCACCGCGTCGGCATACACCCCGTAACCCGCGAGGAACTTTCGGCGTGGAACGCTGCCGAGAAGGTCATCGTTACGGCCCACCACGGTTGGGTATATGCCACCCCGAAAACAGACAGCGACATAATATCCGACGTGGCGGGAGGATGCCGCTTGCGCTACATCGGCCAAAAAGGTAAATTCTACCACGTAGCCTACCCCGACGGGCGTGAGGGTTACATCCTAAAATCAATATCTGCAACGGAGAGCAAGTGGCGAGCCTCGCTCAAGCAGGATGCCGAGTCGATTATCGCTACGGCAAAGACCCTGCACGGCATCCCCTACCTTTGGGGTGGCACATCGGCCAAAGGTGCCGATTGCAGCGGATTTGTACGCACCACACTCTTTATGCACGACATCATCATCCCGCGCGATGCCTCACAGCAAGCCTACACGGGCCAACACATCGACATAGCGGCCGACTTCAGCAACCTGCAGGTGGGCGACCTTATCTTCTTTGGACAGAAGGCCACAGCCACACGTCGCGAGAGGGTTGTACACGTCGCAATCTACATCGGCAACAAACGTTTCATCCACTCGCAGGGCGATGTGCGCATCAGCAGTTTCGACAAGGATGACGCGCTCTTCGACTCCTACAATTTGGGCCGATTGTTGTTTGCGGCGCGTGTGCTGCCCTACATCGACAAGGAGCCTCAACTGAATACCACAGCAACAAACCCATACTATAAAATGTAACACTATGCCTACAAGAAAAGAGTTTTTGAGAGATATGGCCTGCATAGCAGCGGGCTCGGCCCTACTGGTCGGTTGCAGCCGCAATGAGGGCAAGATTTTTAACATCAATAAAAGCGCAACAGGCTCTCGTATGCACCTGAACTACTTCCCCTACGAATTGCAGTTGCGCCACACGTTCACCGTCGCCACATCGTCACGCACCACTACGCAGGGTGTGCAGTTGGAGATTGAGTACGAAGGCCTGACGGGCTATGGCGAGGCATCGATGCCACCCTACTTGCAGAAGGAGTTAGGCACAGTCGAGAGCGTAATGGAGTTTTTCAGCAAGGCCGCAAAGGTCTTGGAGCGTTACGACGACCCGACTCGTCTAGAAGATATACTTACAGAGATAGACTCTTTGTCGGAGGGTAACGCCGCAGCGAAGGCCGCCATAGATATTGCCCTGCACGACTTGGTGGGCAAGATGTTGGGCGCACCGTGGTATAAGATATGGGGATTGGATAAGGAGAAAACTCCCTCTACAACATTCACCATCGGCATCGACACACCCGACGTGGTGAGAGCCAAGACCGAGGAGTGTGCCGCCAAGTTCAACATCCTGAAGGTCAAACTCGGACGCGACAACGACAAGGAAATGATTGAGACCATACGTTCGGTGACCGACCTACCCATAGCCATCGATGCCAATCAGGGTTGGAAAGACAAGCACTACGCTCTGGATATGATTCATTGGCTCAACGAGCGAGGCATCGTAATGATTGAGCAACCTATGCCCAAAACACAGATTGACGACACGGCGTGGGTGAGCGAGCGGAGTCCTCTGCCTGTGTTTGCAGACGAGTCGATTCAGCGACTGAAGGATGTAACGGCGCAGAAGGGAATTTTCACGGGTATCAACATCAAACTGATGAAGTGTACGGGTATGCGTGAGGCTTGGAAGATGCTCACGCTGGCTCGTGCCTTGGATATGAGGGTGATGATAGGTTGTATGACCGAGACGTCGTGCGCCTGCTCGGCTGCGGCACAACTATCGCCTGCGGTAGATTTCGCCGACCTCGATGGCAACCTGCTCATCGCAAACGACCGCTTCAAGGGTATGGAGGTTGTAGGTGGCAAAATCACACTGAACGACCTGCCGGGCATCGGTGTAGTAAAACTTTAATTTATAAAAATTTGTCATTACGAAGGAGCGTAGCGACTGCGGTAATCTCCCACATTCAGGAGCGTAGGAGATTGCCACGTCGGACTAAAGTCCTCCTCGCAATGACATACCACACACTAATTTTACCAATTATGAAACGATATATTCTTTTGCTTCTCGGCGCGCTGACATTTGTAGCCTGTGCCGAACAGGAGCCCAAACCCGTCGAGGGTTACAGTTGGGAGCAGGATTTGGCCTACCGTATAGAGGTGGACTTCTGCCGCACCGAGGCCGAGATTAAGGATTACATCTCGCGCTACATCCCCGACGTCAGCGACGAGCAGATGCGCAAATGGGAGGAGTCGAAGGCTCTGGAGTGTATGGTTATGGATGGCGAGAAGCGATATTTCCGCAACGCCGCACCCAACCTTTTTCGCATCGACAAAGAGTGCATTGCCATAAAGAATGGCCCTGCAACGGGCGACCCTTCAGGTGGCGAAGATACCCAGGAGGAGCGCGACATAAACAAGATTATGCAGGAGGTCGAGCATAGCGGCAACAATGTCGTAGAGCCTAAACGTTTCCGCATAACCTACACCCTGACGGTCGATGCCGATGCTGTACCCGCAGGCGAGGTGGTACGCTGCTGGCTCCCATTCCCGCGCGCCGATGTTCCGCGACAGAAGGATGTAAAACTAATATCGACATCGCTCCCCGACTACAAACTCTCGCCCGAAAAATATGCCCACAGCACACTCTATATGGAGCAGGCGGCTGTTGCTGGTGAGCCCACCACATTCAGCGAGACATTCGAATACACCACCTACGGTGAGTGGCACAAGATAGATGCTGCGGCTATTCAACCCTACGACACAAAATCGAAACTCTACAAGGAGTACACCGCCGAGCGTGAGAAGCACATCATCTTCACACCGCAGATGCGCGCCCTTGCAAAGCAGATTGTAGGCGAGGAGAGTAACCCCTATCTTCAGGCAAAGAGGATTTTCCGCTGGGTGAACGACAACTTCCCCTGGGCCTCGGCGCGCGAATACTCGACCATCGAGAACATACCCGAATATGTAGTCGAGAACGGACACGGCGACTGCGGTCAGGTGACGTTACTCTTTATGACCTTGTGCCGTATTTGCGGCATACCGACTCATTGGCAGAGCGGATTTGTGGTGCATCCGACGTGGTGGAATCTGCACGATTGGGGTATGATTTATTTTGAGCCCTACGGCTGGGTGCCCGTTGACCAATCGTTTGGTGTACCCGACTATGCCGATAGCGAACAGGAGCGTGATTACTTCCTGGGTGGAGTGGATGCGTGGCGTATGATTGTCAATTCGGATTACGGTATGCCTCTATATCCCAAGAAGATATACCCTCGTAGCGAGACTGTCGATTTCCAGCGTGGCGAGGTCGAGTGGCGAGGTGGCAACCTCTACTTCCCGCAGTGGGACTACTCAATGGAGATTGAGTATCTGGAGTAAGAGATATATGACACAAAAAATGGGGTTATCCAACAAGAAAGTTGAGTAACCCCATTTTTATATTCATCTCTCCTTTCGCCGATATATTAACGGCCAAAATGCTGGTTGGCAAACTTTATATACTGTTGCCAATCGTAGAGTGTAATATCGTGCTTACCCGTACGGATATGGTAACCGACATAGCCCTCGATTGATGGTTGCTCGGGCTTGGGCATCGAACTTACTGCAAGGCCCTTCTTACCATACAACTCATATACGGGAGAGGCATACAGAGCCGACAGGAACTCACCTTCGGGGTCAGCCCAAGTATCCTCGGTAGCACTTGCCACATACACGGGGCGAGGCGCTATCAATGCGATAAGTCCCTGCTGGTCAACAAGCAACGCCTCCTCATTATCGTTATACTTATTGTAGTTATCGCAGAACCAATGCGGGAATGACTTATTAATCTTGGCCACAGTCTCGCCTACCTTACGGGCCGAAAGCGCAGCACCACCACAACCCGAATCATTCGAGATAGCAATCGCGAAACGCTCATCGGTAGCACCAGCCCACAAAGCCGTCTTACCCAGACGTGAGTGACCTATGACGGCTACACGCTTATGGTCGATGCTCTTATCCTGCTCCAGATAATCCATCACGCGGCTCAAACCCCACGCCCAAGCGCCGATTGTACCCCACTCCTCGGCGTCAGGTTTAGTCTGTCCAGCGCGATAGAACAATGGGTGAATACCATTCTTGAAACCATCATCGTGGTCGGGGTCCACATCGCCACGATAGATTGTAGCAACGGCATAGCCCGCGCCTACAATCTCCTCCAATGGCCAGCGCGATGAGGCTGCACCACGAGGTGCGTCTGTTCCCAAATCCTTACCCTTGGGAGCATTGGCCGAGATGATAATTTCGGGGTCGATATTCACCTGATGATTACCCTTGAAATTCATACCCACAAACGCTGGCACCTTGCCCTTTACGCCCGCAGGCTGATAGATAAGCAACAGAATGGGGGTATCCATACCTTCCAAATGGATTGCCACCTGCTTGCGCACGGCCTTACCGCCCAAAGCCTTGTCGCTCTGCTCCAACAACTCGAAGCGAGGAGTAACCTGCTTTTGGGGATAGTGCCCATAGACATCCGTCAGGAAGAAATCCATAATCGCTGGGCGATGCACCTTCTTCCACTCCTTCAATGACTCAAACTCCAAAGGCTTTGCGCCATACTTCTGTTGCGCCACAACACCCATCGAGGGCATCAAAAGAGCAACTGCAAACAGAAATGAGAACAATTTTTTCATAACATCCTATCTTTATAAACGATTTATTCCAAGACTTGCACCGCTCTAAAAACGCGGTATCTTTACACAAAAATAACTAAAATATCAATCGCGACAAAGAAAATAGATTACTTTTTCTTATCTTTGCGCTTGGTGCGAGTCGGTTTGCAAAGCGTGACGTTTTGTAGCAAAGAAATCAACTCGGAATAGACCGTAAATTTGAATAATAATTAAAACAAAATTATATGTCAGGTTTTTTTGGTTGCGTTTCGCGCAACGAGTGCGTTAATGACGTATTTTACGGCACAGATTATCACTCACATTTAGGCACAAAGCGTGCAGGTATGGCCTTCGTTAAGGATGGTATATTTACAAGGTCTATTCACTCTTTGGAAGATGGATATTTCCGCAATAAGTTCGAGAGCGAGTTGCCCAAATTTGGCGATGCAACGATGGGTGTCGGCATCATCTCGGACAAGGAGGCACAGCCTATTACCATCACCTCACAGATAGGTCGCTATGCGGTTGTGACAGTTGCCCGCATCGACAATATCGAGGAACTGACCAAAGAACTACTCGACGGAGGACACCACTTTGCCGAGTTGTCGGGCTCGACAATCAACGCTACGGAGTTGGTAGCCATACTCATCGGTCAGGGTAAATCCATCAAGGAGGGTATCGAGTTGGTGCACAGCAAGATTAAGGGTTCTTGCTCGATTTTGGTACTTACCGACCACGCCATCTATGCAGCACGCGACAAATTTGGCCGTACACCCATCTCTATTGGCAAGAGCGACAAGGGATATGTTTGCGCGAGCGAGAGTTCAAGTTTCGACAACTTGGGTTACGAGTTTGTACGCGACTTGGGCCCCGGCGAGATTGTACGCATAACAGCCGACGGCATTCATCAGGTTACAGCACCTGGCAAGCGCAAGCAGATTTGCTCATTCTTGTGGGTTTACTATGGTTATCCTTCGGCTTGGTACGAGGGTATCAACGTAGAGGATTGCCGTTACCGTTGCGGTGCCGCTATGGCCAAATACGACACCGACATCCACCCCGACTTCGCGGCAGGTATTCCCGATTCGGGTGTAGGTCACGCCATCGGTTACTCTAACGAGATGGGTATCCCCTACAAACGTCCCTTCGTGAAATATACTCCCACGTGGCCACGCAGTTTTATGCCACAGAATCAGAAGATGCGCGACTTGGTAGCAATGATGAAATTGTTGCCCAACAGCAAATTCACCAAAGACCAGAAGATTGTATTTATGGACGACAGTATCGTGCGCGGAACGCAACTCAAGGACAATGTCGTTAAGTTGCTCGACGCAGGTGTCAAGGAGATACATATGCGGATCGCCTGCCCGCCGCTGATTTTCCCCTGCCGATTCCTCAACTTCTCGACTTCACGCAGCACATACGACCTATATGCTCGCCGCGTAATCCGCGACATTGAGGGTACTGACAATATTCCAGATGAGGTATTTGAGCAATATACAAATCCCGACAGCGATAAATACAAGGAGATGGTAAGCATTATGTGTCGTCATCTGCAACTCACATCGCTCAAGTTCCAGCGCCTGGACGACTTGGTGGCGGCTATCGGCCTCAAGAAGGAGGATTTGTGTACTCACTGCTGGGATAATTCAAGTTACGACGAATAACAAATACCGCATTGCTATGCGCAAATTGCTAAATAGAGTAACCTTACTGCTGTTGATGACTATGTCATTAACGGCAGTTTGTCATTCTGCCCACTGCCGTACAAAGTCGGGCAAAGGCAAGAGCGTGCCACTCATCATTGGCACATATACGGCCAAAGAGAGCAAGGGCATCTATCGTTGCGACTTCAACACCTCAACGGGCGAGTTGTCTCGACCACAATTGATTGCCGAAGTGGACAATCCATCGTTTATGGCGCTCTCCGAGGACAAGAAATTTCTCTATGCTGTAAGTGAGGGCGGCAATAACCAAAATTCGGCACTCAACGCTTTTCGTTATGATACCGAGAGTGGTGCAATGGAATTAATCAACCGCCAGCCGACTTACGGCGCATCGCCCTGCTATGTAGCAGTCGCCGAAGGCAAAGCCATAACTGCGAACTATACGGGCGGCTCATACTCTGTGATGGGCATCAATGCCGATGGCTCACTCGGCAAGGCAACAGCGCACGCTATAAAGCGAGAAGGCCGCACTTCTCACGTTCACGGCATCTTCCCTCACAAGAAGAGTCTCAGCATATTTATCACCGACCTTGGTTGTGACCTCCTGTTGCAGATAGACCAAGCGGGTAATACGATGTCCGAAACATCATTAAAACGCGGCTCGGGACCTCGCCACTTGGCATTCTCTAAAAAGGGTGACAAGGCCTACGTCTTGAACGAGTTGTCGGGTACGGTATGCGTTTTTGACATCGAAGGCAAGCAGCCACAACTCTTGCAGGAGATTGCATCGGATAGTGTAGGAGGCGGTGGCTCGGCAGATATTCATTTTTCGCCCGACGGCAAATATCTCTATGCGAGCAACCGTTTGAAGGAGGACGGCATATCAATCTTCAGCGTCGATAAGCGCACGGGGCTTTTGGAGAAGATTGGTTACATCAAGACAGGTATTCATCCTCGCAACTTCACACTCTCGCCTGACAGACGATTTGTTTTAGTTGCCGAGCGCGACAGCAACTGCATTGAGGTATTCAGCCGTGACAAACGTACAGGCCTACTTACGGCCACACCCTACAAGGCAGAACTTAGTATGCCCGTCTTTGTAATGTGGGGCGAGTAAGAAACATCATATAAAGGAATAGATATAAAATCAGAGGTCGCCAAACAAGTTGGCGACCTCCTTCATTAACACACTTTAATACTTAAATACAACCCATCAATATTATCAATCCTAGTCTTAATCATCAATATCCACCAGGCGGAAGTTCTTGTCGAAAGTCAACTCCAAATGGTTGTTCAGACGTACCTCGTACTGCTTACGCTCATAATCAATCCCCAGCACTACAGCCTGTGGATAGTTCTTCTCCAGATAATGCTTAATCTGCTTTGGAATAATCGCCGCAGGTACCGAGCCGTAACGACAATCAACGCTCTTCCACTCTCCGTCGGCCAAGAATTCCATCTTTGTACCATCGGTCAGCACAACCTCATACTCCTTGGTGAGCATCTCGGGGTCCACCTTTGCAAACGAGACCTCACGTCCTCCGAAATGCTCCTTTAGGAACTTTTGAGCCTTCTGTGGTAATTCATTAACTGATATGGGGCGGTCAGTATCGGCACAAGCCACTCCCAATGTCAAAAACAGAGCCGAAATAATCAAACCTAACTTTTTCATAATCTTAAATCTTTATAATATTTATACTGTTTATCTCTTTCTCACAGTACAAAGATTATACACAATTCTGAAACGAATTTGAAAAAATCGGCAGTTTGCAGTTTTTTTTAGACTTTTTTAGCGATTTTTTAGAGAAACTTGGATTTTGCGGAGGATTATCGCGAAAAATCCACCGTAAAACAGTGACGGCCCTGCTTGAACTGATAACTTATGCCCAACGAATATGTGCGGCATACGGCAGCCACCAACGGCAAACCCAAACCCATAGAGCCTTTGCTCTTGGGGCCTTGATAAAATCTGTCGAATATACGCTCGCCATCCAGCGCCTGCTCGCCATCGTTCTCAATAATTAGACGGCCTGAATTAATCGTAACGCTACCCGATGAACCCTCGGCACTATGGACATACATATTCTTTATAAGGTTAGACACCAAAGTTGCGGCCAGCGATTCATTCATTTCGACCTTTACGTCATCCTCAATATCCACCTGCACCGTCATTTGGCGTGACTCATAAATCTCGCTATACATCTCTACGCTATCCTGCACCAACCTTGCCACATCGACCTCGACACTATCGGGGAATTTGCCATTTTCAATCTTTGTCAAGAGCAACAAAGTCTTATTCAAGCGTACGGCTCGCCCCAATGTCGATTGAATCTTAAACAACTCGGCAGCCTGCTCATCCGTTAGATTGCCCCCATCCAACAACCACTCCACACGATTGCCAATAATAGCCAACGGCGTCTGCAACTCGTGCGAGGCATTACCTATAAACTGCGATTGACGCTCAACCAACTCCTCCGAGCGGTCCACAGCACCCTGCAAGGCTCGGCCCAAACGCGCGAACTCCTTAACATCGGCAGACACGGGTACGGGGCTTGGCTTTGCGCCAGGCTTATAACTATCGAGCCACTGCAACATAGCATACATAGGGCGCATACTGCCATAGAAGATAAGCATCGTAACGCCCAACGTAATGAGCAACAACACGACATACAGCGCCACCACCCACCATAATATTGATTGGAACAAGTCATTCTTCTCGAAAGTGGGTGTAGCCACCCGCAACTCATAATATCGACCCTGCTCATCGTGGAAAATAGTAGTCAAGACACGCGCAGGCTCGGTCTCCTGCTTCTCGGTGATATAGAAATCGTGGTCCTCATATTTCAAGTGAGGCTGCTCGGCAGCATAAACCGCATCGACGGGAGTTAAGGTAAAACTATTATTCGAGCCGTCGCCCACCTGTGGCAACTCTCGCCCCGCCAAGACTCGGGTGATGATTAACGACGAATAATCCTCCAGCGAATCATCGGCCTCGTCGCGAATCTCATCGACCATAGTATAATAGAACAGCGTGGCCCATAGCGACATTATAACCAACAGCGCTACGCCAAGACGAACTACTATACGATAAATGAGCCGCATCGCAAAACCAATTTTTTAATAACCTAGTATTTATTCGCTTTCCGACCTACTCCATTCTACTCCTTTACTACCAACTTGTAGCCAAATCCATACACCGCAACAATCTCAATCGTTGCCGCGGCATCAACCAACTTACGACGCAGATTCTTTATCTGTGCATAGACGAATTGGAAATTGTCGGCATCGTCGGCATAATCGCCCCATACGGCTTCGGCCAAGACGGCCTTATCGATAACGTGCGAGGGGCGCTGCATAAAGTAAAACAAAATATCGTACTCCTTTTTTAGCAATGGCAACTCCTTGCCGTCGATGCTTAC
This sequence comes from Alistipes sp., assembly GCA_045658845.1. Classification (GTDB taxonomy): domain Bacteria; phylum Bacteroidota; class Bacteroidia; order Bacteroidales; family Rikenellaceae; genus Alistipes. Next base: position 11,241 of record JAZOVT010000087.1, read on the forward strand.
CACTCTATTCTCGGGTTTCAACGACACATTGCCCAAATTGACACTCAATTCACCCGCCGTACGACCTCGTCGCAACACGCTCTTTACGCGAGCCAGCAACTCTGCCGTATGGAAAGGTTTGGGCAGATAGTCGTCGGCACCAAACTCCAACCCCGTAACTTTATCCTCAACAGAATCACGAGCCGATATGATTATCACATTCTCCCTCTTACCCAACGCACGCAGATGCTCCAGCAGTTTAAGCCCACTACCGTCGGGGAGCATAACATCCAACAGAATACAATCGTAACTATATCCCGCCAACTTGCTGTCTGCCTCGAAAAACGTCGAAGCCATCTCGACAACATACCCTTCAGCCACCAATGCGCGATTGATAATCTCTCTCAACGAAGCATCATCCTCAACAATCAATATCTTCATACTCGCAAACTCTGTTTATCATTTACACCCGACAAACGTACGGCTCAATTCTGAAATAAAACCAAAATCGGCCATACACTTGCCATTCCGCCCTACGCTATGGGCGATTATAAGGCACATAAGGCGACCTCATAACATTGAGCGTCTTGGGTAACCATACGCGATAACGTATATTGCGCTCCCAGGTATTACCTGCCGAACCAAAGTCGCACAGATGTATCTGCTTTGCTTCGCCACTGCCCTCGAGGTCGGTACCCGTCTTCATAGGAGCAGTAAAGGCCATCCACGCAAAGTCGCTACCTACGGGAGTGAGTTCCACATAACCATCCTTATGCTCCACCTCGGAAGTCTCATCCACGAATCCATCACCAAAACGGCTATCGCGTGCCAACGTCACAGGACCTCGCACGATGGCCTGATAGTTATTCTGCTCGACAAGGCGACCACGCATATCCAATTCGAGCGTAATCTTATCGCCCGCCTTCCACTCTCGCGTAATAGGCAACCAGCCATAGGCATCGACCTTCAGAGGCTCGCCATTTACAGTAGCCTTGACTCTATCCAATGCACTCCACATAGGAATACGCAACGACAGCATAAATGTAGCAGCCTTCTCGGGTGTAACCTCTATCTCGATACGGCCACCTACGGGGTAATCGGTCTTCTGCGTGAATGTCACCTTGGGCGCTTTCTTTCCCGACAAGGCGAGAGTCGTTTCCGATGGGGCATATAGGTTTACATAGACTATATCGCCTGACTCCTGACTCTGGAGGTGATACATAGCCTGCGGAATCAGAGCAAATGCTCGCGGGCCATTGGCGTTACAACAATTGATATTCATCTCGCATTGCGACTCACCGGGTGAACGCATACCCTCCAACGGGCTATACTTCGAAATCTGACCGCCATCGGCACGCAACGACGCCATCAAAGCGTTATACATCGTCTGCTCCAACTTATCGGCCAACTGCGGATTGTGTGTCACCTGCAACAAACGGTTGCAAAGTTGCATCCAGGTGAACGTCACGCAAGTCTCCATCGTATGATAAGTGGGTTGTGTCTGGCGCTCCTTGCCGCCATACCAACACTCGAAGGCGCTACCCGAGCCTGCAATGTTTATCTCCTGCTCGATGATTGTCTCAACGGTCTTCTCCACAGCCTCTAAATACTTCTTCTCGCCCGTGAGTTTATACATCTCCAACAAACCCTCATAGCACGACATCATCTCGTAGGCCTTGTGACCATTCTCTCTCGACCACCAATTTTCGGGGTGCGGGAAACGACGAGCCACAGGCTTATCGGCCCTATCCAGCAGTTGCGGGCCCTCGGGCGCATTCAATTGCTCGGCGATATAATTTGCAAACTCCAAATAACGCTTGTCGTTTGTGCGCTGATAGAGATAAACCACAGGCTCCAATATCGAGCAACTCGCCATACCGAAATAGTTACCCGTCATAGCGATTGCCGTAGCCTGAGGGCCCACCTGCGTCATCAAGTGGTCGATAACACCACGCGCAGCCTTCAACGCGCGCTTATCGCCCGACAAATCGTACCACGCCAACAGACCGAGCGTAGAGTACTTTCTACCCCACACATCCCACTGCTGGAGTTGATATTCGGGGGCATAGTTACCGATGTAGCCATCGGGGGTTTGTGTCGCCATCAAACCCTCGGCACCCTGCTTAATGATTTCGTAGAGTTCGGCATCGCGCGAATAGCGATAGGATGCTATTGCACCCTGAATCCACTTACCCCAAAACTCGCTCTGCCAACGGTGCGACTCATTGCGTAAGCGGAAAGGCTCAACCAAGTGCTCCACATCCTGAGCCTTGACACGTTTTTCGATACAATCGTCGATACGACTACCTACATATCCTCCGATTTTAACACTCTCGACCGAAGAATTTACTGCGATTTGCGCCTTAAGCGGCAAGCAGAACAATCCACACAACAATACGATTACGACTCTTTTCATTTTGGGTTATATTTTATTTGATTTTTTCACTTCTCAAAGATAAACAAAAAACATCGTTATCGCCATTTTTACCCCCAAAAAAGAGAATTAAGATAGTGATATTCGCCCATATCGGCCTATTGTTAAGGCATAATTTATGCTATGGCAATGGTATGAAACGATTTTTTGCACTTTTTCTGACATTCTTCACTGTGAGTCTTCTGGCTCTCGGCGCTGCATACATCGACGGCAAAATGCAGCCGCAACACAACGAGGAACATCTGTGGCACGACACGCTGCAACGCCTCAACGAACTTGGCCGACAGCAACATCATCAGAGCATCCGCTACCAGCACTACGCCATACACGCCCAGCAGGCACAAGAGCCACAGATTGCGGCGCTCTTTCGTGCTATGGCTTTTGTCGAGGAGATAAAATGCGAGAATTGCAAGGATGCCATAGGCGCATTAGGAGGATTATTCAACCCGCCGATAGAGACCTCGACACCCTTATCCTCCGTTATCGACCATCTACACACCGCCATTGACGAGAAGCAGTTGTCGCACGACCAAAAGATGCCGAAATGTATCACCGGAGCGGTTGATGAGGGCAACCGCTATCTGGCGCGTATGCTCACGTGGTGCGATGCAAGCGACGTGAAGATAATTACACTATTAAAGCAGGCTATCGCCATCGAGAAAGCGAGCGGCGACACGACATTCGTTGCTTGTTATTGGGTATGCCCCACCTGCGGAAACATAGAGTGTGAGCAGTTGCGTACTTGCTACTGCCCACACTGTATGACCTACGGTGAAGAGTTTTTGATATTTGAATAAACGGAGAGGGTGAATCACACAAAAAGGGCTGCTCCCCAAGGAACAGCCCCTTAATTATTGCAAATACTATAAGCCGAGTTCTGTACTCCCTTACGGGAGCCTCTATCATTTATCTACGACTACGGTCACCCGTAGCCTCTAGCAACCTACCCCCCGACATTGGGCGAGCAACCCTTAATTGTCGGTATACACGGTCTTGCAACCCGTAAGACGTACTGCCAGCCGACATTACTGCCGCTGCGGTGGGCTCTTACCCCACCTTTTCACCCTTACCTGCCGACCGAAGCCGACATAGGCGGTTATTCTCTGTTACACTACTACACCCTTACGAACGTCGAGCCGTTAACTCGTGCGGCGCTCTGCGTTGCTCGGACTTTCCTCTCCCCTCTCGGGCAGCGATAGAGCGTATTTCCAATATTTTTATAGGATAAGCCCGCTAATACTGTTGATGACACTCGTCACAACATTATGCGGCAAACTGCTTATCTACGAACTTCTTCTAATAACAGTAGTACCGCCTGCCCGAAACGGGTA
>JAZOVT010000088.1:0-13091 GCA_045658845.1 Alistipes sp.
ACGACTTGCCACCTGCGGCATTGTGGTGACCGCCACCCTCGAAATATCGGCCCGCAAAGAGATTTACATCCACCGCCCCACGTGAGCGCAACGACACACGGATGAAATCCTTATGCTCGATAAATATCGCCGACATACGCATCTTCTTCACCGTCAGCGGATAATTCACAAATCCCTCGCTGTCGCCCTGCTGGAACCAGAAGCGGCGCATCTCCTCCTCCGTCAGCGACATATAGGCCACCGTACCCTTGCGCAGGAAACGCATCTTGCGGTTGATGGTATAGCCGAACAGACGAGCGCGGCCCTCGGTGAATGAGTTATATACGTTGTTGTAAATCTGCGGTATGTTGATGCCCGTCTCGGCCAATACGGCCAACGTGCGATAGAGCGTCGGCGTGAGGTTCGAGAACGAGAAGTTGCCCGTATCGGTCATCATACCGACATACAACACCTCGGCCTGTGCCGCCGAGATTGATGCCTCGCCCCACAGCGCTGTGATGATGTTGCAGACCAGATACGACGTGCTCGATGCCTCGGGGTACGAGAACATCACGTCGAAAGACTCCGACGGATTGAGGTGATGGTCAATCAGCACTCTCTTTGCCGACGTGTTGGCCGCTATGACCTTACTCAACGGCTCGTCCAGACGCGAGAGCGTATGGAAGTCGAGGCAGAACAACATATCGGCCTCCTCGACAGCCTTGATAGCACGGCCCTCGCTGTCGGTCTTGAAGATTACCAACTCGCTGATGCCCGCCATCCAATCCAGATAATAGGGATATTTGTTTGGCACGATGCACGTTACGTTGTGTCCCTTGCGGCGCAGAGCCTCACCCCACGCCAACGATGAACCTATGGCATCACCGTCGGGGTTGGTGTGCGAAAGAATGACTATATTCTTCGGCTCGGTCTCTACCAAAAGACGGAGTGCATCTATTTTCTCTTGCTCTAACTTCATAAAAATCAATTAAAACTTCTCATCAAAGGTTACCTCGCCCTTGCGGTTGGTAATCTTGAGGCTTATACCCTCCTCGTTGCAGCGCACGAGCATCGAACTTACGTTGTCGTTCACCACAATCGGGAAGTCGTGTATGCCCTTATGCGTCGGGAAGTAGAGGTGCTGGTGCATATGCGCCGAAATCATCAGGTCGATGCGTGTGCCCTTCAATGCGGGGAACAATATCTCGCCCCAATGCTCGTTGCCGTGCCACTCCAGCATAGAGGTTACAACCTTCTCCTGACGCTCCTTCATAGCCTCCACTGCGGGCGGTATGTGAAGCAGGATGATGCGGTGCTTGGCCTTGCGGAACTCCTTGCTCTTGATTACCTGCTTGAGCCATTCCACCTGCTCCAGGCGATACTCGTCAAAGGCCGTAAAGCCTGCATATACCTCGTGCGAATCCAACTTATCCTCGCCACTATCCAGCATAATGACAGCCGTGTCGCCGCAGTAATATACGCCGTAATACTTGCCGTCGCGGGTGTTGTGGATATACTCGTCATAACTGCGGGCCATATTACCGCGTGTCTCGTGGTTACCACGCACTACGGCAAAGGGCTTATTCTTTGCGAAACGCTCCACCGACACGTCGATGAAACTTGAGTAGGGCTGGCCCTCGCGGTTGTAGTAACTCATAATGTCGCCGATGTAGAATACCATCTGCGCCTCGTCCATAGGTTGCAGGTCGAGCAAATCGGCGCACTTCTTACTGTCGTCGTGGATGTCGTTCATCGCAACAAACGTAAACTCCTTGGCTTTGGGGTCGAATGTGCGGAACGAGTACCAAGGCGAAGTATACTCCTCGCCAAAGGTGACCTTATAGGGCTGGAAATCCTTTACTTGAGTCGATACTATGCGGTATTCATACTCCGTAGCGGGCTCCAAATCCAGCAGATGGATTACGTTGTGCGTATTGTCGGCCATAATAAGGCCATCCTTACGGCTGTCGCACAGGCGCACCTCGCTACTGCCCTTCTTGCGCAACTCCACCTTCGAGAACCCCTTGTGCGATGTGGTGAATACAACCGTAGCACCATCGTAGGTCACACCCTGAAGGTAGGGGCCGTGATTGACCGTATAGGTCTCTGCGTTGTCGGCCTTGTTGTCGGCAAGTGTGATGAGTACGGGGGCCGATGTCTTATCGCCCTCCGCAGAAAATGCCGCTGCCGGCGCGATGCACATAGCAACGGCCAGCAGTAACATATTTTTCTTTATGTTTCGACTATTCATAAAATAGCGATTATGTGTATTCTAAATAAATTCTTTTTGTCATTACGAGGAGGACTGTAGCCCGACGTGGTAATCTCCTACGTTCCCTCGTAAAGACCTACTATTTATACGCCTGCGAATCAAATGCGATACGCTCCTGCTCGGTAAGTGTAGCACCGCCCTTGCGGATAGGCTTCTCGATAAGGGGAGCATTTCCTGCTGCGCGAGTCACATTACCAAGTTTGTGTGCAGGCTGCAAGTTAATCGTTTTGTGAGCATTAGCAGACTCTGAAACAAAGGTCAAGAGTGTCTTACCCTGAATCTGGAACAACGCCTCAATCATAGCAATGTCCTGACTTGATTCGCCCCAAGGCTCCATCGGGATGGGGTAAAGGCCAGCCAACTGCTTTACAACATCATCCTTTGCATTAACAGCATAGTACTCCATATCGCAATCAGCCTCGATACCCTCGGGGTAGTCGAAGTAGGGCTGACCTGCCAAGTACTGCTCGTAACTTGTGGCGTTGAAGTTCATAAATGTGATAGGAGCGTACTCGTAAGTGATGCCCTTGTTAGTGTAGTTTGTCACATCCATACCGCAGTTCTTACCCTCGGTGGTAGTACCAATCACAATCACCTCGATACCCAAGCCACGCAAGCCCGAAATCACCATCTCGCTGGCCGATGCAGTGTTGTCGGTAGCGATAACAAACAGACGCTTGATGCCCAAGCGAGGCAACGACTGTCCGTTGTAAGCCGAAGTGATTTTACAAGTCGTATTGGCCTTCTTGTTGGCAGGGTTACGCGCCAAAACGGCATAAGTCTTGTCGTTGTAAGTTGCATCGAGCAACATACTACCCAAAATTGTACTTGAGTTCACCGAGCCACCACCATTAAGGCGCAAGTCGAGAATCATCTCCTCGGCACCGTCGTTCTTAAGTTCCTTCATTGCGTTGATAAGTTCGCTATCGAAAGCGCTGTCGAAACCGAGGTAACTCAAATAACCTACCTTCGGGCCATCCTCAAGTTCCAATACCATAGATGCAGCAACGGGGTTCTCCTGGTAAGCACCTGCGCTGAACGACAATGTGTTTGTCTTTTTTGTTGCGGTATCATATACTCCAATCGATATGTTGTTCGATAGTGAGTAGTACAAATCCTGCCAAGCTGCATTTAAGTTGTTGGCTGTAATCTTGCTACCATTATATTGCGATACAATATCGCCACGCTTCAAGCCCGCCTTATCGGCTGGTGAGCCGGGATAAACGTGCTCTACGGCCAGACCAAACTCGGTGCCTGCGTCGTTCATCGCCCAATAATTCATACTCATTATAACACCGTAGCCCGATACCGATTGAGCGCGTGTACCAGCCGATGCAGCGTTCAGGGCATAGATGTAAGAGTAGATGTAGCGGTTACCACGATAGTCGATACCACCGTCGGCCATATTTGTAGTCAGCGAGAGCAACGCCTCATCGAGATACTCATCAGCGGCGAGTGTCGGGTCGAATGTAGCGCGCTTCTCGTTGTACTCATCCAACCAGTAATACTCATTCTGCAAACGCTCATCAACGTGCTTCAATACCGCATCCGTGATGTTGTCCATAGTCTGTGCCTCCTGAGTGATTGTGAGCATCAACTCGCGCTCGCCACCGTTAAGAGTGATGTAGATACCAATCTTGCGCTCCGAAGTCGATGTGTTGGCCTTAACCTTAACGGTAGAGTTGTATGTACCGCCAACCGATGACTGCTCGGGAGTAAGGAACTCCGCGATGCTGGTCTTATCAGTGTCGAGTACAAAGCCTGTAGTTGTTGAGAATGAAAAACTTACCGATGACTCCGAAGCATCGCAAGTCAAATCACCACCCGTATAGGTGTAACTTGCCTCTGTTTGAGGTTTATTGGGTTGGTTGGGGGTATTAGGCTTTCCCTTACCATCGTCGGTGTCGTCGCTCGTACACGCAGGAATAGCGATTGCCATTGCAACGATAAGTGATAATTTTGTAAGGCCCGCAAAGAATTTTGAGGCCATACTCTGAAAGTTAGTTCTCATATTTTAGTTAGTGTTAAATTAATAATCAATCAAATACAACCCCCAAATATAGTGATTCTTTATGTAATTTTCCGTTTTTTTCGCGGAAAAATGCCTGCACCACACCTTTATACCACATTCTGCGCACTTGGGCGAGCGGGCCGTGCAGACGTAACGCCCGTGCAAAATGAGCCAATGATGCGCTATTGGTAGCAGGTGCGAGGGGATGTTTTTTTCCAACTGCAACTCGGTCTGCAGGGGTGTCTTTGCACCGCGCGAGAGACCTATGCGGGCCGCGACACGAAAGACGTGGGTATCGACAGGCATAACCTCCTTCTGCCAAATGACGGCTCCGATAACGTTTGCCGTCTTGCGACCTACGCCCGGCAGACGTTGCAACTCTTTGAGGTCGGAGGGCACTTCGCCACCGAACTCCTCGCACAGCATACGAGCCATTGCGGCCAGATGTTTGGCTTTGTTATTGGGGTAGGATATGCTTTTGATGTAAGGAAAAATATCCTCGGCCGATGCCTCGGCCATAGCCTGCGGCGAGGGGTAGGCTTCGAACAATGCGGGCGTGGTCATATTGACACGTTTGTCGGTGCATTGTGCCGAGAGAATAACGGCCACCAGCAACTCAAAAGGGTTGCGGTAGTTGAGTTCGCTCTCGGCTACGGGCATCGCCTGCTTGAAGTAGTTGATTATGCCTTCGTATCGCTCTTTGATTGTCATATTTTTATTTTATCGTTATTATCAGAGTCACTCCACAAAATCGCTTGCCGATTTTGATTGGAGTCTCTAACCTATTTTTTATTTGTCATTGCGAGGAGCGTTAGCGACGTGGCAATCTCCTACCTCAAATTAATCCACTTCGTGTCTTTTTCACCTTTTTAGCCGTAAAAAGGTGAGTAAAAAGCGGCGCGGTGATAAATTTTAGGGGCTAACCGCATAAATTTCCTAAAACGGATGCATTCGCACTTTTACTTCGTGAAAAATTCTCCGTTTTTAACGGAAATTTCTCCGCTTATCCTTTTTCCTAAAATTCATCTGCCGCGATTGGGCTTCGCGCGGTAATATCTCTTTTATCTTTTATAAATTTCCTCCTCTAAGTTAGAGGAGGTGTCGCTCGCCTGGGGCGAGTGACGGAGGAGTTTGCAATTCTTAAAACCCAAAATTTCGAATTAAAAAGGGCACCTTTCAAAAGGCACCCTCAAAGATATTCTATTTTTTTTAATCTACGCTCGTTTTACTTAAAAAGTAGGCGTGGGAATGTATTTAGGTAGTAACGCCAGTTGCTCCAAGTGTGGCCGCCACCGCTGATGAACATTGTGTGAGGCATATCCAAACGTGTAAGCATCTCATCCATAACCTTTGTGCCAGGATAAGCAAAGTCGGCATCACCGCAACCTACCCAATAGAGTTTGTAGCCAGCCTTCTTGATGCCCTGCAATGCAGCCACAGCCTCCTCAGTATCGCGCATACCGCAACTCAGCGGGCAGATGTAGTCAAACAAATCGGGATAGAGGCCCGTAACAGCAGTTGTATGACCGCCACCCATCGACAAACCTGCTACGGCACGGTTAGCCTTGTTAGCCTTTACGCGGAAGTGTGACTCGATGAAGGGAACGATATCCTTTGCCAAAGAGTGAACATAGGCATTAGGCTCGGGGCGCTCCTGCTTGACGGGGAGTTGCAGCGGCGATGCAGCCTGCTGTGTGGGGTTACCGTTGGGCATAACGACAATCATCGGTACGGCCAAGCCCTTCTCGATAAGGTTATCCATAATCTGGCAAGCGCGGCCCATATTGCTCCACGCATCCTCGTCGCCACCAGCACCGTGCATCAAATAGAGAACGGGATATTTGGTCTTTGCATTCTTCGGGTCGTCGTAACCGTAGGGAGTATAGACATACATACGGCGGTTGAGGCCCAAAGTGGGGCTCTCGTACCACACCTTTGTGAGGTTACCACGCTGGTTGGCCTCAAAGTAGTTTTCTGTGAACTCGCCGGGAACGAGCAAGATACTCAAGTAACGTGTTCCGTCACGCTGCTGCATCACGTTGCCGGGGTCGTTTACCGACACACCATCGACAATGAAGTTGTAGGTGTAGAGTTCGGGGGCGGGGGTGTCAATCGTGTACTCCCATACACCTTGAGCGTTGCGGCGCATATCAGCCGTTGTGGGAATCTCGGTCTCACGTCCGTTGTAGTTAATCTTTTGTGTAGGCATAAAACCGCCTGTGATTTGTACACGAGTGGCATACGAAGCCGAGATACGGAATGTCACCTTGCCATCCTTAAACTCTGGAGATTTGGTGTTAGTTCTTGTGAAATTAGCAAGTTCCTGTGCGCTGAGGCTCAACGAAAGCAGAAGAGCCGTCGTCAAAAGTAAAAGTTTTCTCATAGGGTTAAAATTTATTGGTTAGTAAGTTTTTACAAATTTACACAAAATTCTCGTTCCGCAAAATCCATACGCAAAAAACTCGCCTAAAATTTTAGACGAGTTTTTAATTCCAAACGCACACTCCCTCCCCCTACGGGTACTCCCTCTATCTTAGAGGGAGAATTTTTATTTGTTTTCTACTTCTTTGTAAGTGTCTAATTTAATTCCTCCTCTAAGTTAGAGGAGGTGTCGCTCGCCTCAAGCGAGTGACGGAGGAGTCTGTAAATCTTAATTTTGAATTCCCCCTTACAACTTCGTCAGTTTTGCAAACTTTGCCAACAGAGTCTTTTCGCCGTACTGCCCGAAATCGACAACCAACTTATAATCCTCGGCCATCTGCTCGATGCGGGCCACCATTCCCACCCCGAACTTCGGGTGCTCCACACGGTTACCCACCTCATAAGCGCAGGGGCCCAGCGGGGCTGCACTGCCCGCCGCAGAGGGCGTATTCACTATGCGGCGCATACCCTCGGTAGAACGTGGCGCGGTGGGTTGTTGTACGATGCGAGGGTCGGGTGCTTGGCGAGAGCCTTGTTGCTCGCGTTTCTGCTGAAAACGGTAGTCGAAGCGCTGACGCAACTCCTCGATTGCGGTGTTGCCTTTGGCATTGCGACCTGCTCCGCCACCTATACTGCTGCCCGCTCCGCGTGAGCCATAACCTCCGCCGTAACCACCATTGCCATATCCTCCGCGCGAGAAGTTACCCATACGTCCCGTGAGTTCGCCATCGGTGTCGCTGTCGCCCGTGTTGCGACGTTGCGGACGGCGCAAATCCTCATCACAATCAACGTAGCGCGAATCTATCTCCTGCAGGAATCGGCTGGGCGACGAGAACTCCATATTACCCCACTTGAAACGCATCTCGCAGTAGGATAACATCGCCTCGGCCTTGGCGCGTGTGAGGGCCACATAGAACAGACGTCGCTCCTCCTCCAGGCCGTCGGGTGATTCCATAGCACGCTCCGAGGGGAACAATCGCTCCTCGCAACCTACTATGTATATATATTTGTATTCCAGACCTTTGGCTGAGTGTACGGTCATAAGCGTCACCTTCTCATCCGAGCCATCCTCCTCTTTGTTGTCCATATCGGTCAGCAGCATAACATTCTGCAACCACTCCTCGATTGTGGGCTTGTTCTCCTCCTCGCGCTCGCCTGCACGAATCTCGGCCTCGCACTGCTCGGTGAAGAGTTGCATCGAGTTCAACAACTCCTCGATGTTGTCCACTGCACTGGTCGATTCGGGGGTGTTGTCGGCACGGTATGATGCCAGGATGCCTGAACGTGATGCCACCTCCAAACCGAAGTCGTAGAGCCCCTTCTCGCGGCGCACGTCGCCCAACGAGCGGATGAGGTTTACAAACTCCGTCACCTTGCGTGCTATGGTCTTCTGCATCGGGTCGCCCAACGTGGCGGCCTCGGCCACCAAAGCATCTATAGCCTCCCACATCGACTGACCACGCTCACGCGCCAACTGCTCGATACGGCCAACCGTCGTATCGCCTATGCCTCGCGCCGGGTAGTTGATAACACGCTTCAGCGCCTCATCATCTTTGGGGTTGATAATAAGGCGTATGTAGGCCAGCATATCGCGAATCTCCTTGTGGTCGTAGAACGAACTACCCTTGTAGATGCGATAGGGAATGCCACGTCGGCGCAGGGCGGTCTCCATTACAGCCGATTGGTTGTTGGTGCGGTAGAGTATAGCGACCTCGTTCCAGCCGTCACCCGTCTGGCGGATTCTTTCGCGCAGGGCATTGGCTATCTCATCAGCCTCCTCGCGGTCGGTATATGAGCGTACGATGCGAATCTTCTCGCCCTGGTCACCCGCAGAGAAACACTTCTTGTCCATACGGCGTGAGTTGCGCTCGATTACCGAGTTGGCGGCATTCACGATGGTCTGTGTCGAGCGATAGTTCTGCTCCAACTTGAAGGTCAAGGCCTGCGGATAGTCGTTGCGGAACGAGAGTATATTCTCGATTTTCGCACCTCGGAACGAGTAGATACTCTGCGCATCGTCACCCACCACGCACACACGGCCGTGCAACTGCGAGAGGCGGCGGATGATTATGTACTGTGCGTAGTTGGTATCCTGATACTCATCGACCAAGATGTACTCAAAGAGTTTCTGATACTTCTCCAGCACGTCGGGGCAGTCGCGCAACAGGATGTTGGTCTGCAACAGCAAATCATCAAAATCCATCGCTCCGTTCTGCTTGCAGCGACGACAATACTCGACATACACCTCGCCAAAGCGGGGCATCTGCATCTGCCTGTCCTCGGTGGCGTAGGTCGTGTTGGCGACATAGGCGCCCGGCGTCACCAAGCAGTTCTTGGCAAACGAGATGCGCGAGAGCACCTTCGCAGGCTTGTACTTGTCGTCGGCCAAACCAAACTCCTTGCAGATGTTTTTGATGAGGTTCTTGCAGTCCGATGGCTCGTAGATGGTGTAACTCTGCGTATATCCTATGCGCTCGGCATTCTCGCGCAGGATGCGTGAAAATACAGAGTGAAACGTACCCATACGAATGTGGCGTGCTGTCGGGCCTACCATCTGCTCGATGCGTGAGCGCATCTGCTCGGCCGCCTTGTTGGTAAAGGTCAGCGCGAGGATGTTCCAGGGCTTCACGCCCTGCTCCAACATATATGCTATTCGTGATGTGAGCACGCGCGTCTTTCCCGAGCCCGCACCCGCAATAATAAGCGACGGCTTCTCGTAGTTCACCACCGCATCGTATTGTGCCTTATTTAATCCTTGAAGTATCTTCGATTCCATAGCACAAAGGTAGGCAATAATCTCGAAAAAGAGCCCCGCCCCGCCCGCAAAAATATCCCTCCACAACAAAAAAGCGACCTCAATACTCTTGAAGTCGCTTTAATTGTTTGACATTCAGCAATATGCCTATTCCCACTCGATGGTTGCGCTGGGTTTGGGTGACATATCGTAGCATACGCGGTTCACGGTCGGAACCTCGTCCAAGATGCGCTTTGTGATGCGGTCCAAAATCTCCCAGTCGATGTGCTCGATAGAGGCCGTCATAGCGTCGATAGTATTCACGGCGCGGATGATTACGGGCCAGTCGTATGAGCGGGCGTTGTTACGCACACCTACCGACTTGAAATCGGGCACAACGGTGAAGTACTGCCATACCTTCTTGTCCAAGCCTGCCTTTGCAAACTCCTCGCGAAGGATAGCGTCTGACTCGCGTACAGCCTCCAAGCGGTCACGAGTGATAGCGCCCAAGCAACGTACGCCCAAACCGGGTCCGGGGAACGGCTGGCGGTAAACCATCTCGTAAGGCAAGCCCAACTCAACACCGCAAGCACGAACCTCGTCCTTGAAGAGTTGCTTCAAAGGCTCAACCAATGCAAACTGCAAATCCTCGGGCAGACCACCCACGTTGTGGTGCGACTTAACCATCTTTGCAGTCTTTGTACCGCTCTCGACGATGTCGGGATAGATTGTACCCTGGCCCAAGAAGTCGATGCCGTCCAACTTACGTGCCTCCTCCTCGAATACGCGGATGAACTCGCCACCGATAATCTTACGCTTCTGCTCGGGGTCCTCAACGCCCTCCAACTTTGTGAGGAAGCGCTCCGTAGCGTCAACATATACAAGGTTGGCGCACAACTGCTTGCCGAATACCTCGACAACAGCCTCTGACTCGCCCTTACGCATCAAGCCGCGATTAACGTGAACGCATACCAAGTTGTCGCCAATGGCCTTCAACAACAGAGCCGCTACAACCGATGAATCCACACCACCCGACAATGCGAGCAACACCTTCTTGTCGCCCACCTGACGGCGTACCAACTCCACCTGGTCGTTTACGAAGTTCTTCATATTCCAGTTAGCCTCGGCCTTGCAAGTGTCGAACACGAACGACTTAACGGCAGCCTTGATAGCCTCCTCGTCGTCGGTGAACTGCTCCAACTTAACTTCGCACAATGCCTTTGCGTGACCTGCGGCCATTACGGGATAACCTGCCTCGTAAATCTCGGGCAAAACGTCAATCTCCACGCCGTCGATAACGTTGTTGGGGCCACCGTTGATGATAACACCCTTCACGTTAGGCAATGCCTGCAACTCCTCCTTGGTGATGTCGTGGGGGTAAATCTCGCTGTAAACACCCAACGCACGAATGGCTCTGGCCAGCACGGTATTCTCGTGGCTACCCAAATCCAAAATAACAATCATATCCTGTTTCATTGTCTTAAATATAATTTTGTTTTTATGAATTTCAACTGCGTCATTCCCCGAAGGCAACTTGTTGCCGACGATGGGAATCAACCTTTTATTCAGTAGGGAGTAAATTAATTTACTCTCCTTATGGCATCAACTCCTTCCAGAAAGGATTGACTCTCTCAATTAGCAATTCCTTTCGTCTTCGAGGTAGTTGCTTTATCCGTTTCTCTCGAAAAATTGCATCTTGAATACTCGGCAACTCCTCGAAATAAACCACTTTTGTCAAATTGTATTTAGCACTAAACCCGCCATATCGCTTTTCGCGATGTTGCATAATACGTTGTGCCAAATTACTCGTCACCCCCGTGTAGAGAACATCGTTATCCCGATTGGTAAGTATGTAAACATACGACTTCTCCATCCTCCAATTTTTGTATAAGGTAGATTCCCATCGTCGGGCTTCGCCCTTCGGGGAATGACGTTCTTTATATCCACTATCTGTGGATTTGTCAAAAAAGGCCCGCCCGCGTGAGTGCGTGGCGAGCCTTAGGTTTTACTCTCCGCGTGAGTAGTTAGGAGTTTCACGCGTGATTGTTATATCGTGCGGGTGGTTCTCAACCACACCGTTCGATGTAATCTGTACGAACTTGGCTTGCTGCAACAGAGCGATGGTGTTTGCTCCGCAGTAACCCATACCAGCGCGGATACCGCCCACCAACTGATATACAGTCTCGCTCAATGAGCCCTTGAACGGCACGCGACCTACGATACCCTCGGGAACGAGTTTCATATCGTTCTTCTCGCCGCCCTGGAAGTAACGGTCACTCGAACCAGCCTTCATAGCGTCGATAGAGCCCATACCACGATAGGTCTTGAACTTACGACCATTATATATAATAGTCTCGCCAGGAGACTCCTCGGTACCTGCAAACATCGAGCCGACCATCACGCAATCGCCACCTGCGGCCAAAGCCTTCACGCAGTCGCCCGAATAACGCAAACCACCGTCAGCGATTACGGGAACACCGCTGCCCTTGATAGCCGATGCACAGTCGTAGATTGCTGTAAGTTGAGGCACACCCACACCTGCGATGATACGTGTAGTACAGATTGAACCTGGGCCGATACCCACCTTCACACCGTCAGCACCTGCCTCCACCAACATCTTGGCAGCCTCGGCAGTAGCGATGTTACCTACCACAACATCCAACTCGGGGTAGTGAGCCTTCACATTCTTCAACGTAGTGATGATATTCTTTGAGTGGCCGTGAGCCGAATCCAATACGATAGCATCAACGCTCTCGGCAACCAATGCCTTCACGCGGTCCAATACGTCGGGAGTGATACCCACACCTGCGGCTACTCTCAAGCGACCCTTCGAATCCTTGCAAGCATTGGGGTGGTCCTTGATTTTTGTAATGTCCTTATATGTAATCAAGCCGATGAGTTTGCCGTTGTCATCTACGACGGGCAACTTCTCGATTTTGTTCTTAAGCAGAATCTCCGATGCCTTCTCTAACTCGGTAGAGTGAGTGGTGATGATGTTCTCCTTGGTCATCACATCCTCAATCAGGCAATCCATATCGCGCTGGAAACGCAAGTCGCGGTTAGTCACGATACCGATAAGCATATTCTGCTCATCAACTACGGGGATACCGCCGATTTTGTTGTCGTGCATAAGTTTCAACGCATCACCTACGGTCTGCTCCTTGGTGATAGTGATAGGGTCATATATCATACCGCTCTCGGCACGCTTCACACGACGCACGTGCGCAGCCTGCTCGGCGATAGACATATTTTTGTGGATTACACCAATACCTCCCTCACGAGCCAATGCGATAGCCAACGGAGCCTCCGTAACGGTATCCATTGCGGCAGAGACGATAGGTATGTTCAATTTGATATTGCGCGAAAAACGTGTCTCGGTAGAGACTGTACGCGGCAAGACTTCTGAGTAGGCGGGTACGAGCAACACATCATCGAAGGTGAGGCCCATCGATTGTACCCTTTCATTTATGAACGACATAATTCTTCGGGTTTTTGTTGCGCACAAAGATACGAACAAGAATTCAAAATTCAAAATTCAAAATTCAAAATTTCATTCTTTTTTCCATTCAATATATTTTCGCGCAAAACTCTTCATAAAAATGGTCCTCAAAATATATAATATGGCATAAATGTAGCACCCCAAAACGTCACTTTGCCAACTAACAAATCGTAAT
>JAZOVT010000089.1:0-53760 GCA_045658845.1 Alistipes sp.
GGCAACCTTTTCGAGAGTCGTAGTTATATCAAAGTTCTGCGACACTATACCCTGCGGGAAATTGAGTGGTGCCGATGTAAAATTCAACACACCCTTGATACCTGCATTAATTATAGGTATCACAAGTGATGGTGCTACACGTGTAGGTGATGAAATAACAACGATAGATATATCTAATTGAGCGACAATGTCTTCAAACTGCTCCATATGATAGCAAGGTATGCCTTCAATCTCCGAGCCAACCTTCTGCTCATCTACATCAAATGCCGCCACGATGTGCAGTTTCAACCCCTTGCTATTGAAGTACTTGGTAATGGCTTGCCCCAAATGGCCCATACCTATAACGGCAATATTTATGGGTGTCTCGCTATCGAGAATATTATTAATAAACTCTATCAGCACCTTAACATCATAACCCTTCTTTGTATCGCTCGAAAAACCAATCAACATAAGGTCACGACGCACCTGTACCGCCGTAATGCCGTGCATACCTGCCAAAACGTGCGAGAAGATATGTGTGATACCTTGCTTATGGCACGAGAGCAGTGTGCGGCGATATTCACTCAATCGCTCGATGGTCTTTTCGGGTATATTATTAATAGCAGACATTTATTATTCGATAGTTATAGTGTAGTTGTTGTTGTAGTTTACGCGCATCCACTCCTGATTAACATACTTGTCGCCCTCACCCTTATGGCTGAACTGATAAGATGTCTGCAAAGGAGTATATTTCTTGTCGAGCATATTGTAATCAATATCCGAGCGCATACCCGTGCAGAAGATTATTGCAGCATCGTAACCGCGATAAGCGTAGAGCGACGGCAATGAGTTGTATGCCTCGATGTAACGGCTATCGAACTCGCGTACTACCTGCGAATCACGCTTTGCGTGGTAGGTTGAAATCATCACCACGTTATTGTTAAAATAGGTAGTATGGTCGATGTTATTAAATCTACCCCAACGTGATGTACCCAACACTACATAAGGTGCGCTCTTTTCGCTCTTCTCGGTAATGGCAACCTTTGAAGATGAAATAGTTCCAAGTATGCGGTCCACATCGGTCTCTTTATTAGCCAACACTACAAACAAGCAGGGCTTCTCCTCCTTCAAGATGTCGTCCATAACCTCAATCTGTCGAGCCGCAGAGTTGCGAGGCGTGAAGATTGATTTCTGGTTGTACGAATATGTATATGCGGCATAGGGTTTATCCTTTAACAATGCCAACACCTCGCCCTCAAACTCCTTATCGAAAGAGTCTGCGTAAATCATATATATATCACGGCCACCGTCAATCAAGTCGCCTATCTTATCATACTTCTTTGCGGGGTCAGGTGAAAGTTGGTAGATGGCAGGACTCTTAACCGTCTTAATGTCGGCCAAAGGTGAAACGACAGGTGTAGAGTTCTCGCGAGCATATTGCAAAACGGGACTCAACTCATCCTCATATACGGGGCCGATAATAAGATTTGTACCCTCAAATGCAGGGCTCTTTACGATGTTCTGCACCTTGACGGGATTGTGTTCGGTGTTATATACCGTCAGTTTAGTCTCGCCACGTCCCTCCTGCTTTATCTTCTCCAAACCAAGCAAGAATCCTTGATAGAACTCTACATAACTTGAATTTGGCTTTGATTCCACATTGAAAGGCAACATAAGCGCAACATTCAAAAGTTGGTCCGAAGGTAATGCGCGGAAGATGATATTCTCATCGCTCGACTGTGCGGCGATGAGTTCACTCTCGGGCACATCGGCCTTTTTCTCCATCTGGTTTACATTCTCCTCGTCCTTGATAGGTATGCGAATAACGGCACCAGCCTTTAAGCCTCCTGCAATATCGTTATTTGCGGCAAACTCCTGCTCGGTAATCTCAAAACGACGAGCCAACGAATACACCGTCTCGCCCGGCTTTACCACATAATATTCAAATCCGTCGTCAGTAGCCTTATTGAGATTATCGGCATAGGCATCCATCTCGGCCTGCGCCTCCTTTTCTGACGATGAGCCCATATCGCTCTTGCGTACCCAGATAGATTGCCCGATTGATAATGATTGTGGATTGAGTCCTGGATTATCCTCGCGAATAGTATTTACCGAGATATTATAATCGCGCGCTATCGAATACAAAGTCTCGCCACCACGAATCTTATGCTCCACAAACTCCTTTTTGCGTTTTTTAGTATCCTTAGCATCGGCAACTACATTATCGGCAACAGGAATCTTGACCGATTGGTCTAACTTCAAGCCGTCAGCCACCGTAGGATTAGACTCCTTGATAGCATCCTCGCTTACGCCATAAGCCTTGGCCATAGAATAGAGCGTATCGCCCGACTTTACGGTGTGGACATAATACTTCTTGCCATTGATAAATACAATAACCTTCGACTTGGCGATATCGGGCATATACTCCGTAGCCACAGCCGAAAGCGATGCTACAATCAAACAAGCGGTAATAATTCTTTGAAATATTTTCATATTAATTGTTTGTATGGTTCGTGGGGCTGATTGTCAAATCTCGTATGCCCTACTTCGTTGTATAGCGTTTGGTTTAACTCTTTTTCTCGCGAAGATAAATCTCTGTCACAATCTTCTTGGTGTATAGCGGGAAGTCGCTATCCATAAGCCAAGCGTAATAACTCGGCTCCTGACGGAAGACGTCACCCACAGCGCGACCTTTGTACTTGCCGAAATTAAACACCTCGACTCCCTTATCGTTGTAGGCAATACGGCCTGCAAAATCGGCCATCTCACCGTGTGTCGAGAACTCGGCCAACGCCGCCACATCGTTCTGCAATTCGGGATAGCGGTCCAACTGCGCCTTCAGCACCTCGTAAGTAGCCTTTGTATCGGCCTCGGCAGAGTGGGCGTTGGTGAGGTCCTTATCGCAATAGAACTTATAAGCCGCAACCAGGGTGCGTTGCTCCATCTTGTGGAAGATGTTTTGCACGTCAATAAACTTACGTCGTTTGAAATCGACATCCACACCAGCGCGCATAAACTCCTCGACCAACATCGGCAGGTCGAAACGGTTGGAATTAAAGCCGCCGAAATCGCACCCCTCGATAAACTGCGCCAACGATTTGGCTATCTGGGCAAACGAAGGAGCATCCTTAACATCTTCATCCGTAATGCCGTGTATAGCGGTAGCCTCTGCCGGGATGGGCATCTGCGGATTAATGAGGCGTGTGCGTACAACCTCGTCGCCATTGGGCATAACCTTGACCATCGAAATCTCGACTATACGGTCTTTGGCTGTATCAACGCCCGTTGTCTCCAAATCAAAGAAGACAAGCGGGCGTTTAAGATTCAGTTCCATTCTCTATGATTTATGCGTTAATCATCATCGGCATAAGCAACATCAGGCTCTCGCTTGACTGCTTGTCTTCATAAACGGGCTTGAATACACCTGCACGAGTCGAATCAGCCAACTCTACAACTACAGTGGGAGTCTCGATGTTAGAGAGAATCTCTACCAAGAATGTAGATTTGAAGCCGATAGTAACGGGAGTGCCGTCATAACTGCACGAGATAGTCTCATTTGCCGAAACCGAGAAGTCGATATCCTGAGCCGTAAGATTTACCTTATTGTCGGCAATATCCATACGGATAAGGTTCGTTGTAGGATTAGAACATACTGCAACACGCTTGATACCATTCAACAACTCTACGCGGTCTACCAAAACCTTGTTGGGGTTGGCGGCGGGGATAACGGCGTTGTAGTTGGGATAGTTACCCTCGATAAGACGGCAAACCAACTTGTAGTTCTTCAATTGGAATGATACATTCTTGGCATCGAAAGTAACCTCCACTGCATCCTCCTCCTTCAATAGCAGAGCCTTAAGCAAGTTTGCAGGCTTCTTGGGGAGAATAAATGCCGCGGTGAAATCGGTTGTGTTCTCGGCTGCGAACTTAACCAACTTATGAGCATCAGTTGCAACAAATGTGAGTGACTCAGGTGTAAAATCGAAATATACACCATTCATCACGGGGCGCAACTCATCGTCAGCCGTAGCGAAGATAGTCTTATTGATACCGCCTACGAGCATATCAACATCCAACGTAATATTCTTGCTCTCGGCACCGAGAGACTGAATAGCGGGATAACTTACTGCGCTTGCTCCAGGGATTGACAAATGACCGCTGCTCCAAGTAATCTGAATCTCCCAAGTAGTGTCATTGACATCGATTACCAACGGCATCTCGGGGAACTCCTTGAGTGAATCCAACATCAACTTTGCGGGGGCTGCAATCATACCCTCTCGTTCGATATTATCTACTGCGATAGAGCCTACGAGAGTAGTCTCCAAATCAGATGTAGTAACTCTCAACTCTCCGTCTTTGAGGTCCATTAAAAAATACTCCAAGATAGGGAGTGAACTTTTATTGCTGATAACCTTACCTGTGGTAGCCAGCAACGACTGAAGGGCTGAACTTGATACTGTAAATTTCATTGTTAAATTATGTTTTTTGTTTGTAATTATTTTTGTGTTAAATCTAATTTCTGTTTCAATCGCTTGCAACTTTAACGGTTGCCGAATCTATTTTAGTGTGACTAATTTATCCAACGCCATCAAAATCATACGCTCAACAAAGGGTTTGTAGTCAGTCTTGGCATCCTTTGCTATGCGCTGTGCGATGATTGTACACATCGTAGTGGCTCGGTGTCCCATCAGACGAGCCAATCCAGCCAATGCCGAACCCTCCATTTCGAAGTTTGTAATACGGCGGCCATTAAAGCGGAATGATTCGATTTTAGCATTAAGGTCTTTATCGGCAGGTTGCAGACGTACATAGCGACCTTGTGGCGCATAAAATCCAGGTGCGGCGATAGTAATACCCTCCGTAACAGAATCCTTGAAATGCTCCCACAAATCGGCATCACTATCGACAAAATATGGGCGATGCAATAGTTCGCTCCAGCCTATATGTTCAACAAAAGCCTGCTCTATTTCGAGGTCACACACATCGTTACGCCCTGCGTAATAATTGAGCAACGTATCAAATCCGACAGATGTACGAGCATACACTACTTCACCAAGTTCAATATCCGGCTGCAAGGCACCCGATGTACCCAACCTTATGAGCGTTAATTGGCGGTGTTGCTCCTTGACGGTGCGGGTCGCAAAATCGATATTAGCCAAAGCATCCAACTCCGTTACGCAGATGTCTATGTTGCCTATGCCGATACCCGTCGAAAGCACACTCATACGCTTGCCCTTGTACTCTCCCGTTACGGTATTAAACTCTCGGTTTGATGCACGGCACTCCACTTTGTCAAAATATTTGGCAATGGCCTCTACTCGCGCAGGGTCACCGACCAAAATAACAGTATCAGCCACCTGCTCTGGTAGCAGATGAAGATGGAAAATTGTGCCGTCATCGTTGATAATCAACTCCGAAGCGGGAATTACTCTGGGTTGCATATGGCAAAAAATACGTTTTGTCTTTTTTATTTGGCATAAAAGTAATATATTTACATCGAATTACCAAGAATTTTCGCTTTTTTATATAGAGTATAGAATTAAAACCATATAAAAATGACACTGATTAAATCTATTTCGGGCATACGCGGAACAATCGGCGGCCCGCAGGGAGACAACCTTACTCCCATCGATATTGTAAAATTCACAACGGCTTATGTCCGTTTTATGAGCGAGAAAAACGAAGGCAAACGACTCACTATCGTGCTTGGTCGTGATGCTCGTCTGTCGGGAACGATGGTCGAGGACATCATCGAGGGTACATTGCTGGGTTGCGGAGCCGACGTAATTAATGTTGGCTTGTGTACAACTCCTGGAGTTGAGATGGCCGTTATCACAAACAAGGCCGACGGTGGTATCATCATCACCGCATCGCATAACCCCAAGCAGTGGAATGCGCTCAAATTGCTTAACGAGCGTGGCGAGTTCCTAAACGACAAGGAGGGCAAGCGCGTGTTGGCTTTGGCCGAGGATGAGGCTTTTGTATTCCCCGAGATTGATTCAATCGGCAAGGTTGTATCTCGCGAGGATTTCAACGCCACTCACATCCAGCAGGTGTTGGCATTGCCTATGGTTGATGCCGAGGCAGTTAAGGCTCGCCGATTCAAGGTTGTAGTTGATGCTGTAAACTCTATCGGAGGTGTGGTTATTCCTGCATTACTCGAGGAGTTGGGTTGCGAGGTTGTTAAATTAAATTGTGAGCCTACAGGTGAGTTTGCTCATAATCCCGAGCCTCTGCCCGAACACTTGACTGAGATTTCGGAGGTCATTCGCCGCGAGAAGGCCGATTTGGGAGTTGTTGTAGACCCCGATGTTGACCGTTTGGCCCTGGTGAGCGAGGATGGCTCGATGTTTGGTGAGGAGTATACTTTGGTGGCAGTTTCTGACTATATTTTGTCGCAGGGTGTTGGTAATACTGTCTCAAATTTGAGTTCTTCGCGTGCTTTGCGTGATGTGACGGTGGCTCACGGTGGTGAGTACAATGCTTCGGCTGTTGGTGAGGTAAATGTTGTAGCCAAGATGAAGGAGACAGGCGCGGTTATTGGTGGCGAGGGTAACGGTGGAGTTATCTACCCTGCTTTGCACTATGGCCGTGATGCGCTGGTGGGTGTTGCTCTGTTCTTGACTCATTTGGTAAAGAAGGGAT
This sequence comes from Alistipes sp., assembly GCA_045658845.1. GTDB lineage: Bacteria > Bacteroidota > Bacteroidia > Bacteroidales > Rikenellaceae > Alistipes. The sequence continues at coordinate 6,625 of JAZOVT010000089.1, forward strand.
GTACGATGACTGAGTTGCGCAAGCAGTACCCCGCATACTATGCTTCGAAGAATAAGATTCAACTGACTCCCTCGATTGATGTCGATAAGGTTTTGGTTGAGATGAAGTCGCGTTATGCTAATGAGAATGTTAACGATATCGATGGCGTGAAGATTGATTTTGCCGAGAATTGGGTGCATCTTCGTAAGTCAAATACCGAGCCTATTATCCGTATCTACACCGAGGCAAAATCGGCTGCCGAGGCTGATGAATTGGCGCAGCGTTTTATTGCCGAGATTGGTAAAATTTGCGGATTGTAATATTTTGAACAATACAAACTTAATTAACTCTATCTAAAGTAAAACTTTAATATGGGAAAAGTACAAAAATATATAGATGAGCATAAACAGCAATTCCTCGACGAATTGTTTGATTTGTTGCGTATTCCGTCAATCAGCGCGCAGTCGGAGCATAAGGGTGATATGGTAAAGTGTGCCGAGTGGTTGGCTGCCGCTTTGGTTAAGTCGGGTGCAGACCGTGCCGAGGTGATGCCAACAGATGGTAACCCCGTAGTCTATGCCGAGAAGATTATCGACCCTGCGGCCAAAACAGTTTTGGTGTATGGTCACTACGATGTGATGCCCGTAGACCCGCGTGCCGAGTGGCGCACCGAGCCATTTGAGCCCGTTATTAAAGATGGTCGCATTTGGGGACGTGGCGCAGACGACGATAAGGGTCAGTTGTTTATGCACGCCAAAGCTTTTGAGGCTATGTGTGCAACCGACAGCCTACCCTGTAACGTAAAGTTTATGTTGGAGGGCGAGGAGGAGATTGGCTCCCCCAGTCTATATAAGTTCTGCGAGGATTATAAGGAGATGTTGAAGGCTGATATTATATTGGTATCGGACACTTCGATGATTTCGATGGATACACCCTCGATTACTTGCGGTTTGCGTGGCCTTACATATATGGAGGTCGAGGTGGTCGGCCCGAATAAGGATTTGCACTCTGGATTGTTCGGCGGTGCGGTGGCTAACCCCGCAAATGTTTTGACTCGTCTGGTGGCGTCGTTGGTTGATGAGAATGGTCGCGTGACTATTCCTGGTTTCTATGACGATGTGCGCGAACTCACTCCCGCCGAGCGTGAGGCGTTCAATGAGGCTCCATTCTGCTTGGATGAATACAAGAAGGCGTTGGATATCGACGACGTAGAGGGCGAGGCAGGTTACACCACTATCGAGCGTACGGGTGTGCGTCCTTCGTTGGATGTCAACGGTATTTGGGGTGGTTACATCGAAGAGGGTACGAAGACCGTCATTCCCTCAAAGGCATCGGCAAAGATTTCTATGCGATTGGTGCCGAATCAGGATTTCGTAAAGATTGGCGAATTGTTCGAGAAGCATTTCCGCACGATTGCACCCAAGTCGGTTAAGGTGAATGTGAAGTTCTTGCACGGCGGTGCTCCTTATGTATCGCCTACCGATATGGCGGCATACAAGGCTGCCGAGCAGGCTATTGTCGATACATTTGGCAAGAAGCCACTACCCTTCTATTCGGGTGGCTCGATTCCTATCATCAGCGGTTTTGAGCGCATCTTGGGCATTAAGTCGCTGTTGATTGGATTTGGTTTGTCGGAGGATGCCATCCACTCGCCAAACGAGAGTTATGGTCTCGAGCAGTTTGATAAGGGCGTGAGAACTATTCCATTGTTCTACAAGCACTTTGCTGAGGTTGAATAAAGTAATGGTTTAAGTAAAAAAGCACGAGTTTCCAGAAAGAAATTCGTGCTTTTTTTGATAAGTAATTGTCATTACTAAGGAGCGTAGCGACTGTGGTAATCTCCCTCGTTCAGGGATGCAGGAGATTGCCACGTCGGACAAAAGTCCTCCTCGCAATGACATACAGATTTTGTTTTGAAAAAGATATGAATCCACTATTTAATTTAGAGACTCCAATCCTCGCCCAAAGGCTCGGTGGAGTGACGTCGTTTTAACAGACTTAAAAATCGATGCAGTTACATCAAGTCTTTCCGCACTCAGCCTTTATATATGTTGGATATTCACTTAAAAATCGATGCAGTTACATCACGAGGATTACGCATTCTTATCGGATTTTCGGTTGGATATTCACTTAAAAATCGATGCAGTTACATCGTGTATGTCGGAATATGATGAATACCAACGTTATATCACAAAAATTAAGTGAATTTTTTGAGTGCTTGGATATTAACACGACCTCCGTTGTGTTAATTTTTGTATCCAAACCTCAAACTAAGGCGCTCCAACGCACCCATCCCATAAAGGGATTTTGAAATTCATATCTATTATTTCAAAGAACAAACTTGTAATAGTGCGAAGATAACGCTATTTTTTCTTTCTGTCAACTATATTATTACTTAATGCGATATTTCGTGCCGCATTCCAATCGGCATTGATACCTTCGTAAGAGCCATCGGATTTATGTTTGCCTTTACCTTTTGTACATTCGGGATTTTTGCAGACAAAAGTCGATTGACTGATGCGCTGTCCTTTTTCGTAATGTCCGCAAAAACTGCAAGTTTGACTTGTGTGATAAGGGTCGATATATCTTACCTCGATACCAGCCGCATTGGCTTTGTACTCAATCATATTCTGTAACTCGAAGAATGACCAATAGCGCAGGATGAATTTGTAACCTTCATCCACCTCGTCGTTTTTGTTACGCCCAAAACCTGTGAGTTGCTCTATTTGGATTACACCTGCATCGTTCTTGAGAGCATATTCAATAATAGACTTACTGAAGATATGATTTTGTAGATGTACCCAATTACGTTCCTTACCCTCTAAACGCTCAAGAGCCTGCAACCTCTGCTTACGGCCGTGACCGCCATTAGTTGAATGGCGAAGATTGTGTTGCAATTTGCGTTTTTGAGCGACCATTCGCATACGTATCTTGAGGAATTGTTCTCTTGAGCCGATACTCATACCGCCGTATTCATTATCGTTGAGTGCCGCATAAAGCGGAGTGTTGATTCCTAAATCAACTCCAACTACCCTATCTTGATTAAGAATTTTATTCTCTTTAGGTATTTTGACGACCAATAATAAAAATCGTTTCTTATTCTTTGATTCTTGTAACGATGAATTGCCAACGTCGTACTGTCCACTTAAAACTCGTTCTACAATTTCGCGATTATTGCTACGGTCACGTCCAAAACTCAAATCCCACTCTAAACCTTTAGGCATACGAATATATATAGAGCCATCTTCTCGTTTTTGGAGAAGTAACTTGCCGTGAACCTTAATAGGAAAAGGTACGGGGATTCCCTTTTTGTAGTTTGGAATAGTTCTCATTCCGAACTCTACCTCTTTGCTATACGCTTTATATACTGATGCAATATTTTGGTTAAGGCAAGTTAGAATATCTGATGGTATAATATCCCCAAACTCATTGCTGACAACTTTGTAAGTGGAATTCTGTTCGGGATTAGTTCCCTCGGTTGCACCACCACGCAAAAAGGCGAGTCGTTGTTTCTTAAAGTCAGTAAAAAGTTGTTTTCGCTCGTTTTTGAGTTGTTTGATATCCTCGTCGGTTAGTTTGTTGCGTTTTGAGTAACGCAATAACTTTTCAATCTCCTGAAAACGAGGAGAGTGTATCTTTAGTCGGTATTCATAGGCATCGTTAAAGAAGCAATGTGACACGATACGGTTTGCCGCTTTATATAGATTGTCGTTAATTTCATCCCAAATGCGAAATTCTTCTTTATATCGTTGAATAGCCTCCTCGCTATCGCCGTGACGGTGGAGGTGAACTTCTATTTTGCGAGTTATAACAGTGTAATCAGTAGCCATAGTTAGTACTTTTTACAAAGATAATATATTTTAATGAATTTAGGGAAAGAAAAAGCGGAAACCCTTTCGTGATTTCCGCTCGTTGGTAGTTATATAGAATAAGTTATTTTTTCTTTGGCTCATTGAGGCCTATAAGTTCCTGTACCTTTTGGCCAAGTTCGCTATTCTCCATAACGCCCTCGATAAGGTTTGCGCCTGTTCCATATAAATATACGGGAACCATTGTAGCGGTGTGGCTCGATGTGCCGAATGCATAGCCGATACCGCTCTCGGCAAGTGTGAAGTCTGTCTTGTTGCTAGGGATTGAAAGACCTCCTGTCTCGTGGTCAGCAGCAACGACGACAAGCGTACCGGGGTGAGCATCTGCGTAATCCATCGCCACATTGATGGCGTTGGCAAAATCGCGCGTCTCGGCCAAGATACCCTCGGGACTACGGCTGTGTGACTCGCCGTCAATCTTCGAGCCCTCGACCATCAAAACAAAACCCTTGTTTTTGTTCTTCTTGGCATTATTGGTCAAGATGTCCAATGCCTTTTGTGTTGCATCAGCGAGATACTCGCCACGCTTGCCACTCTTGGCAGAAGGTAGGTCGCCATCAGCGAAAAGTCCCAACACCTTGCCCTCGGCGGGGATGTCTTTAAGTTTGCTCAAATCGGCGTGGAGAGAGTAACCCAAAGCCTCCAACTCCTTGTTGCAATCCTTGTTCTGCTTCTCGAAATACTGCTTGAAATAGCGCATACCACCACCGAAAACAACATCTAAATCTTCCTTTGTAAAATCTTCGCAGATACCATCGTTGTCGCCGCGGCTCTTACGGTGAGCAAAGAATGTTGCGGGTGTAGCGTGCTGAACGTAGCAAGACACGACAATACCTGTTGCGAAGTTATTGCGCTTTGCCTTTGTGGTGATTGATTCAACGTGTGTGCCATCGGGAAGTTGGCTAATCATCGAGTTATTGGTCTTGTTACCCGTAGCCAATGCTGTACCCGCCGCGCCAGAATCGGTAACGCGGTTGTTTAATGAATATGTCTTGATGAGCGCAACGTTCTGAGCGCGGTCAAATGCCGTAGGAGCGTATTTACTCTCCAACTGCAACATCGACACGTGGCTCAAGCCCATACCGTCACCAATCATATAGATGATGTTGTTGATTTTCTCTGTTTTAGGATTTTTGGCCTCGACGCTATAGCAAGCGAATGTAGCCACAAAAAATAGTAAAAATAACTTCTTCATAGGTTTTTGTGTTTTATTTGCGACAAAGTTAAATCTTTTTTTTGTAATTTTACAAAGTAAATTTTAATTATTTTAACTACAAATTTCACGCTAATGGATGTTCGCATAGCAGAGGATTGGAAAGAGGTTTTGCAGAGCGAGTTTGACAAACCCTATTTTGAGCAACTTACAAACTTCGTCAAACAGGAGTATGCCGCAGGGCAGGTGTTTCCGTCGGGAGCAAATATCTTTAGGGCATTTGACAAGTGTCCGTTGGAGTCGCTGAAAGTGGTAATCATAGGTCAAGACCCATATCACGGTGATGGCCAGGCAAATGGTTTGTGCTTTTCGGTCAATGACGGGGTGCGCTTTCCGCCCTCGCTGCAAAATATTTTCCAGGAGATTCGTGATGACATAGGTGTGCCTGTGCCAGCGAGCGGCAATCTCGACCGTTGGGCCGAGCAGGGAGTATTGTTGCTGAACTCGGTTTTGACAGTGCGTGCACATTTGGCGGCTTCGCACGCAGGTAAGGGTTGGGAGCAATTTACCGATGCTGTAGTGAAAATCATCAGCGAGCGCAAGAAGAATTTGGTTTATATGCTTTGGGGCAGTTATGCGCAACGCAAAGGTGGAGTTGTAGATGCGAGAGAAAATTTGATTCTTAAGAGTGTGCATCCGTCTCCATTATCAGCATATAGAGGATTTTTCGGGTGCAAACACTTCTCGCAAGCGAACAATTATTTGCAGAGCGTTGGCAAGCAACCTATTGAATGGTAGTTATATAACAAGATTAGGTTATGACGATTAGGGAAATTTTCAGCGATGCTGATATTCAGCGAATGGTAAAAGTTGCCGAAATAGTTTGGCGAGAGGCGAATATTTCGTTTTGCTCGATGGAACAAGTGGAGTATATGATTGAGCGATTCCAAAGTTTTGAGGCTGTGCAGGGGCAACTATTGCAAGGGTATCGATACTTCGTTTTTGAGGAGGATGGCGATATAGCAGCATACTTTGGAGTGCAGCCGCAGGGAGAGAGGTTGTTTTTGAGTAAGTTCTATATACTAAAGGAGCATCGCGGACGCGGTATTTTCTCGCAGGGATTGGATGTGATGAAGAAGTTGTGCAAGGAGGGCGAAATGGATGCAATATATTTGACAGTAAACCGCAATAACACACACGCTTACGAGGTTTATCTAAAGAAAAACTTTAAGGTAATCGAGGAGGCGGTGGCCGATATCGGATGCGGATTTGTGATGGATGATTATATTATGCAGTTGGATTTGGAATAACACGCAATATAACAATCATTTACACGCATTATTTCAAGTAACGCTTTATGTTATGAGCAAACCAAAATTAAAGGGTTAAGTCGCTCGACTTAACCCTTTGTTTTATAGCGTTATACCCTACCTTATCCCAAGTAAGACTTTAACAACTTACTGCGTGATGATTGGCGCAGGCGGCGGATTGCCTTCTCTTTAATCTGACGCACACGCTCGCGAGTGAGGTCGAACTTTTCGCCTATCTCCTCCAAAGTCATCTCCGAGCAACCAATGCCGAAGAAGTACTTGATTATGTCGCGCTCACGCTCGGTCAAGGTCTCCAATGCGCGGTCAACCTCCGTAGCCAATGACTCGTTAATCAAGCCACGGTCGGCATTGGGAGAGTCGGTATTTACCAACACATCCAAAAGGCTGTTATCCTCACCATCGGCAAAAGGTGCATCAACTGAGATATGACGACCTGCAACACGCAATGTGTCAGTCACTTTCTCGCGCGGCAACTCCAACTCTGACGCCAACTCCTCGGGGGACGGTGTACGCTCGTGCTCCTGCTCGAAACGCTGCAACGCCTTGTTAATCTTATTGAGTGAGCCAACCTGATTGAGCGGAAGACGTACGATACGCGACTGCTCGGCCAAAGCCTGCAAAATAGATTGACGAATCCACCATACAGCGTAAGAGATAAACTTAAAACCGCGAGTCTCGTCGAACTTCTCAGCAGCCTTAATCAAGCCCAAGTTACCCTCGTTGATAAGGTCGGGAAGGCTCAAGCCCTGATTCTGGTACTGCTTGGCTACTGACACAACGAAACGAAGGTTAGCCTTGGTGAGTTTGTCCAATGCCTCCTGGTCGCCCTTGCGGATACGCTGGGCCAATTCTACCTCTTCTTCTACTGTGATAAGGTCCTCTTTGCCAATCTCTTGCAAATATTTATCGAGCGATGCGCTCTCGCGATTGGTAATCGACTTGGTAATCTTTAATTGACGCATATATAACTTAATTTAATCTCTTCAAATTCGTGGGAAAGTGTTATTTTGAGATTGCTCTTACGAAAACAATATCAGAGATAATACGCAAATCGGTTGCATTTTGTTTCGCAAAAAGGCGATTTTTTGAAAATAACTTTTCCCAATGTCGCAAAAGTAACGGAGCGAGAGGGTGGAAAATTTTACGGATAATTCATTTTTTTGTATTGTGGTGTTATGAAATTCCATACGAAAAGAAAAAGTTACTTAAAAGGTAGATTCCAATCATTTTCGCAAGTAAATGATTAAAGTATCAGCAATGCCCATATTGCGAAAATGTGGAATGACGTGTTTTTATTTGCAGACTCCTCCGTCACTCGCTTGAGGCGAGTGCCACCTCCTCTAACTTAGAGGAGGAATTGGTTATACAACATTAATGTCATCCGCATAATGACACAACACTAAAACCAAAATTTCGTTCAAAATTTATCACAATGCTACAACGGGGAATAAAAAACCGCAGAGCGATAGAACTCTGCGGTTGTAAAATAACTACATAAAATTATTGCTATTCAACAATTTCGTAAGTATATTTATCATTAGAGCCTTTTGTATATTTCGCTTCTAAATAAGTCTTCCCCGCTTCTGTTACAAATATTTTAGTTGGGGTTTCAGTTGTTAGGCTATAACCGAGGTAAAAGAATATATTTGCCGCAGACGGATTGCTTGTAAAATCAAACTTACTTAAATCGAGTTCTCGTAGTTCGTAACAACTTGCGAACATCCAACTCATATTCGTTACTTTTGATGTATTGAAGTTTTCTCCAAAAGTGATATTTTCTAATGCTTTACAATTATAAAACATATATTGCATATCGGTAACATTAGAAGTGTCGAAACCACTTAAATCTAATTGTTGCATTGAATTACATCCTGTGAACATATGCTCCATATCTGTTATCTTGGATGTGTCAAAGTTATCTCCAAAAGTAATGCTTTGTAGAGCATTAGTTATATTGGCATCAAGATAGAACATCCTTGACATATTTGTCACCTTACTTGTATTAAAACTACTTAAATCAAGTGCAATCAAACTCTTGCAAAAAGAGAACATCGTGGTCATAGTAGTCACATTCGAAGTGTCGAATTTACCACCAAATATAATACTCTGCAATGCTTTACATTTGTTGAACATTGATGACATTTTGGTCACATTAGAGGTGTTGAGACTACTTAAATCAAGGCTCTCCAACTTTGTGCTATTTTGAAACATTCCAGACATACTAGTAGCCTTTGATGTGTTTAAGCAATTGTTAAAATCAATACTTGTGATATTCGCAAGGTCTTCAAACATAAAATCACAATTGCCATTAGCCATAAACTCTGGTGCAGGAGTATGAATTTCAAGAGTAGATTCATTTACAACCCAATATATGGGCTGGTCGCTTGCGGTATTAATACCATTATCTAACTCCGTGCCCGTCTGGTTGCTATTTGCAATAAACTGAATGGTTGTGCAACTGCTATCGTTTAATATGCTTTTTATTCGGCTTTTGAAAGTGTAGCCACTTGGCAGATAAGCAGGTGCGGGTGTTGCTATATTATATTTATTGCGTTGTCCTGCTACAAAGGTCTGCGCAGGAAGTTGTTTGGTGATTGTAATGCCCGAGGCGGTTGTGAGCGTCAAAGTAAATGTATCGGCTGCAAATTCACCCGTAGGCATATTAAACACAACGGTTGGCTGATTGAGATTCTCAATCACAATCTCGTTGCCACTTAAAGTTTGTGCATATTCCAAATCGTCATTTACCGTCCAGTAGCCCACAAAATCGTCTTCTGCCGAGAGTGTAGCATTAATAATTTCACGAGGTGTTGTTTTGTCGACCTCATATAGATTAAACTCCAGAGCCGCACTTAAATGAGTCATCTCAACCGTTCCTATATTGTCAACGGTTGTGCTTTCAGCCGTTCCCACCAACACGGGGCGCCAAGTACCATCCTGCACCGCGGTGAGTGTGCCAAAAGTATTCTCGTCAGCATAGAAGAAATGGAAGTCGGCAGGCTCTTGTTGAGCATAGGTAAATGCATCACAAGCAAACTCATTATCACTTACAAATTCGAGAGTATTACGACTCTTTGAGCCAACATTCTGATAGCCGACAATTTCATCGGTTTGCTCCCAAGACCACACTAAACTCTCATCAAATAGTCGAGTTGATGCATCGCCCACCTTAAGGACCAATTTGTGAGTAAAATTATTAGTCTCGTTATTGGGAATCGATGGTACATCTTCGAAAACATTATCATTGTTACAGCCTACGGCTACCGCAGTTGCCATAATTATTGCAAAAAACTTTCTCATTTTCTATCCCGTTTTAATGATTATAACCAGCCACCACCCCAATTATTTCCGTTGGGCACGCTAAAATCTCCATTGCCGCCCGAAGTGGCAAAACCCTGCTCAATCTGCACCTCGACAACCTCAATTGTAGGCGCTTCGTAAAATAATTTCTCCATAAGTTAAATTTGGTTGAGTTAAAAACAAAAAAGGGACAACCACATCTTACTGCGGTTATCCCTAAAGTATTACTTTATATAAACGACGTAACTACCCCCCCAATAAGTTACAAGGTGGGTGCATTACATTGGTTATATTTGTAACGAATATCATAATTTCAAAATCCTACCACGCGAACAAAGGATACTCGGCCATCATAGCGTTTACGTCCTTGCGAACGGCTGCGATGTTTTCCTCGTTCTCGGGGTCGTGCAATACGCGGTCAATCAACTCTACGATATAGTCCATCTTATCCTCCTTAACGCCACGAGTAGTGATGGCAGGTGTACCGAAACGCAAACCTGAAGTGAGGAACGGAGAGCGAGAATCGAATGGTACCATATTTTTGTTTGTAGTGATGTCGGCTGCAACCAAGCAACGCTCAGCCAACTTACCTGTCAATTCAGGGAATTTGGTGCGGAGGTCGATAAGCATCAAGTGATTGTCAGTACCCTCTGATACAACCTTATAACCGCGCTTTGTGAAGGCCTCGGCCATAGCCTGTGCATTCTTCTGCACCTGCTGCTGGTACTCACGATACTCGGGCTGAAGAGCCTCGCCAAAAGCAACAGCCTTGGCTGCGATAACGTGCTCCAACGGACCTCCCTGGATGCCAGGGAATACAGCCGAGTTGAGAATCTGCGACATCATCTTAACAACGCCCTTTGGAGTAGTCAAGCCCCAAGGATTCTCGAAATCCTTACCCATAAGGATGATACCACCACGAGGACCACGCAAAGTCTTGTGAGTAGTAGAAGTTACGATGTGGGCATACTTAACGGGGTTGTCCAAAACGCCTGCGGCGATAAGACCTGCAGTGTGGGCCATATCGACCATAAAGAGTGCGCCAACCTTGTCGGCAATCTCGCGCATACGCTTGTAATCCCACTCGCGTGAATAAGCCGAAGCACCACCTACGATAAGTTTGGGCTTATGCTCCATAGCCTTGCGCTCCATATCGTCGTAGTCGATAGTACCTGTCTGCTCGTTCAACTGATAACCTACAGCATTGAAGTACTTACCAGACATATTTACGGGTGAACCGTGTGAGAGGTGACCACCGTGAGCCAAATCCAAGCCCATAAATGTATCACCCGGTTGCAATACGGCAAAGAAAACTGCCATATTGGCCTGAGCGCCTGAGTGAGGCTGTACGTTAGCGTACTCGGCGTCGTAAAGTTTGCAAAGACGCTCGATAGCGAGTTTCTCAACCTCGTCAACTACCTCGCAACCGCCATAGTAACGTGCTGCGGGATAACCCTCGGCGTATTTGTTAGTCAAAACAGAGCCCATAGCGGCCATAACCTGCTCGCTGACAAAATTCTCTGATGCGATAAGTTCGATACCGTGCAACTGGCGCTCGCGCTCCTTGCCGATAAGTTCGAAAATCTGGTTGTCCTGTTTCATAATTTGTATATTTTTGAATTTAACGTTTTAACTTCGTGTAGTATAAATGCCGCAAGGCGGCCAATGGGTGATGGAAAATCATTCGAGGGCCCGCATATCGCATAACTTGACGAATCTTCTCGCGCATAGCAGGAGCATAGCAGTGAGTCGTGCATTGCGAGCAGAATGTTTTATTCTGCTTATATGGGCAATGGTCGCTGCGCTTTGAGGCGTAATCGGCTAATGCTTGACAATCGGCACAAAGCATTTTGCTATTGTGATGATGACGGCAATAAATGGCTATCATATCGCAAACGATTCGTTTCTCTTGCTCTATTTTGCGTAATGCTTTTCTATCGTTATCCATAAATTGTGCTCGCAAAGATAGAAAAACATATTGAGATAAACTCAAAATTCAAAATCCAAAATTCATTTTTTTTCAACAATGTAGGTGGAGCGGTTGTTTGCGGAGTGAGAGTGGATGGAAAATCTTAATAAAATGATTTTATAACACAATGGTGTGATGGTGTGTCATAATTTATAATACTATACAGTTGTCTATTTGATACAAACTATTGATTTACACATTGTTTTCGGCTTTATAAGTGGCATCGCGCATCTATTATTAAAAAAAATCTATATCAAAATATATAGTTTGAAAATCATAAGAGGTTGCACAGAATAGAAAATAATGATGTAAATTTGTACAACTGAAACTATAAAATTACTACAACAATGGCTATACATAATTTTGCGGCGGTTGATTTGGGTGCTTCCAGCGGCCGCGTGATTTTGGCAACTACTTCTGACGGCAAAATCAATTTGGAGGAGATTCACCGTTTTGCAGACCCGATAATCGAGATGCAAGGTCATTTCTATTGGGATTTTCCTGCTATATACAAATCAGTGATTGAGGGCTTGGCAAAGATTGCAGAGCGAGGCGTGGAGATTGAGGCGATTGGCATTGATACGTGGGGTGTGGATTTCGCAATGTTTGGCGAGGATGGAGCATTGTTGCGTCTGCCCTACTGCTATCGTGACCCACACACTGTAGGCGCGCCTGAAAAATTGTTTGAGCGTATGCCACGCAAGGTACTATACGATAAGACAGGTATTCAGATTATGAATTTCAATTCGGTGTTCCAGCTCGATACTTTGCGCCGTAATAATTGTTCGGCATTGGCTGCGGCAAAGAAGATTTTGTTCATTCCTGATGCATTGGCTTACCTGCTGACGGGAGAAATGATTACAGAATATACCATAGCATCGACTGCGCAGATGATTGACCCACGCACAAAAGAGTGGGATGCTGACATCTTAACTTTGCTCGGTTTGAAGGCCGAAGATTTTGGCAAGATGACGATGCCCGGCGAGAAGATTGGCGTATTGACCGAAGAGGTGCAGCGCTTGACTGGTTTGGGAGCAGTGCCCGTCGTTGCCGTTGCAAGCCACGATACAGGCTCGGCAGTGGCTGCCGTACCGATGGAGGATGAGAAGTCGGCTTATTTGAGTTCGGGAACGTGGTCGTTGATGGGTATTGAGTCGCAAGAGCCTATTATTTCGGAGAAGAGTTTTGAATTGAACTTTACGAACGAGGGTGGTATCGAGGGTACAATCCGAGTGCTGAAGAATATTTGTGGTATGTGGCTTTTGGAGCGTTGTCGTCCCGAATGGCCGCAGATGAGTTATGGAGAGTTGATTGCTTCGGCTGAAAAAGAGGAGGCTTTCCGCTCTTTGATTAATCCTGACGCTGCTTGCTTTGCCAATCCGCAATCGATGACAGAGGCTATCAAGGAGTATTGCGTAGCGACAGGACAGCCTGCGCCAGAGACGGTTGGTCAATATGTACGTTGTATATTTGAGTCATTGGCTCTGCGTTATCGTCAGGTGGTTGAGATGTTGAGAGAGTTGTCGCCTGTGGCAATCGAGCGATTGTATGTTATAGGCGGTGGTGCTCGCAATGAGATGCTTAACCAATGCACGGCAAATGCAATAGGTATTCCCGTTGTGACAGGCTCTTCGGAATCGACAGCGATAGGAAATGTAATGATGCAGGCAAAATGGGCTGGCGTAGTGGCTACAATTGATGAGATGCGTGCTATGATTCGTTCATCGCTGGATGACAGCAAGCGCTATGAGCCGCAACAGAAGGAGTTGTGGGCCGAGGCTTACGAGAAGTATTTGAGTGTATATAAAGAGATGTAAATATCTAAAATGAATTAATAATAACTAAAACTAAAACAGACTATGAAAAAAGAATTGGTAGAAAAGGCTTATGAGATAGCCAAAGAGCGTTACGCTGCGATTGGAGTTGATACTGATGCTGCATTGGAGACTTTGCAGAATGTACAGTTGTCGTTGCACTGCTGGCAGGCTGATGATGTTAGCGGTTTTGAGAATGCAGGTTCTTTGACAGGTGGTATTCAGGCTACAGGTAATTATCCTGGTAAGGCTCGTTCAATCGAGGAGTTGCAGGCTGATATCGAGAAGGTGACATCGTTGCTTCCTGGCAAGCACCGCTTGAGCCTCCACGCTAACTATGCAGATTTCCGCGAGACAGGTCCCGTCGACCGTGACGAGTTGGAGCCCAAGCACTTTGAGAGTTGGATGCAGTGGGCAGAGAAGAATGGTATGAAGTTGGACTTCAACTCTACATCGTTCTCTCACCCCAAGAGCGAGGATTTGACTTTGGCAAGCCCCAAGGAGGATATTCGTAAATTCTGGGTTGAGCACACAAAGCGTTGCCGTGCTATCGCTGACGAGATGGGACGTCGCCAGAACGACCCCGCTATGTTGAACATCTGGATTCACGATGGCTCGAAGGATATCACAGTGAATCGTATGAAGTATCGCGCGATTTTGAAGAAGTCGTTGGATGAGATTCTGGAGCAGAAGTATGAGTGGATGCGCGATAGCGTAGAGTCAAAGGTATTTGGTATCGGCTTGGAGAGTTATACCGTTGGTAGCAATGATTTCTATACTGCTTACGCTGCACAGAAGAATATGATGGTGACATTGGATACAGGTCACTTCCACCCCACAGAGTCTATCGCCGACAAGATGTCTTCTCTCTTGTTGTTCACTCCCGAGGTTATGTTGCACGTTAGCCGCCCCGTACGTTGGGACTCTGACCACGTTACAATCATCAACGACGAGACTTTGGATTTGACAAAGGAGATTGTACGTTGCGATGCATTGGGTCGTGTACACATCGGTTTGGACTATTTCGATGCTTCAATCAACCGTATCGGTGCTTATGTGATTGGTGCACGCGCTACACAGAAGTGCTTGTTGCAGGCATTGTTGGAGCCTTTGACAACACTGCGTCAGTATGAGGCTGAGGGTAAGGGCTTCGAGCGCTTGGCATTGTTGGAGGAGTGCAAGTCATTGCCTTGGAATGCTGTATGGGATATGTTCTGCTTGAAGAATAATGTACCCGTTGGCGAGGAGTTCATCGCCGACATCCAGAAGTATGAGGAGGAAGTAACATCTAAACGCTGCTAATTATGTATAGAATAGTTTTGAACGAAACCTCGTATTTTGGCGCAGGTTGTCGCTCGGTGATTGCCGAGGAGGTTAAAAAACGTGGATATAAGAAGGCTTTCTTTGTGACAGACAAGGACCTTATTAAGTTTGGCGTAGCAGAGAAGATTGAGGAGGTTTTGCGTGGCGCAGATATTCCTTATGAGATTTATAGCGATGTGAAGGCTAATCCTACTATCGGTAATGTTCAGCGCGGTGTGGAGGCTTATAAGGCTTCGGGTGCAGACTTTATCATTGCGCTGGGTGGTGGCTCGTCAATCGACACTGCAAAGGCTGTGGGTATTATCGTGAATAACCCCGAGTTTGCCGATGTACGTTCATTGGAGGGCGTTGCTCCTACAAAGAATCGTGCTGTGCCTACATTTGCTATCCCTACAACTGCGGGTACAGCAGCAGAGGTGACAATCAACTATGTTATCACCGACGAGGAGGCGAAGAAGAAGATGGTATGCGTGGACCCCAACGATATTCCGATGTGTTCGGTTGTCGATTGCGAGTTGATGTACTCTATGCCTAAGGGTTTGACTGCTGCAACGGGTATGGATGCATTGACACACGCCATTGAGAGTTTCATTACTCCTGGTGCGTGGACTATGAGCGATATGTTCGAGGCAAAGGCTATCGAACTTGTTGCAAAGCACCTGAAGAATGCTGTTGATAATGGCAAGGATGAGGTTGCTCGCGCTGGTATGGCCGAGGCACAGTATATTGCAGGTATGGGATTCTCTAACGTAGGTTTGGGTATCGTTCACTCGATGGCTCACCCGCTTGGAGCATTCTATGACACTCCGCACGGTGTGGCTAACGCTTTGTTGTTGCCTTACGTTATGGAGTACAATGCAGATTCTCCCGCTCGCGCTAAATATATCGAAATTGCAAAGGCTATGGGTGTAAATACCGATGGTATGAGCATTGACGAGGGCGTAGAGGCTGCTATTGGCGCAGTGAAGTCACTTTCATTGAGCATTGGCATCCCACAGCATTTGTGTGAGATTGGTGTTAAGAAAGAGGATATTCCTGCATTGGCTGTCGCCGCGTTCAACGATGTATGTACAGGTGGTAATCCACGTCCTACATCAGTTGAGGATATTGCTAAGTTGTATGAAATCGCATACGAATAGAGATTATGGATATTGTAATTGGTTTATTGATAATCGCCATAGGTGCATTCTGCCAATCGAGTAGTTATGTACCTATCAACAAGGTGAAGCAGTGGAGTTGGGAGTCTTATTGGCTTGTGCAAGGTCTATTTGCGTGGTTGGTATTCCCGATTTTGGGTGCAATGCTTGCAGTGCCTGCAGGACACAGTCTGTTTGAATTGTTTACTCCAGAGAGTAGTTTCAACGTTTGGATGACTGTTTTGTTTGGTGTATTGTGGGGTGTTGGAGGCTTGACCTTCGGCCTTTCGATGCGCTATTTAGGTGTAGCACTCGGACAGTCAATCGCGCTCGGAACGTGCGCTGGTTTGGGTACGGTGATGGGCCCCGTGTTGCTTAATATTTTCTTCCCCGAATTGGATGCATTGAGTTCATTGACATTTGCCGTAATTATGGGCGTAGCCGTAACATTGTTGGGTATTGCAGTAATCGGCGTGGCCGGCTCAATGAAAGCCGCTTCGTTGTCGGAGGAGGAGAAAAAGGCTGCTGTAAAGGACTTTAACTTCCCGAAGGGTTTGACTATCGCTTTGTTGGCAGGTTTTATGAGCGGATGCTTTAATGTAGGTTTGGAGTTCGGTAAGGATATCAATTTCGGCGACCTTACGCCCGATATGTACAAGACTTTGCCAGCAACGTTGCTCGTAACGATTGGTGGTTTTGTAACTAACGCTATCTATTGCTTATATCAGAACTCAAAGAATAAGACTTGGAGTGACTATAAGAACGGCAGCGTATGGGGCAATAACCTATTGTTCTGCGCCTTGGCGGGTGTGCTTTGGTATAGCCAATTCTTCGGATTGAGTCTTGGTAAGGGATTCCTTACAGAGTCGCCTACGCTGATGACTTTGGCGTTCTGCATCTTGATGGCGTTGAATGTTACATTCTCAAACGTTTGGGGTATTATCCTTAACGAGTGGATGGGTTGTTCGAAGAAGACTATCGCGGTGCTTATTACAGGTATCTGCATCTTGGTTTTGAGTTCGTTCTTGCCCGAGATTTTGAAGTAGAATTATGGGGCGAGGGCGTTGGCTCTCGCCCTAAATAATAAAAAGATAAATAAAGAAAATGAAATCAATACTTGAAGGCCGCCCTGCGCTGGAGCGTGAAGTGATGCAGGTGGCTGAAGTTGCTGGTTATTTGTGGCAGAAAGGCTGGGCCGAGCGTAATGGCGGTAATATTACGGTAAATGTAACAGAGCATATCGATGACGAGATTCGTCAGATGCCAGCCATTGTCGAGCCTGTTGCTTTGGGTCAGAAACTCGCTAACCTAAAGGGATGCTATTTCTTCTGCAAGGGCACAAACAAGCGTATGCGTGACTTGGCACGTTGGCCGATGGAGAATGGCTCGTTTATTCGCATTACGGAGGATTGCGAGCACTATGAGATTATTGCAGATGCTCCCGTAAAGCCGACTTCGGAGTTGCCGTCACATCTTGCTATGCACAACTATTTGTTGGGTAAGGGAGTGCCATATAAGGCCGCATTGCATACCCACCCTATCGAGTTAGTTGCTATGTCGCACGCTGATAAGTTTTTGGAGAAGGATGTGTTGACCAATTTGTTGTGGAGTATGATTCCCGAAACAAAGGCGTTCTGTCCTCGTGGTTTGGGTATTGTACCCTATCAGTTGCCTGGCTCGCAGTTGTTGGCCGATGCTACAATCGCATTGTTGGATGACTACGACGTAACGTTGTGGGAGAAGCACGGAGTATGCGCTGTGGGTACGGATATTATGGAGGCATTCGACCAGGTGGATGTGCTGAATAAGTCGGCACAAATTTACATCAATGCCAAATCTATGGGCTACGAGCCCGACGGAATGTCGCAGGCACAAATGCAGGAGATGACCAAGGCATTTAACCTGCCTAAATAAACTCTAATTCCAGCAAGAAAATTGGTCTATTTGTAGCAGAAACAATTTTGTATGAATATTGCACAGTCGTCTGATGTTAGATTCCACTACCTGATTGCCAACAAGGCAGATGAGGAGTATGGATGCACGGTGAGTGTTGTTGGCTCGCAAACGATATCGCCAGACGAGGACTACCCATCAAAGGAGCATCCTCCTGGCTATCTGTTCGACCCCGAGCGAGGTCGTGTATTGCAAGAGTATCAACTACTTTACATTGTCAAAGGACGCGGTGAGTTTGCTAATCAGACGGCAACATGCGACATTACAAAGGGTACGATAGTGTTATTGCGCCCAGGCGTATGGCACTCCTACAAACCTTCAAAAAACGACGGATGGACCGAGTATTTTATTGGCTTCAGTGGCGAGATGGCTGACAAGGCAATAGAGCAATTGTTTGCCAAAGAGGAGCAGATTTTCAGCATCGGGCTCAAACAAGAAATGGTCGATTTGTATCAGCGCGCCATAGAGGTGGCTGCCGAAGACCGCCCCTCGGCGCAACAACTTTTGTGCGGCATAGTGATGCATCTTTTGGGCAATTTGAGTTATATTGCACATAGCGCCATCACGGCTGACCGTATGGACCAGATAATCGAACAGGCCAAGGCGATAATGCAAGAGAAGGCTTCGCAGAACATAGACTTGGATATATTGGCCGAACAGTTAAATGTGAGTTATTCGTGGTTTCGCAAGGTCTTTAGGGAGTACACAGGTTATCCGCCCGCAAAATATTTTATGTTGGTAAAATTGCGACGAGCGCAATATCTGTTGGTCAACACACAAGAGTCTATCAAGGAGATTGCATTCTCGTTAGGATTCAAATCGCCCGAACATTTTTAT
Source organism: Alistipes sp. (assembly GCA_045658845.1). Lineage (GTDB taxonomy): Bacteria > Bacteroidota > Bacteroidia > Bacteroidales > Rikenellaceae > Alistipes. The sequence goes on from JAZOVT010000089.1 coordinate 25,289, forward strand.
ACCACATTTAAGCGTGTGATGGGCTCAACGCCAAGCATATATCGCAAGTCATCAACGCCCGAAAAATAGAGACGCAAAGCATTTGATTGCTGAAAAGTGCAACAAACAGGAGTCTGCCGATATTTTTTATTCGTGCAGGCTCTTTTTTTGCCAAAAATTTAACGCAAAATGATGAATTATGCGTATATTTGTATGTTGTAGAAATGCAAAAATTATGGAGAAAAATCGCAAGGTTGTAGAGTTGAGAGGCGTGTCGGTGTATCACACTGACGGAGATTCACATAAGATAAAATCGAGTGACGAATTGGTATTGTCGGATGTAAACCTGACGGTCTATGAGGGTGAAATGGTCTATTTCATCGGGCGTGTGGGTAGCGGCAAGAGTTCGCTGCTGAAGACTCTATATGCCGAGTTGCAATTAATGGAGGGTGAAGGCTATGTTGTGGGGATGAATTTAAGGAGATTGCACCGCCGCGATATACCCTACCTGCGCAGGAGAATGGGAATAGTGTTTCAGGATTATCGTCTGCTCGATGACAGAAACGTCTTTTACAATCTCTACGACGTGATGCGCGCTACGGGATGGAAGAAAGAGGCCGATATACGCCGCAGAATTGACGAAGTATTGTCGTTGGTGGGATTGGATAACAAAGCCTACAAGATGCCACACGAACTATCGGGAGGTGAGCAGCAACGTCTGGTTATAGCCCGTTCGTTGATTAATTCTCCAAAATTGTTGTTAGCCGATGAGCCTACGGGTAATTTGGACCCCGTGACGGCAGATGAGATTATGAAGTTGTTCTCGACAATTTCAGCACGAGGTTGCGCCATAATAATGTCGACTCACAACACTGCTCTAATCGAGCAATACCCCGCTCGTACACTAATGTTCTCGAAGGGCAAAATGACAGAAATCGACATAGAGAGCAGTTTTGGCAGAGAATAATCGGGAATAAGCAAAAAGAGTGGCGAATCTATGATTCGTAATTTGCAAAAACAATAAAAAAACACTATTTTTGTACGATTAATTGCGGCTCTGCGAAAAAGATAGAAACAGCGCAAGCAACAACAGAAGAGATATAAGATTTAGCAAAGATTATAATGAGTACGGAACAAGAATTAGAAAAGAGACACGAGGAGGAGTATTCGGCGTCCAACATCCAAGTATTGGAGGGTTTGGAGGCTGTGCGTAAGCGCCCAGCGATGTATATCGGTGATATAGGCGAAAAGGGACTTCACCACCTTGTGTATGAGGTTGTGGACAACTCTATCGATGAGGCGTTGGCTGGATATTGTACACACATCGATGTGGCAATAAACGAGGACAACTCTATAACCGTAAAGGATAATGGTCGTGGTATCCCTACAGATTACCACGAAAAGGAGGGTAAGTCAGCCCTGGAGGTTGTATTGACAGTACTTCACGCCGGAGGTAAGTTCGACAAGGGTAGTTACAAAGTGTCGGGCGGTTTGCACGGTGTGGGTGTATCTTGCGTTAATGCACTTTCTACGCTGTTGGTTGCCGAGATTCATCGCGGTGGCAAGATTTACAAGCAGACTTACAGCAAGGGTGTTCCTACATCAAAGATGGAGATTGTAGGCGACTGCGAAGATAGAGGTACAATCATTACATTTAAGCCCGACAACACTATCTTTACTCTTACAACAGAGTATAAGTACGATACATTGGCTAATCGTTTGCGCGAGTTGGCTTTCTTGAACAAAGGAATCCACCTATCATTGACAGACAAGCGCAAAAAAGATGAGCAAACAGGCGAATACCTAAACGAGCAATTCTACTCAAAGGATGGCTTGAAGGAGTTCGTTAAATATTTGGATGCTACACGTGGAGAGTCATTGACCGAAAACGTTATCTACATTGAGACCGAGCAGAACGGTGTTCCCGTGGAGGTGGCTATGCAGTACAACAACTCATTCTCGGAGAATGTACACTCATACGTTAACAACATCAACACCATCGAGGGTGGTACTCACCTGACAGGTTTCCGTATGGCTTTGACTCGTACGCTTAAGAAGTATGCCGAGGATTCGGGTATGTTGGCGAAGTTGAAGTTTGAGATTAACGGTGAGGACTTCCGCGAGGGATTGACTGCCGTTGTATCGGTAAAGGTTGCCGAGCCTCAGTTTGAGGGTCAGACAAAGACCAAGTTGGGTAATAGCGAGGTATCGGCTGCTGTGGCAGGTGCTATGACCGCCGCTTTGTCAAACTACTTGGAGGAGCATCCCAAAGATGCCAAGGCAATTGTCCAGAAGGTGATTCTGGCCGCTACGGCACGTCACGCTGCGCGTAATGCTCGCGAGGCTGTTCAGCGCAAGACCGTATTGTCAGGTGCTGGCTTGCCGGGTAAGTTGGCCGACTGTTCGAGCCGCGACCGTTCTATAGCCGAGATTTTCTTCGTCGAGGGAGACTCTGCGGGTGGTACTGCAAAGCAGGGCCGTGACCGTAATTTCCAGGCTATTATGCCTCTGCGTGGTAAGATTTTGAATGTTGAGAAGGCGCAGGAGCACCGTATGTGGGAGAACGAGGAGATTAAGAATATGTTTATAGCGTTGGGTGTTAAGCGTGGCACAGCCGAGGATAGTATGGCACTCGATATGGAGAAGTTGCGCTATAACAAGATTATAATTATGACCGATGCCGATGTCGATGGTGCGCACATCGCAACATTGATGCTTACATTCTTCTTCCGCAAGATGAAGGAACTTATCGAGAATGGTCATATTTATATCGCTACCCCACCCCTCTATTTGGTTAAGAAGGGTAACCGCGAGCGTTATTGCTGGACCGACCAAGAGCGTGACTCATATATTGAGGAGTTTGGAGCAAAGGGTGTTCACGTTCAGCGATACAAAGGTTTGGGTGAGATGAATGCCCAGCAGTTGTGGGATACAACAATGAATCCCGATACTCGTATCTTGCACCAGGTAACGATTGAGAATGCAGCCGAGGCTGACCGTATATTCTCGATGTTGATGGGTGATGATGTACCGCCTCGTCGTGAGTTTATCGAGAAGAATGCTCACTACGCAAATATCGACACCTGATTTTGAATCTATATTAGATGCAATACAAAGAATAAACCGCCTGATGATTCAGACGGTTTATTTTGTTATAGGTGAATAGGAAAATATTTGAAGATTTATAACCCCGTAATCTTTTTGATTTCGTTGAGTTTGTTCAGCGCCTCAATAGGAGTGAGTGAATTGATATCTAAACCCTTTATTTGGTCGCGTATTTGGATTAGCACAGGGTCATCCAATTGGAACATCGAGAGTTGCATACTACCCTGCTGTGCTATGTCGGCGACCTGCTTGGCCGAAGGCTGACGCTTGCGGCTACGAGTACGCAATGCCGCAGGAGATGTTACGGGAGAAGACTCCTCCACAGATAGTTGTGAGCCAACTTCATTATTACCATAAACAGACTCAAGATTTCCCAAAATCTCTGTTGCACGCTTTACAATGGATTGGGGCATACCCGCCATACGCGCTACGTGGATACCAAATGAGTGCTCGGTGCCTCCTCGGGATAGTTTGCGCAAGAAGACTATCGTATTATCTACCTCGCGAACAGAGACGTGATAGTTCTTGATACGGCCGAATAACTGTTCCATCTCGTTAAGTTCGTGGTAGTGCGTAGCAAACAATGTCTTGGCGTGTGCCGTAGGATAGTTATGAATATACTCTACCATTGCCCACGCAATAGATATACCATCGTAGGTGCTTGTGCCTCGACCAATCTCATCCAGCAGGATAAGGCTGCGGTCGGAGAGGTTGTTTAGGATGCTGGCCGACTCCAACATCTCGACCATAAAGGTTGACTCGCCTTGCGAAATGTTGTCGGATGCTCCCACACGGGTAAAAATCTTATCTACGATACCGATATGCGCCTTCGATGCAGGAACAAATGAGCCCATCTGCGCCATCAATATAATAAGCGCTGTTTGACGCAACAGCGCCGACTTACCCGACATATTAGGACCGGTAATCATCATTATCTGCTGGTCGTCATCATTGAGCAATACATCGTTAGGGATATACTCCTCGCCCACGGCTAACAGACTCTCGATTACGGGGTGGCGGCCATCACGGATATCAATAACCTTACCCTCGTCAAGCGTAGGACGCACATAACGATGCTCGCACGCTATGCGGGCAAATGACTGCAAACAATCCAATCGTGCTATGGCAGCAGCATCACGCAAGATGGTCTTCAGGTGGCCACCGATATATTGCACCAATGCGGCATATATCTCCTGCTCGATAGCCAAAATACGGTCTTGTGCGCCGAGAATCTTCTCCTCGTACTCCTTAAGTTCCTCGGTAATATAACGCTCGGCACTCGTCAAGGTCTGCTTGCGAATCCACGATGCAGGAACTTTGTCCTTATGAGTGTTGCGCACCTCAATGTAATAACCGAATACATTGTTGTAACTTATCTTCAACGGAATACCCGTAGCCTCGCTCTCACGCTGTTGAATCTGCTGTAGTACATCCTTGCCGTGCAGGGCTATGCGACGCAAATCATCCAACTCGGCCGATACACCATCGGCTATGACACCACCCTTCTGAATCTGGTTATTCGCAGGGTCGGGATAAATCTCACGCTCCAGGCGCTCTCTGACGGCCTTGGCTGGGTCTATAGTCGATGCTATTTCGTGTAAACGTTCTTCGTCGGTAGATTCCAGCAGAGCCTTAAGGTTTTCTACAGCCACCAACGAACTTTTGAGTTGCACAAGTTCGCGCGGAAGTATGCGGCCAGCAGCGATACGAGAAGATAGGCGCTCCAAATCGCCTATGGATGATATGTGGTCACGCAATGCGGCGGCTAAATCGTTATCTTTTGTCAAAATCTCGACAACATCCTGACGGCGATTGATGCGCTCAACATCGACCAACGGCATCGCAATCCAACGTTTGAGCAGACGACCTCCCATAGATGTTAGAGTGCGGTCAATAACATCTGCAAAACCACTCTTCTGCTGTGATGCATTAGAAGAGAAGAGTTCGAGATTGCGAATTGTGTATTTATCAATCCACACAAAACTCTCCTTATCGATGCGCGAAATAGATGTTATGTGCGATATTTCACGATGCTCGGTAAACTCCAGGTAATAGAGAATTGCACCTGCAGCGGCAATACCCGCCTTAAGTGATTCTACACCAAAACCCTTGAGCGATTTTGTGCCGAACTGCTTGCAGAGTTTATCGTAATTTATATCCGATGAGAATACCCACTCTTCCAAACGATATGTGTAGTGCTTATTACCGAATGCGGCCTCGAACCTATCTTCGCATCCACGCTGATAAATAATCTCTTTGGGTTGAAGATTAGACAAAAGTTTGTCGATATAGCGGTCATCGCCTTCGGCCAAGAAATATTCACCCGTCGATATATCCAAGAATGAAACGCCCGTAGTTTTTTGACCGAAATAGATTGATGCAAGGAAAGAGTTTTCCTTATTGGGCAAGATATTATCACCCAAAACAACGCCTGGTGTAACGAGTTCTATGACACCTCGCTTAACCAAACCCTTGACCGTTTTAGGGTCTTCCAACTGTTCACAGATGGCTACGCGCTCGCCTGCTCGCACCAATTTGGGGAGATAGGCATCAACAGCGTGAAACGGGAAACCTGCAAGTTCAACAGACGAGGCAGCACCATTGGCACGTTTTGTCAGAGTGATACCCAAAATAGAACTCGCCTTAATGGCGTCATCGCCAAAGGTCTCGTAAAAGTCTCCTACGCGGAACAACAATATCGCATCGGGATGAACAGCCTTAATCTGATAATATTGCTTCATCAGAGGCGTCTCCACATATTTTTTTTCAATAGCCATCGTTTATAGTTTCTTACCCCACAAAGATAGCCTTTTTTAGTGGACTATTCAAAGAAACGGTCATCAAAATTGACCAAATAGACTTTATCGGTTGCTCGTGTAATGGCTGTATAGAGCCAACGTAGCATATCTTTCGACATAGGCTCGTCACCAAATAGGCATCGGTCGATAAAAACGGCTCGCCACTGACCACCCTGCGCCTTGTGACACGTTACGGCGTAGGCGAATTTCACCTGCACGGCATTGTAGTGAGGATTTTCGCGTATCTCCTTGTAGCGCTTGATTTTACTGCGTATATCCAAGTAATCTTGCTCAACCTCGTCAAACAGACGGCGACTCTCCTCGCGTGTGAGCGAGGGGGATTCGGAATTGATAGTATCGAGCAAAATCTTGCACTCTATCTCGGTGTCATTATAATCGCCAAACGACAATACTGCATCGGCAAAACGGAAACCATAAAATTCTTCAAAGCGGCGAATACGCTTTAACAGAGCAATATCTCCGTTGGCGATAAACGACATAGGGCAATTTTCTATTCGTTCGGTGTAGTGGTAGTTGTTTTTTACAACCATCAGCCTATCACCACTCTCAATAGCCTCCTCGGCCGAGAGGTTATAACGCCTTACGCCCTCGTTATAACGATTTGCACGTTTATTCGAACGGGTAATTATAATAGTCTCGTCGCTACCATATTTATCGTAGGCATCCTGCAACTTCTCCATAATATCCAACCCGCCGATGGCCTCAAAATCGGGGAAATGCATATCGAATTGAGGTACTTCCTCGATGTCGCTCTCAATCATACAACGCAACATCGTTGCATTAAACAATATGCCCGAATCAATGTCTTGACGTACCACATCATCCATCGAAGAATACACCACATCTCCATAACCAAGCATTACCGACTCATCCAGAGCAGGAGAATAATCGGCACCGACGGGTGGCAACTGCGCATTATCACCAACCAATAACAAACGGCACTCCTTGCCACTGCGTACATATTTAATAAGGTCGTCGAGCAAAGAGCCACTGCCGAAAATCTGTCCATCACCCGCAGTGTCTGACAACATCGACGCCTCATCGACAATAAACACCGCCCCGCGCTCCTTGTTAAAATCGAGCGAGAACTTCGTTTCGTAATCGGCATTTGTACGCTCGCGATAGATTCGTTTATGGATGGTATGCGCCTCGCGATTGGAGTAGCGTGATAAAACCTTGGCTGCACGCCCTGTCGGAGCAAGCAAAACACTTTTGATTCCGACCTCCTCCAAAACAGCAACCAATGCCGCAACAAGAGTGGTCTTTCCTGTACCCGCATAGCCGTTCAAGATGAAAATTTGCGCATAATCGGGCGAAGAAATCCACTCCGACAACTTTTCTATAACTTTTTTCTGGCTAAAAGTTGTTTCAAAAGAGATTTTTGCGTAAATTTGGCCTGCGATATAAGTGTTAAGCATTTTGTCGTCGGTTTTACCATTAAATTTGATACAAACTTAATAACAAATAACAAAAAATGAAAAAAGCAATTCAAATTTTTCTCGGATTAGTGATTGTAGGCTTGATTTATGTAATCGCTACACTTATTCACAATCCACTTAGTTTCGAAAAAGAGTTGAAGACTCGAAATGCAGAAGTAGTTGTAAAATTGAAGGCTATCCGTGCTGCAGAGCGTGCTTACAAGAGCAAGTATCAGCAGTTTACTGACAACTTCGACTCTCTTATCTACTTCATTTTGAATGACTCATTGGAGATGGAGCGCAAGTTGGTTGACGAGGATGACTCTGTAGCATTGGCAAAGTTGAAGAAGGCAGGTAAGAAGAACATCGAGAAGTACAACCTCGCTGTTATTGATACTATCTTCAACCCTCGCAAACTCACAAAGGAGCAGGTAGAGGATTTGCGTTACATACCTTATACTAACAATATGGAGTTTATCCTTGAGGCTGGTAAGGTTGTAACAGGTTCAAACGTTGAGATTCCTGTTGTAGAGTGCCGCGCACCTTACAAGGCATATCTTGATACTGTGAAGTATCGTCAGAATATTATCAACCTCATCGACGACCGTGTATACAACTTCAACGAGTACGCTGGTTTGAAGTTCGGTTCAATGGAGGGTAGTAATAACGAGGCTGGTAACTGGGGTGGGTAATCCCTTGAGGCCTTACGAAGATAAGTTGTCCGCTCCAACGCTGGGGCGGACACTTTTTTAAGGAGCATATATATAATATAAGGTATAGCAATGAGAATCATTAGCGGCAGTTGCGGAGGTCGCACTATTAATCCACCCAAAAATCTGCGAGCCCGCCCTACTACAGATTTTGCCAAAGAGAATCTGTTTAATGTATTAAACAATGTAATTGACTTTGAAGACATCGAAGTTTTGGATTTGTTTGCGGGAACAGGCTCTATAAGTTATGAGTTTGCTTCACGCGGTGCGGCTTCGGTTACATCGGTCGAGATTAACGCGGTGCATTACAATTTTATTCAGGCAACGGCTAAATCTTTTGGGCTAAAGAATATTCACCCTGTTAAGGCCAATGTCTTTCTCTATTTGAAGAGTTGCACAAAGAAGTATGATGTAATCTTCTCGGATGCACCCTACGACCTCGAGGGCAGCGAGCAAGTTGTCGATATGGTACTCGAAAAAGGATTACTCAAAGAGGGTGGAATATTTATTTTTGAGCATTCAAAGGATAAGGATTTCAGTCAGCACCCTCGCTTTAGCCGTCTGCGCAGTTATGGCAGTGTACAATTTTCGATATTTGAGTAAGAAAATCGCGCAAAAACTGATAAAAAAATTTGCAGATTCGAAATTTTGTACTACCTTTGCAATCGCAATCAGCAAATGGTGCGTTAGTTCAGCTGGTTAGAATACGTGCCTGTCACGCACGGGGTCAGGGGTTCGAGTCCCCTACGCACCGCGAGAAGAGAGTAGAATGAGCGACTGAATTTTTCAGTCGCTTTTTTTACGAGGTTTAGTTTTTAAGTTAGGCGTAGTTTCGCACAAATCACAAAGTGCAACTATTGCAAAAAGTTAGGTTATGGAGTTTATTAATGATTTATTGTGGGGCTCGGACTCTCTTTGGGGAGGCGGAGTCGCTCACTCGGTATTGGTGCTGGCAATAGTCATTGCCTTCGGAGTGATGTTTGGCAAGGTGAAGATTGCAGGCATATCGCTTGGAGTTACTTGCGTTCTGTTTGTGGGTATCGCACTCGGTCACTTTGGAATCAACATCAACGAGCATCTTCTACACTTTATGAAGGAGTTTGGTCTAATCCTCTTCGTTTACTCTATCGGATTGCAGGTCGGACCAGGTTTCTTTGCATCATTCAGAGCAGGAGGTGTGAAGTTAAATCAACTCGCCATTATCGTCGTATTGCTTGGCGCAATTACTACAATATCGTTGTACTACATCACCGGACTCCCCATTACTACGATGGTGGGAATTATGTCGGGTGCCGTAACCAACACACCTGGTTTGGGTGCAGCCCAGCAAGCATATAGCGACGTGTCGGGAGGTGTAGATGCTCCAGATATTGCAACAGGCTATGCAGTAGCCTACCCTTTGGGTGTCATAGGTGCAATCTTGACAATCCTCGCCTTACGTTACGTCTTGCGCATTAACTCCAAAGCCGAAGAGGAGGAGGCTGGAATTGGAGCCGACGCCCACAAGAATCCTACAACTGTACGCACATCGGTAGAGATACAGAATAGCGCTATTGATGGCAAAACAGTAGCAGAGATACACAAATTATTATTGCGTGATTTCGTCATCTCGCGCATTTGCCACAAGGATGCACTCCCCGAATTGGTTGACGCGGCGACTGTTCTAAATTGCGGCGATAAGATTTTGGTTGTAGCCTCGCCCGAAGATGCCGAGGCTGTAGAGATGTTGTTGGGCAAGAAGATTGAGATGAATTGGCACGACCTATCGAAGGATATGGTATCGCGCCGTATCCTTATTACCAAGCCCGAACTAAATGGTATGCGTCTGTCGGCATTGCAGATACGTTCATCGTGCGGTGTTACAATCACCCGTATCAACCGTGCTGGTATTGACCTTGTAGCGGCAGGTAACTTAGAGTTGCAGTTGGGTGACCGCGTAACGGTCGTTGGCCCTGAGTTGTCGGTTGCACAGGCAGAAAAACGCTTCGGCAACTCGCTCAAGCGTCTTCGCCACCCCAATCTTATCCCTATCTTTATCGGCGTGGCGTTGGGAGTAATTCTTGGCAGCATACCTTTCCACTTGCCAGGTATCCCACAGCCTGTAAAGTTGGGTTTGGCTGGTGGCCCGCTGATTATTGCAATACTTATTGGCCGATACGGCCCGCACTATAAACTCGTTACATATACCACAATGAGCGCCAATCTTATGCTTCGCGAAATAGGTATTGCACTATTCTTGGCAGGTGTTGGCTTGGGCGCAGGCGACAACTTCGTGCCGACGATTATCAACGGCGGTTATATGTGGATTTTATACGGTGCTTTGATTACGATAATCCCTCTGCTTTTGGGTGGAATCATCGGTAAGATGCTCTTCAAACTAAACTATTTTACCCTTATCGGAGTATTGTCGGGCTCATCTACCAACCCTCCCGCATTGGCATTCTCATCGGAGCAGACAACTACGGATGCGCCATCAGTAGGATACGCTACGGTATATCCGCTTGCAATGTTCTTGAGAGTGTTGGCGGCACAATTGCTAATTCTTATTTTTGCATAGAGAATTATTTAACCACATAAAAATAGCACGGCCCACGGGTCGTGCTATTTCTTTATTATAGTAGATTGATTCTTACTCGATATATACCTCCAAGAGTTTTGCGTTACCACACAACTTAACACTGTCGGCCTCGGCAGGAATCATCACCAAATCAAATGGCTCAAGATGCTCCTTGCTATCGCCCATACACACATCGGCCTCACCTTCGGCACAGATATACAATACAAATGAGTCGATAGACTCCAACTCGCGCTCTGTGCTACCCTCCAACTCTATGATATTTGTTGTAAAGTAGTCGCACTTTACCATCTGTGTCGAGGCATTCTTCTTGGCCTCATAGCGCATAATGCACTTATCCTTGTCGCTTGCGAAATCTATCGCATCAACAGCCAAAGCGGTATGCAACTCACGAGGATTGCCATTATCATCTACACGCTCCCAATCATATACTCGATAGGTAACGTCGGATGTCTGCTGAATCTCCAACACAACGACACCCTTGCCCAATGCGTGGATAGTTCCTGCAGGGATAAAGAATGTATCGCCAGGCTTAACCTCCACCTTGTTAAGCAACTCGGGCAAGCGACCCTCGTTGATGGCTACGATATACTCCTCACGAGTGATGTCCTTACGGTTGAAACCGATATAAATAAATGCTCCAGGCTCGGCATCTACGATATACCACATCTCTGTCTTGCCATAAGAGTTGTGACGCTCGGCTGCCAACTCATCATCGGGGTGTACCTGAACAGAGAGTACATCGTGGCAGTCAAGGCTCTTAATGAGCAGAGGGAATGTCAAACCATACTTTTCGTAAATCTTATCACCAATGAGATTACCCATATAAACCTCGATAATCTCTTCGATATTATTGCGCTTCAAAAAGCCGTTCGCTACTACCGACTCATCGCCCTTAACGGCCGACAACTCCCAACTCTCACCATAGGGCTGTGTAGCATCAATCTTCTTTGCCTTACCCTGCTTGGCATTAGCCAACAGAGTTTTACCACCCCAAATACGCTCTTTCAACAGCGGAGTAAAACGGATAGGATACAACATAGTTTTATTCAATTTTTATAATTTATCGTCTAATTATTCTGCAAATAGCGCCTCTACAGCCTCTACAACCTGCTCTACCGTAGAATTAAGCGGGAATACGAGGTCAGGCTCCTTGTAAACCACATTGTGTTCTGCCTTAAACGCCTCCTCGCCAGCGCCTGTGATATTGAGCATCACATAAGCATCTTTGTCAATCTTGCCATCCTGAACAGCCTTGATAAGTGTAGCGGTAGCGATACCTGCCGCGGGGTGAATATCCACACCCTCCAACTCCTTAAAGAGTTTCGAAGCCTTGCGACCCTGCATATTCGTAGCCACCAAAATTTCACCATTGGTAGCCTTCAAAGCATCGTACAGACCTCCCTTAATGCCATAAGGCGGCTTGCGGTTAGACAACACTTTGGCGTCAATAATGGCTACGTCACGACGAGCCTTATCGGCATCGTAAGGCAACATAGCACGCGAATCGGCTCTCCACGCATCATACATCGGAACAAATGGCGCATTCTGCGACACCATAAGTTTCATAGTATTCTCACCATAGCGGCCATCCTCTATAAGGCGCATATTTGCCTCCCAAGCAGCTATGGCTCCCGTGCCACTACCTACTGCCTGGAAATAATAGTCGGGAATGCGACCAATCGTAGTCACGGCAGACAAAACCGTAGTAGCCATACCGTCACGGCGAGCGACATTCTTTGCACCACCCTCGGCATAGAAACGGGGCGACTTCAAGACCATATCACTCAAGTGAATAGCATCAAAATAATCGCCACCCTTCTCGCAAGCAATAAGTTTTACGCATTTGTTCAACGGCTTCTCAAACCACATTGCAGACAGATTGTCAGCAGGGACAGACAACAACAACGGGATATTATTCTCTGAACATACTCGGGCAAATGCTCGTGCTGTATTACCAGCCGATGCAACAACCAAAACTCGCTCTTCGTCGGCTTTGGCGCGACCACAAACGCTGAACGCCTCGGTCTCCTTGAACGAACAAGTGGTCATCGCTGCACCGTGACGCGGAGAGTAACCATTGAGTGTAATGTACAGATTATTCAAACCAAGATGTTTACCCAAGCCCTCGCTACGGAATGTAACGGGAGCAGCCGAACCCTTCAATGCGCGGCTTACGGGCAACCAATCGCAGAATGTATACAAACCATACTCGTCACCCTTAAGTTCGAGTTGTTTCTTCTCATAGATGGCTCTCACCAACGAAGGCTCTTCGGCTTGAGAATCCTCCAAAAGCCAACCTGTGTCTTCAAACTCACGATTCGAGGCAACACACTTGAGTGTATATGCCGTTGCTTTAATATTTTTCATTTATGCTTGAGTTTTATATTTTTTCGTTTTGCAAAATTAATAAATTTCATCAAAAGTTAGGGATATTCAGTTATAATTTTATACATTTGTGATGGTAAAAAATCTATTAAATATTTATAAATTATGAAACGAATAGTATTAACTGCACTTATGTGCATTGTTGCTGTGTCATCTTTCGCACAGGACAAGAAGAAGGATTGGGCACAGTTTGGTCGCTACGAGAAGGCTAACACAGAGGTTTTGGCACGCGACGTACGCCCCGATGTTGTATTTATGGGTAACTCTATCACAGATGGCTGGGCTCGTCAAGACCCCAAGTTCTTTGAGGAGAACAATTTTGTAGGTCGTGGCATCGGTGGTCAGACCTCATCAGAGATGTTGGTGCGTTTCCGCCGCGATGTGATTGACCTTAACCCCAAATGTGTCGTAATCCTGTCAGGTACAAACGATATTGCACAGAACAATGGTTACATCAAGCCCGAGAACACTTTGGGTAACATTATCTCGATGTGTGAGTTGGCAAAGGCTAACGGCATTAAGGTTATCCTCTGCTCTATTACTCCGACATCTGTATTCGGCTGGCGTCGTGAGGTAAATCCCGTTCCGCTGATTGCCGAGTTGAACAAGATGATTGAGGCTTATGCAAAAGAGAATGGTATCTACTACCTTAACTACCACCCCGCATTGACTGACGAGAAGGGCGGTATTCCTGCAAAGTGGAGTAACGATACTTGCCACCCCAACCTCGAGTGCTACCGTACAGTTATGGAGCCTATGGTTTGCGAGGCTATCAACAAAGTATTGAAGGCCCCCAAGAAGAAGGCTTATAAGGCAATTCCTTTTACAAAGTAAACTGATGCAATGCTACTAAATAAAACGACTCGGTCTTGCGAAATGACCGAGTCGTTTTTGTTTTGCTATTTGCTGTTACCATCTTCTGCGACGCTGACGGCGACGTTTGATTTTACGCATAATACCAACCACAAGCAGAGCACCTATAGCGATAAATATTACAATCACCATCCAATTATTGAGGTTGTCGCCCTTAACTCTCGACCACATCTCCAACAACGCAGCCGTACGAGGACCACTATCGTGCATCATAGCACAACGCTCGATAACGCTATTGTCGGGATAAAGCACAGGATTAATCACCACGCTGTCGGCTTCCTCACCAAAGAAATATCTTAAATCCAAGGGCTCCTCCATACCACCTTCAATGGCAGATTCTGACATATACTCCATAACCTCAGGTGTGCCTATTACGCTCACATAGCCAATCTCCTCCATATTACGGATGGCATTTTCCGACTTGCACATAAAGTTAATGAAGTAACTTGCAGCCTTAACATTTTTCGCATATTTGGGAATCACCCAACCATCAAACCATACGATACTACCCTCTTTGGGTACTGTGTAGTCCAATTCGACATCAACCTCGGCAGCCTCCTCAATAGCCCATACGGCGTCACCACTCCAAGTAAGATTCAAGATGGCCTTCTCCTTGGTCATCATCTCCTTACCGAAAACGGCCTCCCAACCTGCAACGTTTGGCTTGGTCTTTTTGAGCAATGCCTCCACCGTAGCGATAGACTCATCCGATGAGTCGTGCATCAACTCATTCATCGTAACCTCTCCACGCTTGATTCGCTCCTGATTAGCATAAATCAACAGCGGAGAATATACATCACGGAAGGCATCCTTTACGAACAACTTGCCTTTGAACTTTGGCGCCCACAAAGCACTCCACGAATCAACCTCCTCTTCGGTTACATACTTTTTATTATATAGGAATCCCGTAGTTCCCCACATATAACCTACCGAATAATCGTTGGCATTTTTACCGCCGCCATCAATCTTGTTGAATACATCGTGGATATATGGCGATACGTTATCCAAATAATTTGGCGTATCTCCAAAATCTTTATTTATAGGCAACAACAAATCGTTCTTCAACATTCGCTCGATGATATACTCCGACCCACAAGCCACATCGAAATCCTCCTTGCCACGCTCAATCTTGGCAAGCATAATCTCGTTGATGTCGAACAACTGATAGACGACCGTAACCTCCTCGCCTGTCTGCTCCTTGTACCACTCCTCGAACTCCGACAACAAATCTTCGTCAATATAGTCAGCCCAGTTATAGACTTTAAGGATGGACTTGCGAGCCTCCGACTGATTGCATCCAATCATTGTCAGCGACAATGCAAAGGCCGCCAATATTATCAAAATTATCTTTCTCATTTTACCAAAGCCTCCTTCTTTTTAGCGGCGCGTTGCGAGCGCACATTGATAATAATAAGCAACAACAGAACCGTCACGAAAATTATCGTTGACAAAGGTCGCAACTCTGGCGTCAAACCTCCCTTACGCGCATCGGCATAAATGTAGGTCGAGAGTGTCTCCAGACCGCCCGTACCGATAGTGAAAATCGTAACTGCAAAGTCATCAATCGAGAGCGTAAATGCCAAGATAAAACCAGATATCATACCCGGTTTGATTTCGGGAATAATCACCTTACGCATAGCCTGAAGAGGTGTAGCGCCCAAATCCAACGCCGCCTCATAAATATCGGGATTCATCTGTTGCAGACGTGGCATAATACACAACACCACATAGGGTGTGCAGAATGCAACGTGCGCCAGAATAACCGTTGCATAGCCCTGCGTGATACCCAAACTAACGAAAAGCAAGAATAACGAGATACCTGTAATAATATCGGGATTAAGCATCGGGATATTATTCAGCGTATTCATCACCATCTTCTTATGACCTCGCAGATTGTGGATACCTATAGCCGCCACGCTACCAAGCAGGGTAGACAAAGCCGCCGCCACAATAGCAATAATAAGTGTATTCTCGATTGCATTTAACAACGAATGATGTACTCCGCCCGAAAAGAGCGAGGTGTAGAGTTTTGTCGAGAATCCAGTCCAGTTACCCAACACCTTGGCCTCGGTGAACGAGAATATGGCTATAATCACAATGGGAGCATACAACATTGCGAGCAGTAGCCACAAATATGTTTGTGCAAAAAATCTCTTCATTAGATTATACCTCCCTCATTAGTAGCACGTTGCTCATCGTCACCATCGCTAAACAGCTCGCTGGCAAAGATAATCACCAACATAATAAGCGACAAGGCTGCGCCATAGTTCCACATTCCGTTATTAATATTCTCTTGAATAGTCGTACCAAACAACTTGATGTTGTTCATTGTAAGCAACTCGGCAATGGCAAATGTCGAAATCGTAGGCATAAAGACCATCATCACACCACTCATCACACCGGGCATAGACAACGGCAACATCACCTTTGTAAAGACCTTCAAGGGGTTTGCGCCCAAGTCCTGTGCAGCCTCGATATAACTATGGTCCATCTTCTGCATAGTGTTGTAGATGGGGTAAATCATAAAGGGCAGGAAGTTATATACCATACCAAAAATCAACGCGCCCTCACCCAACGGCAATCGCATAAAATCGAACAACGCAACGGTAGCCAACGTACGCACCAAAATGTTAATCCACATAGGCAGGATAAACAACACCACCATAACGCGTGAGCGGCACAACTCCCTATTGCTCAATATATATGCCGCAGGATAGCCCAACAGGATACACAATACGGTAGTTATAATCGCTATACCGATTGAATAGACAAACGTATTGGCCGCCTCGGGGCTTGAAATAAACTTCGAAAAGTTATCAAACGTAAAGTTGCCATCGGCGTCCTGAAACGCATATAAAAATATCAGCACCAGGGGCAGCACCACAAATATCAGCATAAAGATAAAATATGGCAGGCTCCAATTTTGCCTTCGCATAAAGAATCGCATCAAACCTTTCATCTTCTATACAAATTTTACTCGGTTACTACCCTATTTTGTTTCTCTTTTAATCACGATATCGTCTGCTTGAATTCGGATTCCGACAATGTCGCCATCATCCCATACATCGGTCGTATCGACGTAGATATTTTCGCCATCGGCTGTGCGAACAGTCAGATGATAGTGGTCGCCCTTGTAGAGAATAAATCTTACATCACCGACCTGCTGGCCATCCTCCTTATTATCCATCAACTCCACCTTATTGAACGGCACCTCGACCAATACACTTTCGCCCTCGGCAGCATCAGCCACTTCGTTACAAAGGAACTGTGTGCCCAACATCTCGACGTGAGTAGAATCCACCATCTTACCCTCAAATGTATTGCATATACGCTCCTTGCGCATAACGTGAATATCCGAAGGCTTAACAATCATACTAACCTCCTGGCCTACCTCAAAGGCGTTGTAATCTTGAATCATTATCTCGTAGCCGTTGGGCGTCAAGACTGTCATCTCGTAATGCACACCCTTAAATATGCACGACTGCACAACGCCATCGAACATACCCGAATCGGTGCGAGCCATAATATATACATCCTCGGGACGAATCACCACATCAACGGGAGTATTCTCGCCAAAGCCCTCATCGACACACTCAAATTCGCGGCCCATAAATTTCACCACTCTATCGTGTATCATCTCGCCATTGAGAATATTGCTCTCGCCAATGAAATCTGCAACAAAAGAGTTTACAGGCTCATTATATATATCGGTAGGAGTACCAATCTGCTGCACCTTACCCTCGCACATTACGACAATTGTGTCGCTCAAGGTCAGGGCCTCCTCCTGGTCGTGTGTCACATATACAAACGTAATACCCAAAGTCTTGTGCATATCCTTGAGTTCCATCTGCATATCCTTACGCATCTTCAAATCCAATGCTGCCAAAGGCTCATCCAGCAGAAGCACCTGCGGACGGTTGATAATGGCGCGTGCAATAGCAACTCGTTGTTGCTGACCACCCGAGAGCGAATTCACATCACGCCACTCGTAATCGGTCATACCCACCATCTTCAACGCCTTTCTTACACGAGCATCTATCTCGTCCTGCTTAACCTTCTTCAACTTAAGACCAAAGGCAATATTATCATAGACGTTCAGATGCGGAAACAATGCATAGCGCTGGAAAACCGTATTTACAGGGCGAAGATGCGGCGGTACGTCTGTTATATCAGCGCCCGCAATCTTAATCTCACCCGATGTGGCAGTACCAAAACCCGCCAATATCTTCAAAAGAGTAGTCTTACCGCAACCCGAAGGGCCGAGGATTGTAACGAACTCACCTTTTTTTACAAACAAACTAACATCATCCAAAACACACTTTTCGCCATAGCATTTGCTGATATGGCTCAACTCGATGATGAAATTTGACTCTCCCATTTCTTACTATAATATACTAAATTGTTGTTACTCTATTTACTTGCAATGTGCTTAAAAGCCTTCACCAGGTCGAACTTCCACGTCAAACCGACGTTCACGGCATTACGCTTTGTATAGTTATTCGACATCCACGCTGCGTGCAGACGTACACTCTTGTTCTCCTTCAAGGGGAAATATTCCAATCCTGCACCATAGAAGATATAATCTTCGCCAGGAATTATAAAGGCGGGCATTGTAGCCAAATTATCCTCGTTTGCAATAATCATATCATCAGTTGAAAGGTACTCACCCCAGAAGTCATAAGGCAAATCCTCGCCACTACGCTCCCATCCGAATTTACCAAACAAGCGGAACTTATCGCCAAACTCATACGAGGGCATAAAGTTTACCGTAATCTCATCCTTACCAACTTGTTTCACATCGGCTCCGCGCATAACGCAGTCCAAACCAAGCGACAGATTACCCACATAGAACATATTGCCTAAAGCGATACAATTCACAAACTTACCGCGCTCATACTCAAACATATTTACAGTCCAGATTGACTCATACCAATCCCACGCGCTATACCAACCCAAGTTATAGGCATAGAGATTATCCTCTTTGGGGATGTAGGCAAACGGTGAATTTGTCACCTGAAATGCAAACGATGTAGTCTCTGACGGATTTGTCCACATAGCCTTAACGCCCCACTGATAGCACGCAAAACTATTGTAGAACATTGAGTTCATATCGAAATATGAATCAATGTCGTAAGCGTCATATTCGTAACTACCCACCATCACAACATCTTTACCTGCCGTAAAGGTAAATCCACCTACATCGTAACTCAATGTAAGCCAATCGGTATTATCAAAAACGGAATCATCTTCGCCATTAGCCGAAAAGAACTTCTGACACAGCGAATACGAGAAGTGTTTACTTATTTTACCGTCAACGTTAAGATATAAGCCATCGCCACCAAAACCGGCAGCCCCACCGGAGACTATTCCACCGTAACCAAACCTCGAATCGAGCGAGATTGACGGAGTATAATCCACGATTTCATTGGCGCTCACATCCTCCCCGGATGAAGACTTCTGCATCTGCGCACTACTGTTTACTTCCTGCGCGACGGCAGAGCCGGCTATCAAAAGTATAGCCCCCAAAAAGGTCAAGTGTCTCTTCATTAAGCAGTAAAAAAGTTTAATTACATAAGAGTATGTTTTTGTTATAAATTGTGTTAATTGCTCAATTACTTGAAGTTAAATAAATTTGCGGTTACAATGTCCGCTCAATCACGAACTTACAACCGCAAATTCACCTTACAAAAATATGAAAAAAAATTAATATCACACCTTTTTGACCAACTTTTTTGCGTATTTTTCATACTAATTATTTTAATCGGCATTTTACGCCACCACAACCGACTCTAAATGTCAGCATTTTACCGTAGCAGCAAAAGTATTTAACACAAAGCCTACAATCTTTCATTATCAGAGGGTTTGTCAATATAAAAATATGTAGTATATTTGCAAGACGGTGCATAATGCAACTTTTAGAACACAAAATGCAGACTACAACATAGGTAGCATTTTCGTTTTGCAAAGCGTGCAAACACTAAAAACCCAATGAAGAACTTTATACGATTACTACCGATATTTCTAACGACAATCGTTATATTATTAGCCCCTTCTGCGCGTGAGCGCGAAGAGGTAAGACCGCTGTATACAGCAGATATAGCCATCACCGACGACGGCTTGATTCTTTTGGCCAACGAAGGCACATCCGAAGTGCGTCTAATTGATGCAAATGGTACACCACGCTGTGCGTGGAAGTTGGACGCACCAGCAACGGGCGTCACAACAAAAGGTAATGTCGCCTATTTAACAAGCAGTTACGATAAAGGATTTTTATATTGTGTAACACTTGACAACTTTTCTATTAAATACATAACACAACTCTCAATGGGCTCTTGCTCACCCGTGATTAGCAACGATGGCGCAAAGGTTTATGTTTGCAATCGTTACAAAGGTACCGTCAGCGAGGTGGATGCCGCATCGGGCAAACTATTGCGTGAAGTAAAAGTCCTACGAGAGCCTTGCGCCGCGGTATTGTCAGCCGACGGACGATTCCTTTTTGTAAACAATGCCCTACCCTCGCAACGTGCCGATGTGGATTATGTTGCAGCCGATGTATCGGTCATAGATTGCGAGTCGATGCAGAAAGTCAAGGATATAAAATTGAGTAACGGCAGCAATGCTCTCCGTGGTATAGCGGCGTCACCCGATGGAAAATATATCTTTGTATCGCACAATCTCGGTCGTTTCCAAGTACCCACGTCACAACTTCAGCAGGGTTGGATGAATACCAATGCTGTAAGTATTATCGACGCCGAGCAACTGGCACTAATCGGCTCGGTATCGTTGGATGAGCCCGACAGAGGCGCTGGCGGAATATGGGATGTAATGTGCGACGGACGTTATCTTATAACCTCACAGTCGGGAACTCACGACATAAGCATCGTGGACTACAAGGCTATGATTGAGAAACTCGTAGCCTACAAGGATTACTCGAAACTCGATTATGACCTCTATTTTATGCAGGGCATACGTCAACGCTTGCCAATTATAGGTAATGGCCCTCGAAATATGGCTATGCAAGGCGACAAGGTTTACATTCCAACATACTTTTCCGACACGCTCAACATTGTGAATTTGGCCGACTTGAGTGCAGACTACATTGCCTGCAACCCATCGCGCTATGAGTCATCTATCGACAGAGGCCACAAAGCGTTCAACGATGCGCAGTTGTGTTACCAGAATTGGCAATCGTGTAATGGTTGTCACCCCGACGGTGGTCGCACTGACGGTATGAATTGGGATTTGATGAATGACAATATTGGCAATCCGAAGAATTGCAAAAGTATGTTGCACAGTTTTGAGACACCCAAATGTATGATTTCGGGCATACGCGACTCCGCGGCTATTGCTGTTCGTGCAGGATATAAGTTTATCCAATTCTGCGATGTCGATGAGGATGTTGCCAAAAGCGTGGATGATTACATCCGCTCATTAAAACCCCTACCAAGCCCCTATCTCGTCGATGGCAAACTATCAGACAAGGCATTGGAGGGCCGTAAGATTTACGAAAAACGAGGATGCGCCGATTGTCATTCGGGGCCATATTATACTGATATGAAGATGCACCGCATAGGTGAAGACGTGGAGTTCGAAAACGGTTGGGATACTCCCACACTGAGCGAAGTATGGCGCACAGCCCCATATCTGTTTGACGGACGCGCCGAGACTATGGAGGATGTGTTCTTTACCCACAAACACGGAATCGAAGGAAAGATTTCGCGCAAAGAGGCCGAAGCCCTCGCTGAATATGTAAATTCACTATAAAATATGTTATACGATATACATCATTCCGCAGCCGCGACATTCGAGAAAGCACTTGAGGAGATACTCGCGGCTGTAAAACAAAATAGTCAAATACCCTTGCGCGTCGTTATTTTCGGTGCGCCAAAGAGTAATGACGAATACCTAAAGCAGCGCCAGCAGATAGAGCAGGCTTACCGCGAGGCATATCCCGCAGAGAGTCGCCCCCTGGTGGCTTATGTGGCTCACGCACCTATGGATGCGACACTCGTGGCTGAAGTTACCTACTGGGAGCAAACGCCCAAGTCGATTGAATATAACGATGATTATATTGTAATTGATGAAAACTATATTTTGTCGGGCGGTTTATATTCCGATATTGAGTTACATACTGGTCTGCAAGCCGACAATATTTTCAAACGTGTCGCCGAAATATTATCAGTAGAGGGTGTTTCTCCCGCCAACATTGTTCGTCAGTGGAACTACATAGAGCGTATTACAGATATTACGCCCGACGGCCAGAACTATCAACTATTCAACGACTCTCGTAGCCGTTTCTACAATAGTTGCGAGTGGCCGAACGGCTACCCTGCCGCGACGGGTATCGGAACGCAGTTTGGTGGTGTGGTAGTAGTATTTGATGTTATGCGCAATAGTGATGAGCATAGCCGCGCTATTGACAATCCATTGCAGATTTCGGCTCACGCCTACTCACAGCAAGTATTGATTAACCCCGATAAGGCGCAACACAAGACCACACCCAAGTTTGAGCGTGCTCGCCACGTCATCTGCGCAGATGGTAGCCAGATGCTCTACATTTCGGGAACTGCAGCCATTCGTGGCGAGGAGAGTTGCAAGGCCGACATTGTGGAGCAAACGGCGCTCACGATGGAGAATATTGCCAAGTTAGCCGACAAGGAGACTCTGGAAGCGTATGGCGTAAAAGAGGCGGCAGAGTTAGAGTATAAAATGCTACGTATTTACTTAAAGCATAACTTTAATTTAGAGGTGGTAAAGAATTGGTTTGAAACATATTACCCCTCTACACCTAAAGTATTCCTTTTAGCCGATATTTGCCGCGAGGAACTACTCATAGAAATCGAAGGCATTGCCGCCGAAAAATAGAAAATGATAAAATAAAAACTAACATAAAACCTACGTTATGAAAGCCAAATTCCTTATTCTTGTTGCCCTGCTCTACACTGCGGCAGCGTGGGGACAACTCAAGCCCGAAGAGGCCGAGAAATTGCGCATACAGAACGAATTGGAATACTTTTCGGTGGAGTCTGTACGCCAAGCGTATAACGATTTTTGCAAAGTCAAAGGTTACGATGCAGCCTTGTATGCCGAAAAGTTGAAAACTTTGGAAGGGCTTGCAACGCAAAAAGATAACGCCGAAGCAATGGCCGAAGCAGTTAAACTAAAACGTGAGATACTACTATCTAACCCGTTGTTAGACAACGCAAAAGTAATCGTAGGTCGTTACCGTGTTGGCAACAATGCGCGTAGTATTTGGGCACCTTCGCTCGGAACGCAAAACAACAACTGGTCAAACCAGTCGTCATCGTCACGCAGTGGTTTTGATGCCGAGATTGCCGAGTTGTCGAACTTGCGCGGCAAGATAGAGTCTCGTACAATATACAAGCCCACAAATGGCTCTTCGGTTACTGACCTGATGTTGCATTGGGATGGCGAGCGAATACTCTTTACTGCCGCTGATAACAATCGTCGCTGGGGAGTCTTCGAGGTAGGTCGCAATGGCGAGAATTTTCATAGAGTAATTAATATCAATGAGCCCGATTTGGAGTTCTTTGATGGAGCATATATGCCCGACGGCCGCATCATAGCGATGAGTAACATCGGTTATCAAGGAGTACCGTGCGTTAATGGCGATGACCCTGTAGGTAATATGATATCTTATGACCCAAAGACGGGTGCAATGCGCCGTATGACCTTCGACCAAGATGCCAATTGGCATCCGAGGGTGCTGAATAATGGCCGTTTGATGTATGTTCGTTGGGAGTATACCGACCTTACACACTACTACTCGCGCTTTGTTATGCACGCCAACCCCGATGGCACAGAGACGAAGGCGCTCTACGGTAGCGGTGGATGGTTCCCCAATTCGATATTCGACATCCAGCCCCTGCCTAACGGCAACAACACTTTCGTAGGTATCATTTCGGGCCACCACGGCATAGCACGTTCGGGCCGACTCATCATTTTTGACCCCGCGCGTGGCCGCAAGGAGACCAAAGGTATGGTGCAGGAGATGCCATTTAGCAAGCGCGAGATTGTACCGCTGATTAAGGACGAATTGGTAAATGGTGTATGGCCGCAATTCATTAAGCCCTACCCTATTAGCGATAAGTATTTCCTCGTAGCGGCGAAACTCACGCCCGAATCTTTGTGGGGAATTTACCTAATCGACGTTTACGACAATATGACTCTTGTAGCGGAGTTCGAAGGCGAGGGACTTATCAACCCCATAATCGTAAACAAGCGCCCTACTCCTCCGATTATCCCCGACCGCATCAAACCTGCGGATAAGGAGGCTACAGTATTCATTCAAGATATTTACGAGGGTGAAGGCTTGCCCAACGTTCCCAAAGGCACCGTCAAGAAGTTGCGCGTATTTGCGTACGAATATACTTATATTAAATCAGCATCCGACCACGTTGCACAAGGTATTCAGAGCGGCTGGGATATCAAGCGCCACTTGGGTGATGTCGATGTAGAGAGCGACGGCTCGGCAATATTCAAGATTCCCGCTAACACGCCCGTGTCGTTCCAACCTTTGGATGACGAAGGTCGCGCCATACAGTGGATGCGCAGTTGGGTTACAGGTATGCCTGGTGAGGTTGTATCGTGCGTAGGTTGCCACGAGGACCAGAACTCTATGCCTATGCCCAAACGAGTAGCGGCATCGCAGAAGACACCCGTTGCCCTGCAAACACCAGAAGGAGGAGTAAGACCTTTCACATTTGAATTAGAGGTACAGCCTATCCTTGACCGCAATTGCGTTGCGTGTCACAATAAGGATGGCGCGAAGCCCGACTTTACGGGAGGCATTAAGGTTGTAGATGCACCCTCGCGTCACGCTCAATCGGGCAAGTTGGATTTGTTGCAGAGTTATTTGAATCTGCACCCTTACGTCAATCGTCAGGGCCCAGAGGCTGATATTTATGTAATGAAACCTTATGAGTACCACGCTTCAACAAGCGAATTGGTGCGCTTGCTCAAGGGCGGACATCACGGCGTAACACTATCCGACAAGGAGTGGCGTACGCTCTATATGTGGATTGACTTTAACGCACCTTGCCACGGACAATTTGTGTACAACAATGTTGCATTATGCCCCAGCACACAGTACGACCGCCGCATAGAGTTGGCAAACAAGTATGCTAATGGTGCTGGTGTGGAGTGGAAACGCGAGATTGAGGATTATGCTGAATATCTCAAAAAGCAGGAGGTAGAGCCCGCTGTAAGAGCAGATAACGAGAAGAACTACAAGGATGCCAAGACAAAGCACTTCCCATTCAGTGAGGCCGAGGCACGTGAGATGGCAGCACGATATGGCGAGCAGAAACGCACAATAAAACTTGCCGAAGGCATAGAGGTTACATTTGTACGCATCCCTGCTGGAACATTTGTTATGGGTAACAATCGCCGAGGCAAAGGCAATGCGCCCGAGAGCGTTGTAAAGATTTCGAAACCTTTCTGGATGTCAACTACCGAGATTACAAATGCTCAATACAACACCGTATTCCCCGAGCACGACAGCCGTTATACTGCGCAGTTCTGGAAGGACCACGTTGGCCCAGGCTACGCGGCTAATCGCCCCGAGCAGCCCGTAACACGCATTACTTGGCAACAGGCTATGGAGTTCTGTCAGCAAATAAGCGAGCGTTGCGGAGAAAACATTACCCTACCGACAGAGGCACAATGGGAGTGGGCTTGCCGCGCAGGTAGTGATTCCGACTTCTGGTATGGAGATTTGAACAGCGACTTCTCGAAGTCCGAGAATATGGCCGACAAGCAGTTGCGCAAGATGGCCGTATCGGGCATCGACCCGCAGCCTGTATCGGAGCAGTCGTGGGTATATAGATATTATATATTTATGTTGTGCGAAGATAGCGTCGATGATGGCACGATGACTATCGCCGATGTAGCGAAGTATTCGCCCAACGCGTGGGGATTGTACGATATGCACGGTAATGTAGCCGAGTTTACACGCTCTACATACGCACCATATCCTTACAAGGGTGAGCCAAAAGAGGGTGATAGCAAGGTTGTACGAGGTGGTGCGTGGAACTATCGCCCCAAGCATTCGGCCGCTTATGTGCGTAACTCATACTTTGCTTGGCAGCCAGCCAACAATGTTGGTTTCCGCGTAATTATCGAGGAGTAAAAACACAAAACTTATTTATAAATAACAATGAAAAAACTATTTTTATTAACAATCATTATTGCTTGTCTTGCAGGTAATACTGCTTTGGCACAACGTGCCGATTACAACATTATTCCCCTGCCCAAGCAAGTTGAGACCGACACAACGCAATATTTCACATTGCAGACGGGAATGGGTATCGCTTATGATGCCTCAAGTGAGGAGATTACACGCAATGCAAAATTCTTCAGCGAATGGGTAGAGCAATCTACCGGCATCAAGTTGGCTCTTACGCCTAACGACAAGAAGGCTGCAGTTCGTATGAGCCTGGGCTTTGCTTCGGACAAGAAACTCCGTGAGGTTGAAACTTTGACCGAGCAACAGCAAGAGGCCTATAAAATCAACATTGACGATAAGGGTATCCTAATTGAGGCTCGCAACCCCATAGGTTTGTTCCGCGCAGCACAGACATTGCGTAAGGCTATGCCTATTGTGAAGGATACGAAAGATGCAAAGATTGAGATGCCTTATACGAAGATTCAGGATGAACCCCGCTTTGTTTATCGTGGTACGCTGCTCGACTGCGGTCGCCACTTCTTCACAGTGGAGGTTATCAAGCAGATGCTCGATGTTATGGCTTTGCACGGTTGCAATCAGTTTCATTGGCACCTGACAGAGGACCAGGGCTGGCGTTTCGAGGTTAAGTCATTGCCTAACCTTGCGCTTCACGGTAGCGTACGTCAGGAGACAGTTGTTGGCCCTAATGTTGGCATCTATGATGGTATTCCCTATGGTGGCTACTACACACAGGAGCAGTGCCGCGACGTTGTTCGTTATGCGGCCGAGCGCTATATCAATGTAGTTCCCGAAATTGACCTTCCCGGCCATATGCAGAGTGCATTGCACGTCTATCCTCACCTCGGTTGTACAGGAGGCCCCTACCCCGTTAGAACATATTGGGGTGTGAGCCGCGAGGTATTGTGCGGAGGTAACCCCGAGACAATGACATTCCTCAAGACTGTTTTGGGCGAGTTGTGCGACGTATTCCCCTCAAAGATTATCCACATCGGAGGTGATGAGTGCCCCAAGGATAGATGGAAGGCCTGCCCCAAATGCCAGGCAAAGATTAAGGAGTTAGGCTTGGTAAGCGATGGCAAACGCACTGCCGAGAATCAGTTGCAATCATATATCAACAAGGAGGTTGAGGCATTCCTTGCAGAGCGTGGACGCGACATTATCGGTTGGGATGAGATTCTCGAGGGAGGATTGTCGGGCAAGTCTATTATTATGTCGTGGAGAGGTACAAAGGGCGGTGTAGAGGCTGCAAAGCAGGGCCACCGAGTTATTATGAGCCCCAACGTGTATAGTTACATCGACCACCCGCAGTTGAAGGATGTTGCAAAACAGCCCCGCACAACAGGTAGTTATATCGTATCGGCAAGCAAAATATACTCATTCGAGCCTTTGATGAAGGAGGAGTTGGCAGACGAGCAGCAGGATTACATCCTCGGTGTACAGGCTAACCTTTGGACCGAGCACGTTGCCTACCCCGAGCACCTGTTCTATCAGTTGTTGCCCCGTCTGGGCGCAATGTGTGAGGTACAGTGGTGTAATCCCGAGCAGAAGGATTTCGAGGATT
Organism: Alistipes sp.; assembly: GCA_045658845.1. Classification (GTDB taxonomy): domain Bacteria; phylum Bacteroidota; class Bacteroidia; order Bacteroidales; family Rikenellaceae; genus Alistipes. The sequence goes on from JAZOVT010000089.1 coordinate 52,925, forward strand.
TCAAGGCCCGCTTGCCTCGTCTAAAGAAACTGTACGATTTGATTGGTGTTAAGTACTGCACCGGTCTTGAGTAAAGAGATATAACATCTCAAATACGACAATACCTGCTTAACAATGTTAGGTAGGTATTGTCGTATTACATCTACTTATTTATCACCTTTTTTGCTTCGTTGATAAACAGCACTACACCCACTTGCTTTTCAGGATGAGCATCCAGGGCGATGCGTTGCACCCGCAAATCGAATATTTCGGAGTACCCTAAATCCAAAAATTTTGCAATCAATTCATTCTCATCACGAGGTACAAATCCCAATTTGTAATCATCGAGATATATGGCTACCGCATTAGGGTCAAATCTGTTTTCACTCTCGCGCACTAATCTCAACGATGTTCCAATTTTCAATTCGGAGATAGCCATACACCCCTCCCAATAGGTAAAACCAGCAATAAAGAAATTGCTAAAATGTCTGTCTGTTGTCTTGTTTTCCATAATACTTAAATTTAAGTTCACGGTACAAAGGTAGAGCCAAAAAATGACAACTATTGACACAAACTCTCGCATAATAAAATTTTGCACGAAAATATTTACAAAAGAAAATACGCAGATACTTGTCTATTAATAAAAAGTCCTCCCCTACGGCAAGGGAAGGATTTAGGTGGGGTATTCGAATAAAGGCTTTTTGATAACGGAATCGACAGATTCCGACTAAGTCATCGGCAAGGTCCTTATCAAATTAATCAAGGTAAAATACTGCTCAAAAAAAGTCCTCCCCTACGGTTAGGGGAGGATTTAGGTGGGGTGTTCGAATAAAGACTTTTTGATAACGGAATCGATA
>JAZOVT010000090.1:0-17021 GCA_045658845.1 Alistipes sp.
GTTCAATACTACGAAATCGGGCTCACCGTAAACCTCCAACTCAGCGTCAGTAGGACGGATGAACATATTCTTAACGAAGTGTGCCTGCCAAGCAACCTCCATAATGAAGCGAATCTTCAAACGGCTGTTCTCGTTAGCACCACAGAATGTATCAACTACATACAACTTCTTGTTTGACAACTCCTTTGAAGCCAAAGCCTTCAACTCGGCCCAAGCAGCCTCAGTAACAGGCTTGTTATCGTTCTTGTACTCGTCTGAAGTCCACCAGATAGTGTCCTTTGAAGTCTCATCCATTACGAAGAACTTGTCCTTGGGAGAACGACCTGTATAAACACCTGTCATTACGTTAACAGCGTCCATCTCAGTCAAAACACCCTTGTCGAAGCCAGTCAAACCAGCCTTAGTCTCCTCACGGAACAACTCATCGTAAGAGGGGTTGTAAACAACCTCTGTAGTACCGGTGATACCGTACTTAGTCAAATCAATTTTTGCCATAATTTTTATTAGAATATATTAGTTAAACTACTTCTTCAATTTATCTGTTTGCCTTATCTTTAGCGAGGCTGACAACACTTATCTACCCCACTTCTCTGCCCTCAATACACAACCATCAACCGACCCACGGGAGGTGCTATCGAAAAGCCCTTATTTCAGCGATACAAAATTAGTGAAACTAATTGACTTGTGAAACAAATAACATTAAAAAATTGTTAAATAATGTGTTTTTATTCTCCCAACCTGCTTTTTTGCGAATTATCGATGTTTCGCAGAGAAGATTTTGCATACTTTAACTACGAAAAAGCATCGCTAACGGGCCACCTACACCACTAAATCAGCACAAGTCGTGCCTCGGGGATTGCCACGATGAAAAAGTTATAATTTTTTAGTTTTACTGTGGATTTGCTACAACATCATAAACGCGATATTGTGTATAATAATTAAATATAGTATATTTGTATGTTTTGCGAAATGGATTATTCGCCGAATAGGATTGTATGGCTGGAGTATATTTTCACATACCTTTTTGTAAGCGCATCTGCGCCTATTGCGATTTTTATCGCTCTGCCGAGTTAAAGTATATGGACTCGGTAATAGAGGCTATGCATAACGAATTGGAGGAGCAGGCAGGATACCTTAACGACAAGAAGATACGCACAATATATTTTGGCGGAGGTACGCCATCATTGTTGCCACCAGCGGAGTTGCAACATTTCATTGACCACGCTGCGGAGTTATATGATTGCAACGATGTCAGCGAAATAACCACCGAGGCCAACCCCGACGATATTACGGCAGAATATGTTAAGGCTCTGCGGGAAACGGCGGTCAATCGCGTGAGCCTTGGCGTTCAGTCATTCGATGACGATGAGTTGCGATTTATGAATCGCCGCCACACGGCAGAGGAGGCCGTAACAGCCGTTAAGCGACTGCAAGACAGCGGCATAGAAAACATAACGATTGACTTGATTTTTGGAGTTGATGGATACGGAGATGAGGTATTGGAGCGCTCAATCGACAAAACACTTTCGCTTGGTGTGCAACATATTTCGGCATATCATTTGACAATCGAACCCGCTACGACATTTTACAGGCGTGTGCAACGTGGTCAGATGCGAGAAGTCGCCGAGGAGTGTAGCGAAAGAGAGTTTCGGCTTATCGAAAAGCGACTTTGTGAGGCAGGGTTTGAGCATTACGAAGTATCGAACTATGCACTCAAGGGTTATCGCTCACAACACAACTCATCGTATTGGAGCGGGGCTGAATATTTGGGTATAGGTGCAGGGGCACACTCGTTCAATGGCCAGGAGCGCCACTGGTCGGCACAGAGCCTTGCGGAGTATATTGCAGACCGCGAATATGAGAGCGAAGTTCTAACAGCGAAAGAGCGTTATAACGAGTACATTATGACCTCGATGCGACGTTGCGAAGGAGTTGATACCCAGCACATAAGAGAATGCTTTGGCGAGCCGCAATACAATAAAGTATTGAGCGAGGCACAACGCTGGATAGAGAGTGGCGACTTGGTGGTTGACGGCCACAACTTAAGAATCCCGACAAGCCGCTTTATGCTATCGGATGCGGTGATTGAATCGTTTTTCGAGGTATAATTAATAAAAAATATTAAATTATTGTTAAATTATTTTAGAAAATACCATTTGCGCATAATTAATGTGCTGAAATATAAATATAAAGTATTATCTTTGCGCCGCATTTCTGCTGTTTGAAAATGAATGCTTGTCAATTTTTAAGGTTATGTAGAGCGGAAATGTTCTTTATTTTGAAACAAAAATAGATAATTTTAATATAGAATTTATGAGTAACACGAATCAGATGCCCGACTACTTGTTTGAGGTTAGTTGGGAGGTATGTAACAAGATTGGCGGTATTCATACTGTCATTGCCACTAAGGCGCTTACGGTCACTAAAAAGATTGGTGACAACTATATAACAATCGGTCCCGACCTTATGCAGGAGGGTGTAAATCCCGAGTTTGAGGCAGACGACACATTGTTGGCTACTTGGCGCGAGAGCCTCTACGAAGAGGGTATCCGCGTACGCATTGGACGCTGGAAGGTAGCAGGTAATCCTATCGCCATCTTGATTGACTTCAAGTCACTCATCTCACAGAAGGATGATGTATTGAAGCAGTTGTGGGAGGATTATCACGTTGACTCTATCTCTGGTCAGTGGGATTATGTTGAGCCCGTATTGTTCGGTTATGCAGCAGGTATCGTAATCAAGTCATACACAGAAAACTTCTGCAAGTCATCAGAGAAGGTTGTGGCACACTTCCACGAGTGGATGACTGCATCGGGCGGTTTGTACTTGCGCAAGCACTCGCCTTATGTAGCGACATTGTTTACAACTCACGCAACAGTTGCTGGTCGTTGCATCGCAGGTAACGGTTTGTCGTTGTATTCAGACCTTCACAAGTTCAACGCCGACGATTTGGCTCGTCGTTTCAACGTAACTGCAAAGCACTCTATCGAGAAGATGGCTGCTTTGTATCACGACGCTTTCCTTACTGTTAGCGACATTACAGCCAACGAGTGCAAATACTTGCTTGGTCGTGAGGTAACAAACATCACGCCTAACGGTTTCGAGAACGATTTCGTATGGAAGGCTGATGAGTTCGAGGCAAAGCGCAAGGAGGCTCGTGCAGCAATGATTAACGTTGCGGAGGCTTGCTTGGACCACAAGTTCGAGAAGGAGCCCCTGATTATCGGCACAAGCGGTCGCTACGAGTTCCACAACAAGGGCCTCGACATCTTTATGGAGTCATTGAAGCGTTTGGCTGCTTGCTCTTTGGATAGAGAGATTTTGGCATACATCACTGTTCCTGCTGCAAACAACGGCCCTCGTGCCGATTTGGTTCGCCACCTGGCAGATGCTACAAAGCCTATCGACGAGAAGCAGTGGAAGTATTCAACACATTATATTGACAACACACAGTGGGACCCCATCTCTCAGTCAATGCGCGGCAGCATCTTGGAGAAAGAGGATTCAAAGGTTAAGGTAATTTTCGTTCCTTCATATTTGAACTCTACAGATGGCGTGTTCAACAAGAACTATTACGAGATGTTGGTGGGTATGGACGTAACGGCTTATCCTTCATATTATGAGCCTTGGGGATACACTCCGTTGGAGTCTATCGCATTCTCGGTACCGACTATCACATCTAACCTTTCAGGCTTCGGTCTCTGGGCTGTTAAGCAGGCCGACCACAAGGCTGTAGAGGTTATCCGTCGTGACGATAATAATGATGCTTACGCCATCGAGCAGTTGGTAAGCGCTACATTGCGTTTTATGCAACTTTCTCCCGAGGAGGTTGTAGAGGTACGCGCTGCGGCTTGCGAGATGTCGAAGAAGGCTCTTTGGGAGAACTTCTTCAAGTACTATGAGCGTGCTTATGCCGAGGCATTGGAGAACTCTGTTGCCCGCGCAAACAACACATCTGCCGAGGATGGTGGTTCATTTACCGAGCAGATTAACTTCGTTAAGCAACAACTTACATCAAATAAGCCCTCTTGGCACCGTATGATGGTTGAGAAGCGCTTGCCTTCACGTTTGGCGGCACTTGAGACTATCTCGCGTAACTTGTGGTGGTGCTGGACACAGGATGCCCGCGATTTGTTCGAGAGCATCGACCCCGAGTTGTGGAACAAAGTTGACCGCAACCCTATCGCACTTCTCGACAAGTTGCCCATCGAGCGCATCAACGAGTTGGAGAACGATAAGGATTTCCTCGTTCGCTTGGATAATGTAGCGGCACAGTTGGAGGCCTATATGACTGAGGAGCCCGATGGCAAGAGCGCAAAGATTGCTTACTTCTCAATGGAGTATGGTTTGCACTCATCACTCAAGATTTACTCTGGTGGTTTGGGTATCTTGGCTGGTGACTACTTGAAGGAGGCTTCAGATAAGAATGTTCCGATGGTGGCAGTTGGTTTGTTGTACCGCTATGGTTACTTCACACAGCAACTCTCATCACAGGGTAGCCAGGTTGCTACATACGAGGCACAGAACTTTGCAAAGTTGCCTATCTCGCCCGTTCGTGACGAGGCTGGTAACTGGGTTACAATTCAGATAGCATTACCCGGTCGTACATTGTCGGCTCGTGTATGGAAGTGTCAGGTAGGTCGTACAGACCTCTTCTTGCTCGATACTGATTACGAGGCAAACCGCGACCAGGACCGTCAGATTACATACTACCTCTACGGTGGTGATTGGGAGAACCGTTTGAAGCAGGAGTTGTTGTTGGGCGTCGGTGGTATCCGCGCATTGCAGAAGATGGGTATCAAGCAGCAGGTTTACCACTGCAACGAGGGCCACGCTGCATTCATCGGCTTGGAGCGCATCCGCACACTTATCGCTAAGAAGCGTTTGTCGTTCTCTGAGGCTTTGGAGGTTGTTCGCTCTTCATCGCTCTTTACGACTCACACTCCCGTACCCGCAGGTCACGATGCATTCCCCGAGTCTATGATGCGTCAGTATATGTCGCACTACCCCGATGTATTGGGTATCACTTGGGAGCAGTTCATCAACTTGGGTAAGACTAACCCCAACGATATGAACGAGCGTTTCTCAATGTCGGTATTGGCTTGTAACCTTTCACAGGAGGTTAATGGTGTATCTTGGTTGCACGGTGAGGTTTCGAAGGAGATTTTGGGCAATATGTGGCCTGGATACTTCAAGAACGAGTTGCACATCGGCTACGTTACAAACGGTGTTCACTTCCCGACTTGGGTAGCATCAAACTTGCGCCGCTTGTATGAGCGTTACTTCCCCAACGGATTCAACTCTCACGTTTATAACATCCCCGAGTGGCAGGGTGTTCACAAGATTGACGATGTCGAGTTGTGGAATGAGTGTATGGCTCTCAAGACTCGCCTTATCAACCACATTCGTCAGCGTTACAGCGACCCTTCACAGGTGCGTTTCGACTCACCTCGTCAGATGGTACAGATTGCTGAGCGCATCCGTCCCGATGTATTGACTATCGGTTTTGCTCGTCGTTTCGCTACTTACAAGCGTGCACACTTGTTGTTCACTAACTTGGAGCGTTTGTCGGCATTGGTAAACAATAAGGAGCGCCCCGTACAGTTCATCTTCGCAGGTAAGGCTCACCCGCACGATATTCCTGGTCAGGATTTGATTAAGCGTATCGTTGAGGTATCGAAGATGCCTGAGTTCTTGGGTAAGATTATCTTCTTGCAGAACTACGATATGGAGTTGGCTCGCCGTATGGTTCAGGGTGTTGACGTTTGGTTGAATACTCCTACACGTCCGTTGGAGGCATCAGGTACTTCAGGTGAGAAGTGTGTTATGAACGGTGTTATGCAGTTCTCGGTACTCGACGGATGGTGGGTAGAGGGCTACAAGGAGGGCGCTGGTTGGATGCTTCCTATGGAGCGCTCGTTCACAGACCAGAACTTCCAGAACGAGTTGGATGCCGAGATGATTTACAACACTATCGAGGACCAAATCGTACCTTTATATTATGACCGTGGCGAGGACGGTATTCCTCACAACTGGGTTAAGTCGGTTAAGAAGTGTGTTGCCGACATCGCATCGAACTTTACAATGAACCGCCAGTTGGTAGATTACGAGGAGCGTTTCTACAACAAGTTGGCAAAGCGTAAGGCCGAAATGGTAGAGAACAACTACCGCGAGGCTCGCGAGATTGCCGCTTGGAAGCGTAAGGTATCGGCTGCGTGGGACGATGTAAAGGTGTTGAATGTTCAGCGTGTAGAGTTGGACAACGAGGCAATCTTTGTTGATAAGAAATACCTCTACGAGGTAACTCTCGATATAGCATCTTTGCGCTCGGAGGATTTGGGCGTAGAGTTGGTTGTAGCAAAGCAGATTGAGGCTGGTGAAGTTGTCAATGTAGTTGCTACCAAGTCTCTTGAGATTAAGGATATCAATGGTAGCGAGGTAACATTCGCCATCGATTACACACCTGCTCGAACAGGCACATTCGATGTTGCATTGCGTATCTATCCCAAGAACGACCGCTTGCCACACCGTATGGACTTTGCATTGGTTAAGTGGGCTTAAATTTTATGAAATGACGATTCATCGGGCAGCATAACTGCCCGATGAATTAGCCATAAATAACGAATTTCGAATTATTTTATTCAGTATTCGCAATTTATGGCAATAAAAGTTGGATGAATCCCAATTTTTTCATTAACTTTACTGAAAATAAATAATTTTTCAAAAACTTTAATATGTCGGCACTAACATTTGATAAGAGTGAGTTGGGTAATTTGGAGTATTCGCTTCAGCGCGAGATGCTTGCAACCGACCGTAAGGGCGGTTATATGAGTACGACTATCGTATGTTGCAATACTCGAAAATATCACGGATTGATGGTTGCTCCCATCGATGAGACCGACGAGGCTTACGTTTTGTTGTCGTCGCTCGATGAGACAATCATTCAGCACGACCAATCGTTCAATTTGGCATTGCACCGTTACAAGGGTGTATATGAGCCTCGTGGCCATAAATACATTACTGATTTTGAGTACACTCCCACACCTACAATCACATATCGTGTAGGTGGTGTAATCTTGCGTAAGGAGTTGTTGTGGATTCACAAGCGCACACAGTTGATGATTCGCTATACGCTTGTAGATGCCCACTCTGATACTACGTTGCGTTTGCGCCCATTCTTTGCGTTCCGCAACAAGCACTCGTTGTCGAAGGCCAATGTTGATGCCGACGGTCGTTCATATCCTATCGCAGGTGGAGTAAAGTGCAAACTCTATGAGGGCTATCCCTGGTTGTACCTCCAGACAGATAAGGCTGATGCAGAGTTCGTAGCAGCCCCTGACTGGTACTACGGCTTTGAGTACCCCGAGGAGATTAAGCGTGGATATGACGGTTATGAGGATTTGCTCACCACTGGCTACTTTGAGATGTCAATCAAGAAGGGCGAGAGCATCATCTTCTCGGCTGCAACAGATGAGATGGCAACAGGTAAGACCATCACAGAGATTTACAATGCATCGTTGGCTCGTCGTACTCACAAGATTGACTTCCTGAGTTGCTTGCATCACTCGGCTCGTCAGTTTATCGTACGTCGTCCTGGTGGCCGCACAGAGATGATTGCCGGTTATCCCTGGTATGGTACGGTAGGTCGCGATACATTTATCGCTCTGCCCGGTATCGTATTGGAGCAGAAATATAAGGAGGACTGCTTGGATGTCTTGGATACAATGGTAGCCAAGATGCACGAGGGTGATTTTGCTGATTCGGCTTCGGCTTGGGTGGCAGCAGATGCTCCGTTGTGGTTCTTCTGGACATTGCAGAATCTGGAGAAGCATATTACAGCAAAGAAGTTGTGGGAGCGTTATGGCGAGGCTATGAAGTCTGTATTGGAGGCTTATCGTCGTGGTTTCGGCCAGAGAGTTATATTGCACGACAACGGCTTGATTTGGGCTGCTGCCGAGGGTGAGGCTTTGACCTGGATGAATACAAAGGTCGATGGCAAGCCCGTAGCACAGCGCGCAGGTTATGCCGTAGAGATTCAGGCTTTGTGGTATAATGCCGTATCTTATACTTTGGCTTTGGCCCGCAAGATGAAGGATAAGGAGTTCGTTGAGCGTTGGGCCGATATGCCTGCCAAGACTAAAGAGTCGTTTATATCTAAATTCTGGCTCGATGCAGGATATTTGGCAGACTATGTGAATGATTATGAGACTAACGACTTCCGTCGTTCAAATATGCTCGTTGCTTGCGGTTTGGACTACACAATGCTCAACGAGGAGCAGACAATGGATGTAATGAGCGTAGTGCGTCAGCACCTTATTACTCCACGCGGTGTGCGTTCACTCTCTCCGCGCAACCCCTTCTACGAGCCTTCGTATGCCGAGGACCAGCGTTCGCAGGATTTGGCAAGTCGCAACGGCTCGATATGGGTATGGCCTTTGATGATGTATGTCAAGGTAGGTTTTGCTATCGCAGGCGAGCGATTCCTGGCCGATGCTGAAGAGATTTTGGCTGCATTCAATGATGAGATTCAGACCTCTTGTATCGGTTCAATAAGCGAGTGCTTCGAGGGTGACCCCCCATTCCGCGCAAAGGGTTGCTTGTCACAGGCTACAAGTGTCGGTGGTTTGCTCCATATCAGTAGCCAAATCGATGAGTGGAAGAAGAAGGTAGCAAAGAAGTGTAAGGCTGAAGAGGCTACCGAAGAGCCCGTTAAGGCTAAAAGAAGTTGTGTACGCAAGAAGAAATAATAAAAAGATAATAGGATGAGAGTATTAATGTTTGGCTGGGAGTTCCCGCCTCATATTGCCGGTGGCTTGGGTACGGCTTGTTACGGTATGACCCGAGGCTTGGCGCGCAACGATGTGGAGGTTATCTTCGTGATGCCTAAAGCATCGGGCGACGAGGACGAACGATTTGTCAAGGTTGTCAATGCCAGCGACGTCGAGGCTCGCTACAGCAACTCGACAATCGAGGGCGCTGATGATATTATGCGCAAGATTTCGTTCATCCATATTGATTCTAATATGGTTCCTTACATCTCTCCCGAAGAGTGGGATACCTATCGTGAGGAGTACGAGCGTACGGGTAAGAAGTTCTGGGAGCGTGAGGGCGATAGTTGGACACAGCGTTACACCTTCTCGGGTAAGTATGGTGCAAACCTGATGGAAGAGGTTGCGCGTTATGCAGTTGTTGCAGCCGAGGTGGCACGTCAGTTGGAGGGTCAGTTTGATGTAATCCACGCCCACGACTGGTTGACATACTTTGCTGGTATCGCAGCAAAGCGTGTATCGGGCAAACCGCTGGTTGTACATATGCACGCCACATCGTTTGACCGTTCATCGAGCGACAACATCGATACACGAGTTTACGAAATCGAGCGCGCTGGTATGGCCGCTGCCGACAGAGTCATTGCAGTGTCGAACTTGACTCGTAACATCGTAATCGAGAAGTATAACATCCCCGCAGAGAAGGTCGTAACAGTTCACAATGCTGTACGTTTTGCCGAGAAGGAGAACGAGTTGCCCGAGAGAGGAGTGGAGGACAAGATTATCACATTCTTGGGCCGTATTACATTCCAGAAGGGTCCCGACTACTTCGTAGAGGCTGCTGCAAAGGTGCTAAAGCGTGTACCTAACGTACGTTTCGTAATGGCTGGTTCGGGTGATATGATGAACCACGTTATTCGTCGTGTGGCTCGTTTGGGTATCGCAGACCGTTTCCACTTTACAGGTTTCTTGAAGGGTGACGATGTACACAAAATGTTCCAATTGTCGGACGTATATATTATGCCTTCGGTATCGGAGCCTTTTGGTATCTCTCCGTTGGAGGCTATGCGTGCAAACGTACCTTCAATCATCTCGAAGCAGAGTGGTGTAGCCGAGGTTTTGGATTATGCAGTTAAGGTAGATTATTGGGATGTTGATGCTATGGCAGATGCTATCTACGGATTTGTGAAGTATCCCGCATTGGCTAAGATGTTCTCGGAGAAGGGTCTTGAGGAGGTTACAGGCTTGAAGTGGAATAACGCAGCCGCAAAAATCAAGACAGTATACGAGGATGCCATCAACGAATTAGCAAAATAAAAATAAGATAATATAGATATGAAAACAGTTTGTTTATATTTTCAGGTGCATCAGCCGTGGCGTTTGAAGGTGTATCGTTTCTTCAACATCGGTAAGGACCACAATTATTTGGACGATTTTACCAATCGTGCCATTATGCAGAAGGTTGCTCGTCAGTGCTATCTGCCGATGAATGCACTTTTGCTTAAGTTAATCAAGGAGAATAAGGGTGCTTTCAAGTGCTCGTTCTCTATCACAGGTTCTGCTGTTGAGCAGTTCCGCGCCTACGCTCCCGAGGTGTTGGATTCGTTCCGCGCATTGGCAGAGACAGGTTGTGTAGAGTTCCTGGCCGAAACTTACTCTCACTCTTTGGCAGCCCTCTCATCAAAGGAGGACTTCGTAGAGCAGGTTAAGTTGCACTCAAAGATGATTAAGGATGAGTTCGGCAAGAAGCCCGTAGCATTCCGTAATACAGAGTTAATCTACTCTGACGCTATCGGTGAGATGGTATCGGAGTTGGGATTCAAGACTATCTTGGCCGAGGGTGCAAAGCACGTTATGGGTTGGAAGTCGCCTAACTTCATCTACACAAACTCTATCGACAACCGTTTGCGCGTATTGTTGCGTAACTACAAACTCTCTGACGATATTGCATTCCGTTTCTCTAACCAGGGTTGGGACCAGTATCCTTTGACTGCAGATAAGTTTGCACAGTGGATTAGCGACGAGAACGGTGAGGTCATCAACTTGTTTATGGACTACGAGACATTCGGTGAGCACCAGAAGGCTACAACAGGTATTTTCGACTTCGTTAAGGCATTGCCGAAGGCTATCTTGAAGCAGAAGGATGTTTGCTTCGCTACAGTTAGCGAGGCTGCGAAGGCTTACCAGCCTGTAGGCGTATTGCACTGTCCTCACGTTATGTCGTGGGCTGATGAGGAGCGCGACGTTACAGCGTGGTTGGGTAACGAGTTGCAGAACGAGGCATTCTCGAAGTTGTATGCTTTGAAGGATAAGGTTAAGGCGTTGAAGAACGCAGACTTTGAGTATGTTTGGAACTTTATGCAGACATCGGACCACTTCTACTATATGGCAACAAAGTGGCTCTCGGATGGTGACGTACACTCATACTTCAACCCCTATGGCTCATCTTACGAGGCGTTCATCAACTATATGAACGTATTGTCAGATTTCGAGATTGAGGTTGAGAAAGCACTCGCTACCAAGAAGTCTCGCAAGAAGGAGACTGCAACAGCGTAAATGTTTTTGGCAAGATAATGCAGAGTGGCTGCGACAAGATTTGTCCGACAGCCACTTTTTTTGTATATTTGTCTAAACCAAATTGACGGATATGAAACGAAGTGATTTTTTGCGTTTATGCGGTGGTATGTTGTTGGCAACGCAACTGCCTAAAGCGGTATGGGCGCAGGCAAACAAACCTGCTGATGGGCCACAATCTCTAAAAAACATACGACGCATAACCATCAGCGCTGGTGCAACAAAGCCTTTTGGCGCATTGCATATATCGGACACGCACTTAACGCGCGTCGATGAGCGCGACAACGAGCGCAAGAAGAGTCTTTCAGCGGCAAGACAACGTGCATTTAAGTGGGCCGAACACTACTTCGATGCAGCGATACGTTATGCGCGGGAACGTGACCTGATGCTGTTGCATACGGGTGACTTGATTGACTTTGTAAGTGATGCCAACCTCGACTTTGTAGCAATGCAGTTAGGCGTTGGCAGTTGGTTTGCATCGGCGGGCAATCACGAGTATTCGCAGTATGTGGGCGAGGCCAAAGAGGATGAGGCATACAAGGCGCAGAGTTTCGACAAGGTGCAACGTGCCTACCCCAACAATCTGAAGGTGGCATCGCAGGTCATAAACGGTATAAATTTCGTAGCGCTGGATGATGTATATTACAACGTAACGGCAGAGCAGCACGAACTGATGCGGCGAGAGGTGGAGAAGGGATTGCCTATCGTTCTACTGTGTCACGTTCCGTTCTACACGCCGAAGCACTGCGCCGATGTGCTAAAGGGGAATAATGGCTTGGCGGGATATGTGACGGGAGCGCCGTTAGAGATAACTCGCACCTATCAGACCAATCCCTCGCTACCAGCCGATGAGCAATGGCGCAACCGCTCGGTACAACAACGCTCGGATGAGCCGACATTGGAGTTCATCGCGTGGCTCAAGCAACAGCCCTTGCTGAAAGCGATTCTATGCGGCCATTGCCATCACTTTTACGAGGAACGTTTCTCGCTGACGGCTATACAATATGTTGTAGGAGCGGGATACAATGGTGATGCATACGAAATAGAATTTAGATAAAAACTAAAGCGGGCCCAAACGAGCCCGCTTTATAATTGATGTATGGCATCCGTATTATACGGTCATAATCTCCTTCTCCTTGGTCTCCATCAAAGAGTCGAGTTGCTTAGAGTACTTCTCCAACAACTTCTGAGCCTGTGTCTCGCCATCCTTTGCCTCATCCTCGGGCATACCCTCCTTTTGAGCCTTCTTGAAGGCCTCAACAGCATCACGGCGTGCATTACGAAGACTGATACGTGCAGTCTCGCCTACGCCCTTAACCTGCTTAACCAACTCCTTACGACGCTCCTCGGTGAGTGGCGGAATAGTCAAACGGATAGTCTCGCCATTATTCGAGGGTGTAAGGCCGATGTTTGAATCGATGATAGCCTTCTCGATGGGGCGAATCATATTCTTATCCCACGGCTGAATCAAGATTGTACGTGCATCGGGCACTGTAACACTAGCAACGCCAGATACGGGAGTCTGCGAGCCGTAATAATCAACAAAAACGCTATTGAGGACATTGGTCGATGCCTTACCAGCGCGGATGTTCAAGAGTTCCTCGTCTAGGTGCTCTACCGTACGTTTCATACGGTCGGTTGCTGCATTAATAATTGTTTTTGTATCCATAGTAGTTTTTTATTATAAATTTCTATCTATTAAAAAATTTGGGCTGATAAAGAAATCTATTTCAACGCCTTATCGATGGCTGAAATAAGTTCCTTAAACTCCTTCTCATCGTAACCAACTGACAGATAGACGATTTTACCATCCTTACCAATGAGGAAGTTACGAGGGATATAGTTCGATGCAAAGAGTTTGAAGATGCTCTGCTTGGGGTCCAAGCCCATAGCAAAGGTGTAACCATTCTTCTCACGGAACGCCTCAACGGTGGCCTTCTTCTCGCCACGAGAGATAGGAAGGAAAACAAAATCCTTACCCTTGAAGCGGTCGATAATCTCCTTCTGAACGTGCTTCAACTCCTCACGACAGGGAGGACACCACGTTGCCCAGAAATTAACCAACACTACCTTACCCTTCAACTTCGAGAGTGTAATCTGCTTGCCATCGAGCATCTCGACAGTAAAATCGGCAGCCTTATCGCCCACCTTGACCAACGTAGTCTTGGCAATCTCGGCAGCCTGGTCCTGCGCTGATGCGTTATTAGGCGCTACGGCAAACAGCACAACGGCAGCAAGAATGATATATGCCTTACGGCAAATGTTCTTGATATTCATAATCTTTTATTTTTAATAGGCTCTATAAATAAATTAAATATAAGTAAAAATTACTCTTTGCATACCAATGTACCGATTGACTCTCCGTTAAGTACCTTTGCCAAGTTACCCTCGGTATCCATATCGAATACGATGATATCCAAACCATTCTGTTTGCAGAGCGTAAAGGCAGTCATATCCATTACCTTCAAATCGCGGTTGTAAACCTCATCGAAGGTAATACGGTCAAACTTTGTGGCTGTCGGGTCCTTCTCGGGGTCGGCTGTATAAACGCCATCTACACGAGTACCCTTGAACATAACCTCGGCCTCAATCTCTATACCACGCAAAGCCGATGCAGTATCGGTTGAGAAGTAGGGATTCGACGTACCACCACCGATGATAACAACATATCCTGCCTCAAGATACTCAATCGCCTTGGCCTTTGAGTAGTATTCGCCGATAGGCTCCATACGAATCGAGGTCAAAACCTTGGCCTTAACGCCATTATCCTCCAAAGCCGACTGCAGGGCCAAAGAGTTGATAATCGTTGCCAACATACCCATCTGGTCACCCTTGACTCTGTCAAAACCCTTCTTCGCACCTTGCAAGCCGCGGAATATATTACCACCGCCAATAACTATGCCAATCTGCACACCTGTCGAGGCGGCTGCCTTAATCTGCTCGGCATACGACTGCAACACTGCAGTAGAAAGACCATATTTCTGTTCTCCCTGAAGCGACTCACCGCTCAACTTAAGAAGTATTCTATTATATCCCATAATTGTAAGTATTATTTATCTTTTGCGAAGATAAGAAAAAATCTTGTTATATCATACATCGGCAAAATTTTAATCTTACTTTTTGTCATTTTCGGGTCGCTACGATAGGTAAAAATACCTATTTTTTATTCCCGCAGGGGCTTTTATACACTATATTAGAATATCGTCAGCCATTTTTTTCTATCTTTGCTCTATAAATCGAGATTGATTTTATGCGCATTTGTACACCATCGTTAGTCGTCAGTTGCATATCGGCACTATTGCTCTTTAGCGGATGCTGCTCCAAAACAGAGGTAGCAAAACGTTTGGAGAGTGTACCCAATCTTGTGGCATATTGGGATTTTGCCGATGAGGATTATCTGACGGCAAAGGGAATTACGACACCCACTCTTCGAGCCGAAGAGAATGCTATGCCGACGCTTATAGAAGAAGGTCCGTTGTCGGGCCGTTCACTCCATTTTGACGGTGACGATTTTCTATATATCCCCTACTCGGAAACAGGTGCTCTAAATGTAAAGAGTGGTAGCGTTACGGTTGTAGCGTGGGTAAAGTGGACCGCTACGCAGAGTTTCGTAGGCGGTATGTGGAACGAATATGAGGATGGTGGAAAGCGTCAGTACGGATTGTTCGTAGGATTGCCTCACTACAATGGTGCGAATCAGGTGTGCGGACATATCTCAAAGACAGGTAAGCCTACCCCACCCTTTCCCTACTCGATAGATTACTCTGCCAGCAAGCAGATTGTGCCACAGAATGAGTGGTGTGCCGTAGCCTTTACTTATGACGGCGAGTATATCCGTTCGTACTTCAATGGCGAGTTCGAGGAGCGTGAAGAGGAACTCATAAACCACACAACGGGCTTTGAGGGATACCCCGAGGGTCTGCGCCAGGTGAAGAATCCCTACTACTTTCCCGATGGCATTGGCGACAATGGCTCGGACTTTACCGTAGGTGCGGTATTCGCAAGCAACCGTTACGCCAACTTCTTCAAAGGCGAGATTGGCGGCTTAGCCGTTTACGACCGAGCACTGACGGCCGAGGAGGTCAAATATGTTAGTTGGTGGGAGAAAAATTTGTCAAATAGGAATTAAATGTGTTTCTTTGTATAGCAAAAAACTAATAACTCAATAAATATAAACTATTATGGTAGATATTTTCGAAAGATTAGAGAAGAATACCGGTGGCCCGATTGGTCAATATATGCAGTTGGTACACGGTTACTTTGCATTCCCTAAATTGGAGGGCGAGTTAGGTCCTCATATGCGTTTCCGCGGTAAGGAGATGCTTAACTGGAGTTTGAACAACTATCTCGGTTTGGCTAACCACCCCGAGGTACGCGAGGCTGACGCTGAAGGTGCAAAGGAGTTTGGTATGGCAGCCCCGATGGGTGCTCGTATGATGAGTGGTCAGACAAAGTACCACGAGCAGTTGGAGCGCGAGTTGGCCGAGTTTGTAGGCAAAGAGGATGCTTTCCTTTTGAACTTCGGTTATCAGGGTATGATTTCTATTATCGACTGCTTGCTCTCACCGCGCGATGTGGTGGTTTACGATGCAGAGTGCCACGCTTGTATCATCGACGGTTTGCGTATGCATAAGGGTAAGCGTTTCGTATATGCCCACAACAACGAGGAGTCGTTGCGTTTGCAGTTGCAGCACGCAACCGATTTGGCCGAGTCACAGCGCGGTGGTGTATTGGTAATCACCGAGGGTGTGTTCGGTATGAAGGGCGACTTGGGCTTCTTGGATGTAATCGTTAAGGCAAAGCAGGATTTCAACTTCCGTCTGTTGGTTGACGATGCTCACGGCTTTGGTACTATGGGTCCTGGCGGTAAGGGTACTGCGGCTCACTTCGACTGCGTTGATGGCGTCGATGTATTGTTCAACACATTTGCAAAGTCAATGGCAGGTATCGGTGCATTTGTAAGTGGTCCACGTTGGTTGATTAACCTTTTCCGCTACAATATGCGTTCACAGTTGTACGCTAAGTCGTTGCCTATGCCTATGGTTATCGGTGCATTGAAGCGTTTGGACCTCATCCGCAAGCACCCCGAATATCAGGAGAAGTTGTGGGAGATTACTCGCGCTATCCAGACAGGTTTCAAGGAGAACGGCTTTGAGATTGGCGTTACACAGTCACCCGTAACACCCGTCTATATGAAGGGCGGTAACGAGGAGGGTACTAACCTTATCGTCGATTTGCGCGAGAACTATGGTATCTTCTGCTCGATTGTAATCTACCCCGTTATCCCGAAGGGCGAGATTATCTTGCGTATCATCCCCACAGCGGCACACACATTGGAGGATGTTGAGCGCACTATCGAGGCATTTAAGGCTGTACGCGAGAAGTTCGATGCAGGTTACTACGCATCGATGCCTATCCCGCAGAAGGCTGACCCCGAGTTTAAGGTGAGATAACATTCCTTAAGATATAGAGAAGGTGCTGACTTCGCAAAGTCAGCACCTTCTCTATTATTATTCAGATATCCCTCCAAACTCTATAAATGAACTCGTCCAGTCATTATTATTTTTATATATAGTTATCGCCTCATTAGGAACATAAATCTTATCATTAGTCGCATAACCAAATGTTCCCGCATAACGAATTACATATAATGAAGATATAGAATAGTCTGAATCATATGGG
>JAZOVT010000091.1:0-12837 GCA_045658845.1 Alistipes sp.
ATTTGTAATGTCAAACCCATAATATTCAAGATTTATATGAAAAAATTATTAATCCTAATCGCAATGAGTGTGGGGATTATGCTCTGTTCGTGTATTGATAAAGAGTATGATTTATCACAGATTGAGTCAGATGGCATAGCCATCGGTAATGACGATAGTGAATTTTTGATGCCGCTCGCTAATATCAATTTCAAAGCGGCAAATATCGAGTTGGATGTTGAAGATGACCTATCAATTACAGAGTTGCAGGACAAAGTAAATGTTTGGCTTCCGACTCAACTTCCAAATGGTGCTTCGTATGTCGATGTGCAGCAACTTGCCGATAACAGGGAGTATAAGCAGAGTTTGCTTGATAATCTTTATTTAGAGATGATAGCCGACTCCGACAAGCGTTACGATGTATGTAGTCACGTAATTGCAGAGTATCGTGAAGAGGTTGTTGAGATGCTGATGAATTCATCGAATGAGATTGTGGCGACCACTGCAGCGGAGATTGGTGATAATCTCAGCGATGCAGATGCTACAGAGGTTATTGCAACACTCTTTGTAACCTTCCCCGATGATGTTCAGGTTGCGTTTAATGATATTTCTGACGAGGATTTGATTAATCTTAAAGTTCAGGATGTTGTTATCGAGATTCCCGCCCTTGATGTGTCGGAGGAGGTGGCAGATATGCTTACAGGTAATATCGGAGAGGCTGGTGATTCTAATTCTGCAAATGCATTGTATTTGTTTGGTGAGGCTGAAAGCGATTTCCCGTTCTTATTCCATATAACACCGCGTATTGAGAATACTCGCATTGATTTTGGTAAAATATCAATTGATAATGGTGTTACCAACATTAAAGAGGTACGCATTTATAAGCAAGATTTTGATGCAATTTTGAATGGCTCGTTGCTTACGGTACCTATCACATTAGACCGCTATTATCCTAATTCTGAAATTACTGATAATAACGAACTTAATATCTCGATTAGTTTAAGAAAAACGGGTGGTTTGAAACTATAAAGCACGATTATTATGAAGAAACTATACACACTTATCGTAGTAACATTATTTTCGCTATCTGCTTTGGCGCAAAATAATACGTCATATTTTATGGACGGCTCTATTACCCGTAATCAGTGGAATCCTGCTTTCGCTCCTATGCGTGGTTATGTTAATATGCCATTTATTGGAGGTATTCAGGCTGGTTTGCAGGGTAATATATCGTTGGATAATATCTTATATCAAAATAAAGGTACACTCACCACATTGCTCAGCCCCAGCGTACCTGCAAGTGTTGCTCTGTCGGGCTTGGATGATATGAATCGTCTTGGTTTAGGCGTGAATATGAATCTTATAGGTTTTGGCTCTTATACAAAGAATAAGAAGAATTTCTGGTCTGTCGGTGTTAACCTCGTGGCTAATGCCGAGGTACGCGCTCCTTATGAGTTGTTTGCTTTTGCCAAGAATGGAACATCGGGCAACTTCGCTAATTTGGGTGCAAGCGTAGATAGTTATATCGAGACAAGTTTTTCTTACTCATTCCCCGTAATTGATAAACTGTATGTAGGTGTTAGAGGTAAATTCCTTGTTGGCGCAGCGCGTGTCGCAATGAACTTTGATGATTTTACGGCCAATATGGGTGCTGATAAGTGGTATGCTCACGCAGTTGGTACAATGGAGGTGTCGGGTGCTAAGCCAGGTACGACATATACCGAAGACCATACGTTGGTATACGATATGGAGGATTTGGGTGATGAGTTTAAGATTCCTGCAGGATATGGTTTTGGTGTGGATTTGGGTGCTACATACGACCTTCTCCCAGAATTGCAACTCTCATTGTCGGTAAACGATTTGGGCGTTATGGCGTGGTCGAAGAATAGCACAGCAGTAGGCCGCGTGGATAAAGATATTGAGTTTACTGGTGTTGAGATTGATTCAGAGGGTAATGCTACGCAGCCATCGTTTGATTTGGACGAGTTGAATTTTGAAGTCGTTGATGCCAATGGCGTGTCGAAGTCGCTTCGTACATCTGTTAATGCGGGTGCAGAGTACAATCTTTTGGATAGAAAGATTGGTTTTGGTCTATTCTATAGCGCAAAATTCTGGCAGTACAAGACTCGTCACAATGTTACAGGTTCTGTAAACTTTAGACCTCTAAAGTGGCTTCACGCTTCGGGTAGTTACTCAATTTTGGGTAAGAATAGCAGTGCATTTGGTTTGGCGTTGAATGTTTGTCCAGGCTTTGTCAATCTGTTTGTTGCAACAGATATGTTGCTTTGCAAGAAGACTCCACAATGGGTGCCTATCAGCCAAAACAATGTTAATGTTACATTTGGTCTTGGATTCCCTATTGGTCCCAAGGGTAGCCGTCTCGGATTGGAGAATTGAGATTAGGTGCTAATTAAGAATTAGTTTCAATAAATAGATAAGGCGGTAACGAGTATTCGTTACCGCCTTATTCATAATCTCTTATATAGATAAATAGGCCTATTTAGCAAATCTATATTTTATTGTCTTAAGTGATTTGCTGTCGGATGTGTTACCATAATGTAGGGTGTACTCTCCTGCCATAGGATTCATACGGCCCGATTCGGGATTCCACCACAAGAAGGTTTCGTCGTTGATGGGGATGCTAACCTCCGCCTGTTCGCCCGCCTTCAGTGCAACGCGCTTAAATCCTCTCAATGTCTTGATTGGGCCTTCGGGGTCATCTGCGCGGCTGATATATAGTTGTACAACCTCTTCGCCATCACATTTGCCCGTATTACGCACATCTATTACTAATGCCTTTTCGCCTGTAGCGGTTTCTGTAATTTTTGCCTTACCGAACTTGAATGTTGTGTAACTCAAACCGTGACCAAAGGGGTAAAGAGGTTTGCCTTCGAAATAACGGTATGTGCGGCCTTTCATTGAATAATCTTCGAAATCGACAAGTTGGCTATCGTCGGCATAGAATGTAAGTGGCAGTTTGCCCGATGGGTTTACATCGCCATACAGTACATCTGCAATGGCCTTTCCGCCCTCCTGGCCGAGATACCACGCTTGAACTATGGCGTCACACCACTTCGCTTCATCCTTAAATGCCATCGCGCTACCAGAGAAATTCACGAGGATAACTCTCTTGCCTGCATCGTGCAGAGCCTTGATAACTTGTTTCTGCACGTCGGGTAAGGATAAGGTTGTGCGGTCTCCGCCATCGAATCCGGGTGCACTAACCTCCAACTGCTCGCCCTCGAGGCACGATGCAAGACCACCAGCAAATATAACCGTTTTATAATCCTTTGCTGCCGCTATATATTTTTCAATATCGAACTCTTTATCGTTGGGATTGAACGTCGCTTTCATTACAACATCGCCCGTAACGTCGATGGTCGTTAGGCCTGCTACATACGGTATGCCATCTACATAGTTGATATCGACACCTTTTGATTTAATGCCGTCAAGTAGCGAAGATTCGTTTAACGGGTAACCGTTGTAATTACCCCACAACATTCGTGCTTGGTCGGCATTGGGGCCCATAATAAGTAATTTTTCAGATTTTTTGAGCGGAAGGATTCCATCGTTCTCAAGCAGTACGATACTTTTGTGAGCCACCTCTAATGCCAAATCGGCGTGCTCCTTTGAGCATAACTTGTCGTGCGGTATATCATCCCACGGTGATGCCTCATCCATCTCGCCGAGCAGGTAACGGTACTCCATAACGCGTGTTATACTCTCATCGACACTCTGCTCTGTTACGAGGCCTCGTCTGATGGCTTCGGGGATGGCGGGAACTGCATCGCCACACTCCATATCCATTCCTGCGTTTACTGCGGCTGCGGCTGCTTCAACTCTGTTGGCCGACCATTTGTGTCCAGCATAAAAATCCTTTACGGCCCAGCAGTCGCTGACTACCACGCCATTGAATCCCCACTCTTTTTCGAGTATGTCGCGCATAAAACGCTCGTTTGCGCCTGCGGGAATGCCAAACATACGATTGTAGGCAAACATCACTTGTTTAACATCGGCTTTGGTTATAAGGTCTTTGAAAGCAGGAAGATATGTCTCCCATAAGTCTCTCTCGCTGACTACGGCGTCAAACGAGTGTCGTGAAGACTCGGGGCCAGAGTGTATTGCATAGTGTTTTGCGCAGGCTAATGCTTTGATTACGCCATCTTTGTTGTCGCCTTGCAGGCCGCGAACAACAGCCATACCCAACTGTGATGTGAGATAGGGGTCTTCGCCATAGGTCTCCATACCACGTCCCCAACGTGGGTCGCGGAAGATGTTGATGTTGGGAGTCCAATACGATAGTCCCTTATACCACATATTATCATCGTTTGAAGAGCGAGCAATGTTCCACTTGATACGGCCTTCGTCGCTTGTAGCGGTGAATACCTGCTCCAACAATTCGGCATCGAATGATGAGGCCATAGCAATTGGCATTGGGAAGACTGTTGCGTTTCCGTTGCGGGCTATGCCGTGCAAGGCCTCATTCCACCAATTGTATTTCTTGATGCCAAGCCTTTCGACTGCGGGCGAGTCATACACCATAAGCGATACCTTCTCACGCAGAGTCATATGCTTTACAATATCTTCAGCGCGCTCACGGTTACTACGTGATGCATCGGTGAAGATGGGTTGCGCCGAGCAGGGTATGTATGCCAATGCAGACAAAATGACAGCGGCGATAAGATGGGAAATGCGAGGTTTCATAATTTTAGGTTTTATTTCTGTTCTTACTTTATTCTTTTACAATAAAATATCGGGCGTGAGGTGATGCGATGTACAATCCGCAGATAGATGCTTGCGGATACATTGCGCCATTCTCGGTTAGACGGATGCCTATCTTGTCGATTTCGAGCAACTCGGCCAACGGGAATATCATTTTTTGGTCGGGCAAAGATGGATAGCCTACCGCAGGGCGTATGCCGTCGAATTTGGCAGCAAATAACTCTTGCGGCGATAGCGTTTCATTGGGCGCATATCCCCAAAGAGATTTGCGTACCTGCTGATGTAACCATTCGCCTGCAGCCTCAACCAATCTGTCGCCAAGACTCTGCATCAAAAGACTTTCGTACTCTTGCCCATTACGTTTAAGGCTTTCCAACTCTTTCGCGAAAGAGTCCGAAACCGTCACGGCAAAGCAACCTATGTGGTCGCCATAGCCTTTGGGGGCTACAAAGTCGCATAACGATAGTTGTATGCCTGATTCGTTAGCCTTCGCCTGGCGAGGTGTGGCAATAATGCTCTGGCGAGGTGTGTGGTTACAACATTTGCACCCTGCAGGATGCTCGATAACGATATTATCTGCTGTGCCAAATGCTGAGAAGAATCCTACGCGGGCCTGCAAATGATGCTGCATCTTGTCGAGTAGCGCCTCGGCCTCTGCGAGAATCTTATTGGCCTCCGACGAGTCGGGTTGTACGCGCCACAGATTGTAGAAGTGTCGCCAATTAATGTATGGGCGCATCTCCGCAATCGAAATATGTTCTAAAGTCTTGACGCCGAGATAGGAAGGCTTATGGAGGGTTTGTGTTGCCCAATCTATCTTTAGCCTATTATCGGTGGCGGTTGCGTTTTGTGTGGTCGCACTTGTTTTATTCGCCATCTGTTGGCGCAACTCTTCTTGCCGTGCGAGGTTTTCTGCGATGATGCTTTGGCGGAGTTCGCTTTGCAGCTGGATGGCCAAAATAGGGTTTTGAGCAGCATCCTTGACGTGCAGGACTGCACCTTCGTATAGAGGCGCAATCTTAATGGCAGTATGAATCTCTGATGTTGTAGCACCTCCGATAAATAACGGCACGCTGATGCCCGCCTCGCGCAACTCCTTGGCTACCGTGCACATCTCGTCGAGCGATGGGGTGATAAGACCACTTAAGCCTATGAAATCGGCTTTGTACTCTTTGGCTGCCGCTACAATCTTTTCGGCAGGAATCATCACACCCAAGTCAATAACCTCAAAATTGTTGCAAGCCAGGACTACGCCTGCTATGTTTTTGCCTATGTCGTGAACATCACCTTTGACGGTAGCAAGCAAGAAACGTCCATTTTTGGTCGCAGATGTTGCTTTGCCAGCCTCGATATGCGGTTGTAGAATCTCAACGGCGCGCTTCATCGTGCGGGCAGTCTTGACTACCTGCGGCAGGAACATCTTGCCTTGCCCGAAGAGTTTGCCGACGAGAGTCATTCCTCGCATCAGCGGGCCTTCGATTATGGCGGCAGCGGTGGGGTAGGTCGCCAATGCTTCATTTAAGTCCTCCTCCAAAAACTCCTCCTCGCCACGTTGTAAGGCTGTCGTTAATCGCTCTTCGAGAGGTGTGGTGTGACGGTCAATAACCATTGTTGTGGTTGATTCCGCCTCTGAAGGTTTGTATTTGTCGGCAAGTGCAATCAATCTCTCGGTGGCGTCACTGCGACGGCAGAGAATTACATCCTCCAAAGCCTCCAATAACTCCGACGGTATATCTTCGTACATCACCTTTGTCGCGGGATTCACTATAGCCATATCCAGTCCAGCACCTATGGCGTGATAGAGGAATACGGCGTGCATAGCCTCGCGCAAATAGTTATTGCCACGAAGTGAGAATGATAGGTTGCTGACTCCTCCGCTTACTTTCGCATTAGGCAAATTGGCGTGTATCCATTCTGTCGCACGAATAAAGTCCAAAGCGTAGGTGTCGTGTTCGCTGATGCCTGTGGCAATGGTCAGGATGTTAGGGTCAAATATGATATCTTCGGCAGGGAAATTTAATTTTTCGGTTAGCAGACGATATGCTCGCCCACAAACTTCAATCTTGCGTTCAAACGATGTCGCCTGCCCCTGCTCATCGAAGGCCATAACGACCAATGCCGCGCCCAACTGCTTTACTCGTGCGGCACGTTGAAGGAATATCTCCTCGCCCTCTTTTAGCGAAAGAGAGTTGATTATGGCCTTGCCTTGAATACATTTTAGAGCCGCCTCAATCACCTCAAAACGCGAAGAGTCCACCATCCACGGCAGACGGGCGATTTCGGGGTCTGATGCCATAAGATTAAGGAAATTGCACATCTCCTCGCGGGTATCTATCATCGCATCGTCCATATTGATGTCGAGTATCATCGCTCCCGCACGAACTTGTGAGCGTGCTATTGCAAGTGCCTCATCGTATGATTTCTCTTTGATTAGGCGTAGGAATTTGCGACTACCTGCTACGTTACATCTCTCGCCTACGTTAATGAAGGCTCCGTTTGCCGTAAATGGCTCCAATCCTGCCAACCAACCCTTTTTGTTGGTTTGAGGCTGGCGAACATTTTTTGCGCGTGATGCCACCTCGGCTATCTTTCGTATGTGGTCGGGCGTAGAGCCACAACAACCTCCAACGATATTGACGATTTCAGCATCGATAAAACGCTCTATGTTGCGGGCCATAACATCGGGTGTCTGGTCATAGCATCCCATAGCATCGGGGATGCCAGCGTTGGGGTATGCACTTATGTAATAGGAGGTTATTGCTGATAAGTTTTTAAGTAGTGGAAACATCTGCTCGGCTCCAAAAGAGCAGTTCAGACCGACGCTGATGATGTCGTTGTTGGTGATAGAGGTCAAGAAAGCCTCCAAAGTCTGACCTGCCAACATTCTTCCCGATGCATCGGCTATCGTTACCGATAACATAATGGGCAGATGATGTCCTGTGCGCTCAAATGTACAACGGGCTGCCTCCAATGCTGCTTTAGCGTTTAGCGTATCGAAAATAGTCTCTATCAACAACAAATCGACACCTCCCTCAATCAGGGCCTCGATTTGCTCCTCGTAGGCTTGTTGCAATTGGTCGAATGTGACAGCGCGCAGGGCTGGATTCTCGACATCGGGCGACATCGAGGCGGTTTTACCCGTAGGGCCTATTGAGCCGGCAACGAATCGAGGCTTGTCGGGTGTGAGTTCGCTTGCTCGGTCTGCTTCGGCGCGAGCCAAACGGGCCGCTGCGAGATTTATTTCTCGGATGAGGTGTGTTGTCGAGTAGTCGCTCTGCGATATGGCTTGCGCATTGAATGTACAAGTCTCGATAATATCTGCACCAGCCTCGAGATATTGGCGATGAATAGCCGATATGACGTCGGGACGAGAAAGTGTGAGCAGGTCGTTGTTACCCGCCAACTTTATGGGATGATTCGTTAGTTCAGCATTACGAAAATCATCTTCAGTAAGGCCGTAATGCTGAATCATAGTGCCCATAGCACCGTCGAGAATCATTATTCGACGGCGGAGTATCTCTTTGATGGTCGCAAGCGTCATAAATTATTCGTATGGATTAATATACAGCCTTTGCTATGGCTTCGATGCTGGCTGCGGCATTCATCGAATAGAAGTGTATGCTCGGAACTCCTGCGGCCTTCAATTCGCGGGCCTGTGCAATGCCCCACTCTACGCCAAGAGACTTTACATCGTCATTCGATTTGCATCGTTGTAACTCCTTGGCCAACTCCAAAGGTAAATCTATATGGAACGTTTTGGGTAGCAAGGCTTGTTGTGTCAATGATGTAAGTGGTTTGATGCCAGGGATAATCGGAACGTTGATGCCCGCCTGACGGCAACGCTCAACAAAGGCAAAGTAGCGGCTATTATCGAAGAACATCTGTGTTACGACATACTCTGCACCAGCCTCGATTTTGGCCTTAAGATGCTCAATATCCATCTCCATATTCATAGCCTCCTCATGCTTTTCAGGATAACCCGCAACTCCAAACGAGAACTGCTCTTTGAGTGGTTCGTGCTCCTCGCCGTCAATCATCTTGCCGCGATTGAAGTCGCTCACCTGACGGCAAAGGTCTATGGCGTGTTCGTGCCCGTCACTCTCGGCTATGAAACGGTTTTCGCCTTTGGCTCTGTCACCACGCAACACCAAAAGGTCGGTAATGCCCAAATACGACAGGTCGATTAACTCATTTTCCAACTCCGTACGCGAGAAACCGCTACATATAACGTGTGGTACGGTTGGTATGCCGTATCGTCCTTTGAGTGCGGCCGCGATGGCTACCGTGCCGGGGCGCATACGCGCTGTGGTGCGCTGGAATATGCCAGACGAAACCTCTCGGTAGATAACCTCTGTACGATGTGTTGTGATATTGATATATGCAGGGTTGAATGGCATAAGGCGGTCGATGGTCTTAAAGACCTGCTCGATACCTTTGCCACGCACGGGCGGAAGTACCTCAATCGAAAATGCCGTAGGGTGGTCGGCTGCCAGATAAGAAGCAATACTCATAACCTGAAATATTATATAGTGCAAAGTTACGATTTGTCGAGGGTAATTCCAAATGTCGCAATAGATTCTTTACTCTCCCCACTCATAGTGCGGCAGGTCGATGCCTGCGTGAGCCAATACACGTTCGGTGACGGTTTTAGCCAACTCCTCGATGTCGAGGGGGTGGGAATAGAACGAGGGTGATGCGGGTAAAATGATTGCCCCAACTTCGGTTAGGGTTGTCATATTACGCAAGTGGATGAGCGAATAGGGAGTCTCACGCACGACGCAAATGAGTCGACGACGCTCCTTGAGCATTACATCGGCCGAGCGTTCAATGAGCGATAGTGATACGCCCGAAGCAATGCGGCCCACAGTCCCCATTGATGCGGGAATGATAATCATTGCATCATAACGAGCCGAGCCACTTGCCGTGGGGGCAAACATATCATCAACGGAATAGCGTACAATGCGCGGGTCGCAGGGTAGGTCTATGCCCTCGTGGCGAGCAACCTCCTCACCGCAGCGGCTCACGATAAGAGCAATCTGCTCGACATCGCTACACTGCAGCAACTTCTCCAAGCATTGACGTGCGTATATTGTTCCGCTGGCACCCGTAACGGCAACGATAATCTTCATAGTCGGATGTTATAACTCGATGATTTTACACTTTAGACCCAACTCTTTGATGCGCTCCAGAACGCGTGGCAGGGCATAACTCATATTGCGGAACGTCTTGTCGCTATCGTGAAAGGCTATGATTGCGCCTGGGGCTATATGCTTTACTACTCCTCTGTAGCACTCCGTAGGGGTTACCGTCAAAGCATAGTCGCGCGAAAGGATATTCCACATAATGATTTTGTAACGCTGTCCTATGGCTCGCATCTGCGATGGCGTGACACGCGCATAGGGAGGGCGGAATAAATCGGTATGCAAGATGTCATCGGCAAAATCTACATCTTCGATATATTTTTCAAGAGGCATTCCCCAACCCTTCTGATGTGAATATGTGTGGTTACCAATCTTGTGGCCTTCGTCGATGATGCGTTGGTGAAGGTCGGGATACATCTCGGCATTTTTGCCCAAAACAAAAAATGTCGCTTTGGCATCATATTGTTTTAGAGTGGCGAGAATCCATTCGGTAACACCCGGTGTAGGGCCGTCATCAAAGGTGAGAAAGACGCCATTGCTGTCGTCAATCTCCCAAATCATATCGGGGAAGAGGCGGCGAATAAGTTTTCCGGGTTTTATCTTCATACCACAAGTGTTGTCTGTTTTTCTCGGTTTACGAGCCGAGGGATTAATACCAATCGCAAAAGTAATGTTTTTTTGCTTAATAGAGGTATATATTTTGTATAAACTATAATTTTATATATCTTTGCGTTGATATGGATATTGTGTTATCGTAGGTTGCCGCTTATAAATTAAGAGAAGCGGAACTTGATAAATAATAAGTTATTATGAAACGACTTTTTGTAAATATTTTGGTAATCGGCATAGCCTTGATGTCATTTGTGGGATGTGATGCATTCTATTCGGCATCATCGTCTGATAACTCTACGGGAAGCCCTTATGAGGTGGTTGTGGTGTGTGACCAGCAGCCTTGGCTGAGCGAGTTGGGTGATACTCTGCAAACAATTCTGCAACAGCCCGTTCGTGAGTTAAACAACTATGAGCCGATGTTTAATGTGATGCGTGTTTTGCCCAATAACTTCAAGAGTCTTACGCGTCATCACCGCAATATTATTGTTGTTCACGTCAATTCGGAGTTCAGCGAGCCCAAAATTGAGGCTCAATATGATGCTACGGCAGCCCCGCAGATTTTCATCTCTATACAAGGCCCCGATAACCAGACGTTGGCAAAATATGTGAGCGATAATCGTGACAACTTGTTGTACGTATTGGAAAAGGCTGAGCGTGACCGCAGGGTAGATTATTCGCATAAATATTATTCGCGTCCGTTGCACGAAATGATTCAGAAAGAGTTCGGCATTGATATGTATGTTCCCGATAACTTTAAGATGCGTACGCAGAGCGAGAATATGATATGGTTCTCGCACGAATTACCCGTAGCAAGTCAAGGATTCTTTATCTATAAATACCCTTATACAGGACCTGAATCTTTGACCGTTGAGGCGCTGGTTGAGGCTCGTAATAAGTTCGCATCTCGCATACCAGGCCCAGCCGATGGCTCGTATATGACTACCGTAACAAAATTGCCTCCCGTTGAGGCTGATGGAGAGTATATCCCGTTCATCCCCGAATATCGACCTATGCGTATCGGTGAGCGCCCCTGGATTGAGATGGCTGGATTTTGGGATGTCGAGAATTATGTGATGGGTGGCCCGTTTGTAAGTTATACAACAGTTAATCAGGCCACGCAGGAGGTTGTGACTATCGACTGTTATGTATATTCACCAAAGGATAAAAAACGAAATTTGTTGCGCGATTTGCAACACTTGGTATATGTAGTTGATTTCCCGCAGGATAAATAGTAAATGAAGTTTTGCAAATAGTGAATATGAGACCGACAACCGTTAAAGAGAGTCGGTCTCTTTCGTTTTATGTTGCGAAAAGATTTTTGTGGGAGAAAAAGTTGTAAATTAGTTTTTTTGTCCTTATCTTTGTTAGCAGAAAATTATAGAGTGTTAAATCGGGATTCTAATCTCACGGTGCGGACGATGGCTTTTTTAGGGCAATAGGGCCGCTGGTTAGGTGGGTTGGGATTCTGGCTTTTTTTACTGTTTTATTAGATATGGCAAGTGAGATTATTTATTTGACGGCTGAAGGTTTGCAAAAACTTAAGGATGAATTGCATCATATGCGCTCGGTAGAGCGTCCCGCTATTTCGGCGGCTATCGCCGAGGCTCGCGATAAGGGCGATTTGTCGGAGAATGCCGAGTACGATGCTGCTCGCGAGGCGCAGGGTTTGTTGGAGATGCGTATTGCTAAATTGGAGCAGACGTTGACTAATGCTCGTGTGATTGATGAGTCGAAGATTGATAAGAGTAAGGTACAAATCTTGAGCAAGGTGACGCTGCTTAATCACAACAACAAGAAGCAGGTAACATATACCATCGTATCAGAGAATGAGGCCAATCTGCGTGAGGGCAAGTTGGCTATCGGAACACCCATTGCCAAGGCATTGTTGGGCAAGAAGAAGGGCGACGTGGTAGAGGTAACTGTTCCCGCTGGTGTGTTGAAGTTCGAGATTTTGGATATCAATATTTAATTAGATATTGCACATATAAGCGCCGTCGGCAGTTTGGAAACGGTTGTCGTGACGTGGTAAAATAATTGAGGTCGGATTTTGTGTCCGACCTCAATTATTATATACAAAGTTTTAATTAATATTTTGTCATCAAATAAACGGGGTAGATTTTGTCCTGACCTCGATTGATTATTACTATCTTCTACGACCGCCCGTGAGCATCCCTAATACTTCTGCTCCAATCCCTATTATACATAAAATCCAAAACAACATATTACTTAAACATATTTAGTAATCCATTCTCAAAAACTCCAGTAGATTTGCCTTCTATTGGTTCTGTATATAATAAGGGTAATTATATACAAAGTTACACTTAAATATTTTGTTATCAAATAGGCGGCTTGATAGACCGCCTATTCTTTTTGTATTTATAAT